>JAUIHM010000146.1 GCA_030432315.1 Alphaproteobacteria bacterium | reverse complement strand
CCCTTGCGCGCCGCGATAGGAAACGGACCCGTCAAAGCCTTGAGAAACCAGATCGCTTGTCGCGCCGCGATTGCCGGCGGTGGGCAGGACGGCGTTGACATCGTTCACCTCGGTATAGAACAGCGCGCCGCTGACCTCCCAGGGGCCGCTGGCATAGCGCAGACCGGCGCGGGCGGAATTCGCGCGTGACGACGTAAAGCCCGCATAGGTCCAGGCGGTGGGGTCGATCAGCGCGGCCTCGCCCAGTTCGTACCCGCCCCAGCTGGTCGCGGCGCCGGCGTTCAGGGTCCAGTTGTCGGACAGGATGATATCGACCGCACCATTGGCGCTCATGCCATTATCCTTGAACACCATGCCATTGGCCGCCGTGAACCGCTGCGTGTCGAAACGCGCGCCGTAGGATACCGATACGCGGTCGCTCAGATCCTGCCGGGCTTGCACGAACAGGCCGTAATTCCTGAGTTTTTCCTTGCCCGTCAGAGAGCCGGGAACACGGCTGTGGCCTTTGGCTTCTTCATCGAAGAAATCCAACCCGGCTGTGATCGTTCCGTTCCCGATGGCCCATTCGTTCTTGACGGTGCCGCTGAGACTGGTGTTGAGGCCCCAGACCCCGGAGGCGTCGATTTCCTGTTCGTTATAAGACAGTTGCACCGTCGGATCGAGCCAGCCTTCGGGCGTTTCGTCGGTATAGGTCAGCGTGTAGGAGTTCCGCTTTGACAGGGCCTCGACGAAGGAGGTGTTGCGCCCGACCACCGCTGCGAAATCCGGCCGCGTGTACAGCAGGCCGCCCGGTCCGGCCTGTGCCGAGCGGGTGCCGGTGTCTTCGGTTTGCGAGGCCGAGAATTCCAGCCGCCCGCCGCCCTGGCCGGTATAGGCCAGTTTCAGCATGTAATCGGTCAGGTCGGCCTCGGTGCCGGGGACGGTCTGCCCCGCGCCGTCATCGTAATCGTCGCCCTTGTGACGGGTGCCGCTGAGCAGCCATTCGAAGCCGCCCTGACGGCCGAACAATGTCAGCGTGCCGCGCGCGCCATAACCGTTGGTGCCGCCCGTCACGCTGGAGAAGCCGCCGAAGCTGTCGCCGTCGTCCAGAAGGTCGCCGACATCCTTTGTTTCATAGGCGATCTGGCCTGCCAGTGCGCCGGGGCCGGCGTCGGCGGGGGCGATGCCTTCGCTGACTTCGACCCGTTTCAGCAATGCGGGGTCCAAGAGCACGTTGCCGGTGTGGTGAAACGCCGACTTGTTCTGGCGCGCGCCGTCGATGGTGACCGAGAGCAAGCTTTCCTCGATCCCGTTCACATAGACCTTTTGCGCGATGGAGGCGCCGCCGCTGGCGGTGATGGAGGACTCCCCGGCGAACACGTCCTTGGTGGTGGCGGGGTTCCTGTTTTCAAGGTCTTCGGCGTCGATTTCTTCATTGCCCAGAAGGGCTTGGGCCTCGTCGGCGTCGATCCGGATGGTCCCGAGATCGAAGGCCGTGCCGTCTTGTGCGTGAACTGTGCCCGCCCAACCGCAGGCAGACAGGAGCAACAGCCCCTTGGTGATCCGTGTCATGTGTGTCCCTCAGCGTAATATTATGAAATTGGCTGGAGCGCACGGGATTGCACGGCGTCTGGCTGTTCTGGCGACGCGTTATCCTAGTGTTTTTGTCAGGTCAAGCCGCGCCAGAAGATTCTTGGGACTCTTTGGTGCGGTGTGGCGGGGAAACCGGGCGTGGAAATTGTACGAAACGTACGAAGTGTACGCGGGTTTTGTACGAAACCGGGGGCCTGCCGGAACACATGCGTCCAACATGGACGCAAGTGCCCGAGTCAGGCGGTGCATTCAGAGGTCGATATCGGCGGCTTCCTTCGCCAACTCCCCGGCGGTTTTCGGCGTGTCGTCGTCACCACCCCATTCAAGCCCGGACAGGACCGCCGGGTCGATCACCCAGGTGCTGAGGCTGAGTTTGTCGGCATGGGTCGAGATTTCGGCAATCACGATCGGCTGACACAGGCCGAAATCCGGGCCGGTCTGGGTCAGCGATCCGAATTGCGGCCAGGTCAGGGCATTGGCGAGGTCGAGGAAAAGGCGGTCTTCGTCGTTGTCGATCCTGAAGGCGTCCCGCATCTGGCGACCGGCGGTTTCATTCATCTGCGGCAGGCAGTAGGGCATGGAAATGGCCGGGTGATAGCCCCAGACATAGCGATTGAGCGGACGGCCACCCCGGCGGTCCGCTTCGGCAAAGCGGGGCTCGCCGTATTTCTTGATGAGCGCCCCGGCCAGCCCGTCGGAGGTCACCGCGGCGGGATCGTACAGCTTGATCCGTCCCAGCCCGAGACGCGGTGTTCCGGTCCGGCTATCGGAGAGCGACAGGATCGCCTCGTGCTCGGGCAGGTCGATCAGCATCGTTGCATCGGTGATCGCCTCGGTGGCGGGCAGGGTGCCCGATCCGGGGACGGGTTTGGGGGAGATCTGGCGGGCAAAGCTCTGCGCATAGGCGCGTTGCCCCGCGCCGTTGGCGATCAGCGCGATTTCCATGTCTTCCGCCGATGTCTCCAGCCCCATGCCCTTGATGTCGCTCACCTGCGGGGCCGGAACGCGGAGGCTTTCGACCTGCGCGACCGACAGGCGCACGGGCTTGCCGGTGGGGTTGGGCATATGGCGCTGCGGCAGCGCGTCCTGTCCGTAGAATATGCTGTCGGTCACGTCGAGGTCGATGCGGAAGGTGCCCGCATTTTGCGGCCCGGGTCCTGCCGGTGTGCCGGGCACGAAGGCGATATCGGCGAGGCGGGCCAGATGGCGGGTTTCAACCACCTGACGGCGCTCGTTCGCGATCAGGATCGGGTGGTTCAGAACGATGACGGCATCGGTCGTCTGGCTGGCGGCGGGATCGAAGCCGTCGGTCACGGCATCCAGGCGCTCTTGCCCGACACAGGCGGAAACGCTGGGATGGCGGGCCGTGCGATAGAGCTGATAGATGGGCCGCCCGCCGATCTGCGTCAGGCGGGTGTCGGCCAGAACGGGTTTGCGTTCGGGGATTTTCTGCGCGGTCTTTTCGAGCATGCCGAGCGTATTCCCGACGGATTGCGCCAACGCGGCGTAATCGAGCCCTTCGAGCATCGTTTTCACACCGGCCGAAAACCCGTTGACCTGCGAGGGATGGGCATAGCTGAGCGCCGCGCAACCCGCCGATATCGGATTGGTCGCCACCCGCAGCATGACACGCTCGGGCAGGGCGGCGGCGCGGGCTGTCTGCCAGGCCTGGAAGGCGGGCAGCATTGCGGCGCGTTCGACCCGGTTCAGGCGCTGCGGGATGGGATCGAAAAACCGCCCCCAGGGCAGGTCGGCATCGTTTTGCGTGCGCAATTCGCGGTGCAGCCGATCCAGAAACATCCGGTCGAGCGTCGCCTCGTCCAGCGAGACTCCCGTTTCGCGGACCTGCAGCAGATCGAGAAAATCGTGATCCAGCATCACGATTTCGGGCCGGTCCGGCAATTCCGCGCTTTGCGGTGTTTCGGGTTGGGCGGTTCCGGGCGCTTCCTTGAGGATGACGCGCAGAAGGGGCAGGCCGGTTTCGTCCTTCTGGTGCGAAAACAGGGCGATTTCCTGCAGGCGGACGAAAACGGTGGGCCGCCCGCCCTTGATGGCGGTGGTGACGGGGGTGAACAGCGCACGGTATTGCACGGAGCCGCCGATTGCCTGCAGGGCGCTGTCCTGCGCGTCGCTCAGCGGCAGATTGGTCAGGATGGCGGTATCGGCCAGTTCGACCTGCGGCGCGTCGAGGCCGCTTTCGTTGCTCCGGTAGGTCCAGCGAAAGCCGTTCGCGCTCCAGCCCGTGCCCTGTTTGACGAATGTCATCGTGCCGGTCAGGACGGGCGGGTCG
>JAUIHM010000058.1 GCA_030432315.1 Alphaproteobacteria bacterium | reverse complement strand
GTGGTCGTCGTGCTCTTCGTCGCCGCCCACGACCAGCAGACGATCCCGCGACAGATGTGGAACGGTATCCGCGAGCAGATCAGCCCGGCCATTCTCAGCGTCGCAACCATCCTGGTTATCATTTCCATTCTGCTGCTGACTGCTGTAGAGATCCTCCGGCGCCGGTCGGAGCGACTGCGCGGCGTCACCCCCGGCTGAGGATACATGACCGCAGATCCGCACCCTCCGCTCGAGGCATCCCGGGGAAACCCCGCACCGCCTGCCCTGTCCTCGCGGGCCGGAACGGCCGAAGAGCGGATGGCCTGCGACGTCTGTGACGCCCTGCAGCACGTGCACGACGTCCGGCCCGGCGAGCGGCTGAAATGCCTGCGCTGCGGCAACGTGCTGCTGATTCACGAAGGTCATGCCGCCGATACGGTCATGGCCGGGGCCCTTGCAATGGTGATCCTGCTGGTCTCGTCGGTGTTCCTTCCGTTTCTGCAGATCTCGGCCAGTGGACTGCGCAGTTCCGCCTCGATCCTTGACACCGCCCTCGCCTTCTCGACCGGTGTGACCGCGCCGCTGACGCTCGCGGTGTTCATGCTGATCGTGGTGCTGCCGGTGGCCCGGGCCACGCTGCTGCTCTACACGCTCCTGCCGCTGCGCCTCGCCCTGCCGGCCTTCCCCCTCGCCAAGCGCGCCTTCCGGCTCGCGAGCGAACTGCGCCCCTGGTGCATGGCCGAGGTATTCATCATCGGTGTAGCCGTCGCCCTCGTCAAAATTGGCGCGATGGCCACCGTTTCATTCGGACCGGCCTTCTGGGAACTTACACTGATCCTTGTGATCGTAATCGCGGAATCGGGCAATTCAGGAGACAAGACGCTATGGCGCATGCTGGAGAAACGCATCCCGTCCTGACCGCCCACGGCGCCGGCCTGATCGGCTGCGCCAGATGCGGCCGGGTGGCCGGACACGAAGCCCACATCTGCCCGCGCTGCGGATCGGTACTGGCCGACCTGCGCCGCGACAGCGTGCAGAAGGTGATCGCCTGGCTGTTCGCGGGTCTGATCTGCTACATCCCGGCCAACCTCTACCCAATGCTGGAAACCACGTTTCTCGGCACCACGCTTAAATCGACCATTCTCGGCGGGGTGATCGACCTGATTCACCACGAGGCGTATTTCGTCGCGGTTGTCGTCTTTGTCGCCAGCATCCTGATCCCCAGTGCCAAGTTCGCGCTGATCGGCTACCTCGCCTGGTCGATCCGCTACCGGGTGCGTCTCAGCGAACACAGACGGACCCAACTCTACGAATTCGTCGAATTCATCGGCCGCTGGTCAATGGTTGACGTCTTTGTCGTCGCCATCCTCACCGCCCTCGTCAATCTCGGCTTTGTCGCCGGGTTCAATCCGGGCACCGCAGCGTTCTTCTTTGCGCTCTCCGTTGCGTTTACCATGGTTTCCGCACTATGCCTTGACCCCAAACTGCTCTGGGACCCCATGAGAAACGATCGGGACACACATGACTGAGCCGACCCTGCCAGACGCCGTCCTCGACGGGACGCCGCGCAAACGTCTCGGCCTGCGCCTGTCACTCGCCTGGGTCGTGCCGCTGATCGCCCTGGTGATCGCCCTGAGCATCGCCTGGCGGACCTATTCGGAGCGCGGTCCTCTGATCGAGATCCGCTTTGAGAACGGCAGCGGCATCACCGAGGGACAGACCCTCGTCAAGTTCAAGGATCTGACGATCGGCGTCGTCGAGAAGGTCGATCTCGCGGAAGACCTCTCCAGCGTCATCGCCGACGTGCGTCTCCATCCCGAGGCCGCCAAATGGATCGACGACAGCGCCAGCTTCTGGCTTGTCACCGCCCAGGTCGGCCCCCAGGGCATTTCCGGCCTGAACACCGTCCTGAGTGGCGCCTATATCGAGGCCCAGTTCGACAATGTCGAAGGCACGCCGAAAACCAGCTTCACCGCCCTGACCGAACCTCCCCTGACGCCGCTCGGCCAGGCAGGCCTGCGGGTCGAACTCCGGGCCGCCGAAGGCGGATCGGTGGCGGTCGGAGCGCCGGTGCTGTACAAGAAAATTCCCGTCGGCAAAGTCGAGAAGGTCGAACTGACCGACCGGGGCGACGTGCTGGTCACCGCCTTCATCGATGCCCCCTACGACAGCCGCATCACCTCAGCCACCCATTTCTGGAATGCCTCGGGCTTCAGCATCCAGCTCACCACCGCCGGCGCCTCCCTCAATGTCGAAAGCCTCGCCTCGCTCGTCCAGGGCGGCATCTCGTTTGACACCGTCACCTCCGGCGGCGAACCAATCTCGAACAACCACGAATTCCGCCTCTACCCGAACGAACAGGACGCGCGAATTGTCCTGCTGAACGAGGACCCGGCCGACAACATCATCGTCATGGCCTTCTTTGAAGGGTCCGTGAAAGGCCTCAAGATCGACTCCCCCGTGGAATACCGCGGCATTCCGGTCGGCCAGGTTACGGAGATCGAGGCCGAAGTGGTGCGGGAGGATGGCGAACCCGTGGTACGGGTGCGCGCCACCATGACCCTGGTGCCCTCCCGTTTTGGCGTACGGATTGACGAAAACACCGCCGACGAGGCTCTGGAACTGCTTCAGGCCAGCGTCGCCCGCGGCATGCGCGCCCAGTTGCGCAGCAGCAACTTCCTGACCGGAGCGCTTGCGGTCGTCCTTGTCGAAGAGCCGGAGGCAGCTCCCGCTGAGTTCAGGCTCGACGCCGAGCCCTGGCCGGAAATACCCAGCATTCCCGCCGCCAGCGGCGGAATCGCCGAAACCGCCCAGGATGTGATGGAACGGGTGGAGAACCTGCCGATCGAAGAAATCATGGCCAACGTCAACTCGCTGCTGGCCAACGTCAACATCCTGCTGACCTCCGATGCGGTCCAGGCGGCACCGGAAAACATCGGCCTGCTGATCGGCGATCTGCGCACGCTCGTCAGCGACAGCGGACTTGAGGAAATCCCCCCTGAAATCACGGGCATCCTCGTCGGCGTGCGCACACTGATTGACGACCTGAACCGGCAGCAGCTGCCGGACAAACTCGGTACTGCCGCCGATGGCCTGCCCGATCTTCTCGCGCAGTTTGATGGAGTCGCGGCGCAGATCCGCGAACTGCCGCTGGATCAGACCGTGACGTCCGTCAACGACCTCATCACCAGCCTCGAGGCCTTTGTCGAGAGCGACGAAATCAAGGCGCTCCCACTCTCGGCTGACGCGGCGATTGCCGACCTGCGCGCAATAATCGCCGACGTCAGGGAAGGCGGCGCAGCGGAAAACATCAACGCCGCCATCGCCTCCGCCAGCCGGATGATGACCGACCTCGAACGGCAGCAGATTGCCACCAGCCTTGCCGGCGCCGTCGAGGACGCCCGAGTCGCGATTCGCTCGGTCTCAACATCGACCGACGCCCTGCCGGGCGTGCTCGCCAACGTCGAAACCCTCACCGGCAAGGTCAGCGACCTGCCGCTCGATCAGCTGGTCGCCTCTGCCACCAGCCTCGTGAACAGCGTTGATGCCGTCGTCAGGAGTGACGACGTGGCCTCGCTTCCCGGCGAGGTCAATCTCGCCGTCGCCGAAGTACGGAAGATCCTGGAGGATCTGCGCACCGGCGGAGCCGCCGCCAACATCAACGCCTCCCTCGCATCGCTGCGCAGCATCTCGGAGGAACTGGCGGCCTCTGAACTGACCCAAAGTCTCAACCTGGTCCTTGCCGATGTCCGCACCGCGGTCGGCAACGTCAACAACGCCACCGCCGAACTGCCGCAACTGCTCGACTCGCTCAATCAGCTCTCGGCGGAAGCGGCAAACCTGCCGCTGGACGAACTGATCGCTGCCAGCACCCGCGTCATCGACAGCGCCGATTCGCTGCTGGGCAATCCGGGCATGCAGGACATCCCGCCGCAGCTCGCAGCATCACTGGAACAGTTTTCGCTGCTGCTGGCCGAACTTCGCGATGGCGGCGCCGCGCAGAACGTCAACACCACCCTCGCCTCCGCCGACCGCGCCGCCAATTCCATCGCCGATGCGGCGGCCGAACTGCCGGCCCTGATAAGCCGGCTGAACGCAGCCACCGCGCGCGCCGACGCGACGCTCGGGTCGGTGGGTCCGGGTTCGGAACTGAACCGCGAGACACTCGCCACCATCAACGAGCTGCGCAACGCCGCCCGCGCGGTGAATTCCCTGGTCACCGCCCTGGAACGCCGCCCCAATTCCGTTCTCTTCGGGAGATGAGCATGACATTTCGACCGGGACACCTGTTTGCTGCCTTGAGCCTTCTCGCGCTCACGGCCTGCGGATCGCCGGATTACTACCTTCTGCCCGCGCCCCAGGCGCAGCCGGCCCGGCTGGCATCTCCGGTCAGCACCGTGTCCGTCGCGGAAATCAGCCTGCCCGCCTATGCCGAAGCGATTGAGATCGCCACCGAAACCGCACCCGGTACATTGAAACTGGACGGCAGTGCCAGTTGGGCAGACACACCCCGGCGCAGTCTGACCCGACATCTGATCGCCGCTCTCGAAGCCCGCCTGACCGCAAAGGTGGCCGCCGAACCATGGCCCGGATTCGACCGCCCGGGCCTGAGTGTGGAAGTCACGGTTGACCGGCTGATCGGCGGCCCCGAGACACCTCTCGTGTTTTCAGGACAGTATGTGATCGTCGCACCTGACTCCGGCCGGATCTTCGCCTCCGAAAGGTTCGCCATTTCCGTCCCGGCCCAGAATGCGGGTTTTACCGGCCTCGCTGCCGCTCATGCCCTCGCCATCGAACGGCTTGCCGACGACATCGCCGCCCGGATGGCGGGCCGGGCCCGCCCGGCGGCCTGAGCCTCCGGTCCACCATCAGCCGTGTCGGGGCCGAGCCCGCGCGGCGACCCGCGCGTGCACGCGACCGGCTGCGCCATCACCAACAGTTCGACAGGCAAAGGGCGGCACTCCGGCCACCCCCTGTTGCGCACCGGAACACGCCCCGGCACCGGCCCGATTGACATACATACCAACCATACGGTATTATAGCTCATGCCCAGACCAACCAAAAAATCCCCCGAACGCGGCGATGCCCGCACCCGCCTTCTCGAGGCAGCCCGCGACGTAATCCGCCAAAAGGGTTTCTCCGCCA
The DNA here is from genome assembly GCA_030432315.1 of Alphaproteobacteria bacterium. Taxonomy (GTDB): domain Bacteria; phylum Pseudomonadota; class Alphaproteobacteria; order Rhodobacterales; family Rhodobacteraceae; genus Amaricoccus. The sequence continues at coordinate 16,604 of JAUIHM010000058.1, read as the reverse complement.
CGACAGTCGACGATCTCTGCCGCGCGGCCGGCGTCACCAAAGGCGCATATTTCCACCACTTCGACACCAAGGAGGCTCTCGGCATCGCCGCAGCAGAATTCTGGGCCGAGACAACATCGGCCCTGTTCGCCAACGCCCCCTATCACGCCCCCGCCGATCCGCTCGACCGCGTGCTCGCCTACGTCGATTTTCGCAAAACAATCATCGAGGGCGACCTTGCCGCATTCACCTGCCTCGCAGGCACCATGACCCAGGAAACCTACACCTCGTTTCCCGCCATCCGCGACGCCTGCGCCGCCAGCATCTTCGGCCACGCCGCCACACTTGAGCCCGACATCGAAGCGGCCATGCGCGCGCACCACCTGACCGCCTGCGGCTGGACCGCCCAAAGCCTCGCCCGCCACACCCAGACGGTGCTCCAGGGCGCTTTCATCCTTGCCAAGGCGACCGGTGATCCCGAAGTCGCCCGTGAAAGCGTCGATCACCTGAAACGCTACATTCAACTGCTTTTTCACCGCCCGGACCACAAGGGAGACTGAGCATGACTGACCAGACCGAAACCCTGATTCCGGCCGAAGTCCTGGCCGCGAAAAACGACATCACCTTTCCCAACGAAAGCGCCGAATACCGCCGGGCGCGCAACGCCCTTCTCGCCGAAGAAATCAGACTGCGCCGCCACATCTGGCGGGTCGGTGAAATGCGCCGCGACCTGCCGCCCGGTGGAGAGGTGACACGGGACTACCGCTTCGACGGCGCGGACGGCGAGGTTGGCCTCAACGATCTTTTTTTGGCGACCACGACACCCTCGTCATATATTCGATGATGTATGGTCCCGCGCGCAAACAGGGCTGCCCGATGTGCACCGCCCAGGTCAGTTCCTGGGATCCGGAGATCCCCCATCTGGAAAAGCGCATCTCGCTCGTGATCGTCGCCCGCTCGCCCTTTGCGCGCATCAAGGAATATGCCCTTGAGCGCGGCTGGAGGAACCACCGGCTCTACAGCGACCCGAGCGGCGACTACACCGAGGATTTCGTCGGCGGCCGCGACGCCGACGCCCCCGCCTACGCCGTCTTTCGACGCGACGGCGGCACGATCCGGCATTTCTGGAGCGCCGAAGGCAGCATGGCGATGGCCGACCCCGGCCAGGACCCGCACAACGCGCCCGACATGAACCCGCTTTGGATCATCCTCGATACCACCCCCGAGGGACGCGGCACCGACTGGTATCCGAGCCTCGACGACTGAACCAAGAAACCAGCAAACCAGCTTTGAAAAGGGAGCCCATCATGACCAACCCCGCAGGTACGCCGATCTGGTACGAACTCATCACCCCTGACCCCGAGGCGGCGCAGAAGTTTTACGCCGACGTGATGGGCTGGACGTTTCAGGCGATGCCCGCCGGACCGGACAACATCTACCACATCGCTTCCGCCGCCGCCGAAACCGTCGCCGGCGTGATGAAAACGCCGCAGCACGCAGAAGGGCTGCCCGCGACCTGGTTCACATATATCGGTGTGGACGACGTAGACGCCACGGCGGCGCAGGTGAAATCCCTCGGCGGTGCCATCGACATCGACCCCACCGACATTCCAGGAGTCGGACGTTTCGCCTTTTGCCGCGATCCGCAGGGGGCGCATTTCTACATCATGCGCGGCACCAGCGATCAGGAGAGCACCGCTTTCGCCATCGGCAAACCGGGCCACTGCGTCTGGAACGAACTCGTCACCTCCGACCAGAAGGCTGCCCTCGAATTCTACGGCAAACTCTTCGGTTGGGAACACGGTGGCGCCATGCCGATGGGGCCGGAAGGCGACTATACCTTCATCAATAACGGTGGTGCCATGATCGGCGCAATGATGAACGCCCCGGAAAAGGAAACGCGGCCATACTGGAATTTCGCCCACCAGGTCACGGACATCGACGCGGCGAAATCAGCGGTTGAACAGGGTGGCGGCACGGTCCGCTCCGGCCCAATGGAGTTACCCGACAACAGCGGCTGGCTGATCCAGACCAGTGACCCGCAGGGAGCCAGGATCATGTTCACCGGCCCGAGAGTGTCCTGACAGGGATCACGAGACACCTGTTGGGTCCCAGACGACAGCCGGGGGTGAACTTCACCCCCGGTTCACCGCAACATGGTTCGGATCCGGCACGCTCTCCACGACCCCAACCATTGCCGCCTTTGACCGCCCACCATATGGCGGCAAGGGACTGGCAAGCGACACCCGCATCCGCCGGGCGCTCAAGTGAGCGGGCCAACCCCAGCAAGTTCGCTTCAAGTCCTTTGCCGCCATAAGACAACCCGAACATCCCGCGCTTATCCCTTCGGCCAGATCCCGACATAAGAACACGGCGACTTCGCCCTCTTTGAAACCGGGCCATCGTCCTGCACATCGCCGCCGCCAGGCCTGCTGCCCCGGACTTCGGATACCCGCGCCCGCGCGATCACCTGGATGATTGCCGCCCTCAACACGGTAGAACCGCCGATCCTCGTTCGCTGGACCGCCAGGCTGGAACGGGACAGGCCGTGGCACGCGGCGCGCTTTCCGCTCACCGACCAGGGCATCCGCGACCGGTTGACCCACCTCTCGGCCTGTCCCGTCGAGGCTGACTGGCTCGGTGGCGCCTTCAGCGCCGGTGACCTGATGATGGTGTCAGACCTGCCACGTCTGAAATCAACCGGCCTGCCGGACGAACATCCGAACCTGTTCGCCTACGCCGCACGCAGCGAGGCCCGACCGGCCTGCCAACGCGCTTTTCCCACCCGGATGGAGGTAAATTCCGGCAGGCCCCTGGCGGCAAACCGGCATGGAATCCCGCCGGGAAATTTCTGAGGCATAGCGCCGGCGTTCGGGCCAGGGCAGGCGGCCGCCAACGGTAATCCGGGTTCTTTGCGAAACGCTGCAACTCCGTACCTGGGCAGGCGAGAGGATCATGTGCACCGACCGAGGAGCGTCCTGCCGGCCACCGCCAGCCGCCTGACCGACCGAACCCCTTTCCTTCGATCTCTTCCCAGATGCTAACGGTCGAGGAGGCCGGTCGGCAGCCCGTCGAGACTCTCGAGGTTGTTTTCTTCCCAATAGGCCCGGAGCCCCTCCGGCCCCTTGGCGGCGTGCCAGTTCTCCATCGACGCCCGCGGGCCCTGATGCGCGTAGAGCGGCACCCCGTAACCGCACGAGGTCTGCACCAGTGAAACGTCGAGCAGACACAACTGCCGCGTTCCCAACGGCACCTCACCGTCATAATGCGCCTCGATCAGCCCGGCGAACTCCGGGTCAGCCCAGTTGACCATGCGCCCGCGCCCGTAAAGCCGCAGGATCTGCGGCGGTCCCTCAAAGGCGCAGAACATGATGGTGAGCCGTCCGTCCGCCAGCAGATGCGCCGCGGTCTCGTTGCCGCTGCCGGTCCGGTCCAGGTACATCACCCGCGCCGCGTCGATGATCCGAAAGGCATCTGCGCCGCGCGGCGACAGGTTCACATGTCCCTGTCCGGCGGCCGAAGCGGTAAAGAATATCTGCTGCCGGCCGATAAAATCCCGGTGCGGCGCCTCAATCTGCTGAAATCTCTTCGCCATTGCTCCCTCGAATCCTACAGCGTCCGCCGCGCCAGCAGGGCCGCGCCAATCGTCCCGTCATCGAGATAGTCGAGTTCCCCGCCGATCGGCACCCCCTGCGCCAGCGAGGTGACCCGGATACCGAGCGGGGCCAGCTGATCGGCGATGTAATGTGCGGTCGTCTGCCCGTCGATGGTGGCGTTGAGCGCGAGAATCACCTCCGAAACCTCCCCGTCGCCGGCCCGCGCCAGCAGGGAGGGAATGCGCAGCTGTTCCGGCCCGATTCCGTCCAGCGCCGACAGAACCCCGCCCAGGACGTGATAGCGCCCGTTGAACATGCCCCCGCGTTCCATCGCCCAAAGATCGGCGACGCTTTCGACGACACATATCTCGCCCGCCCGTCGCTCCGGACTGGTACAGACCTCACAGAGCGGACCGGAGGCGATGTTGCCGCAGAGGTCGCATTCCCGCACGGTCCGCGCCACCTCGTCCAGCGCCTTCGCCAGCGGATCAAGCAGCACGTCGCGCCGACGGATCATCGTCAGAACAGCACGCCGCGCCGAACGGGGACCGAGCCCCGGCAGACGGGCCATCATCCCGATCAGCCGCTCCACCGGCGACGTCCCGTTCCCGTAATCCGCCATGGCGCGAGGTCGTCCGCCCTAGAACGGCAGCTTCATGCCCGGCGGAAGGTCCATGCCCTCGGTCACCTTGCCCATTTCCTCTGCCGCCGCCGCCTGCGCCCGCGCCTGGGCATCCTTGACCGCAGCGACGATCAGGTCCTCGACCACCTCGCGCTCGTCAGGATTGAACAGGCTCGGGTCGATCGACAGCGCGCGCAGTTCCCCCTTGGCACTCGCCCGCGCCGTGACCATTCCGGCACCGGACTCTCCTGTCACCTCGATCTCATCGAGCCGACTCTGGGCGTCGGCCATGCGTGTCTGCATCTCCTGCGCCTGTTTCATGATCTTGGCCATGTCGCCAATCTGTCCCAAACCCTTCAGCATCTCTCAATCATCCTCCGAAAACGGATCCCAGTCATCGTCATCTTCATCGTCCACCGCCGCCAGTCCGCCGCTTCCGTCCGCCGGATCATCCGATCCGAACGGCCGCACATCCTTGATTTCCGCCCCCGGAAATGCCGCCAGCGCCGCCTGGACAAGCGGATGCGCCCGCGCCTTTTCCTCCAGCGCATTCTGAAACGTGCGCCGCTCCTCGGCAATCGTCACGCCGCCGCCGGACCCGACCACCGAAACCGCCCAGCGCACCCCGGTCCACAACTGCAGCTTCTGTCCGATCCGGGAGGCAAGATCGGGGGTCGCGACCTCCGAAGGCTCAAACTCGATCCTGCCGGGCGAATAGGACACCAGCCGCACGCCGGTTTCAATGTCATAGAGCAGCTTCATGTCCCGCCGCGCCCGCACCAGGGCAACGACATCCTCGAACTCTGCATACCTTGCCAGCGTCTGGGTGTCGATCGACGGGGCCGGTCGGGCAACCGCAACCGGCGCGGAGACCGCGGCGGCCGCATCCGTCTGCCCCCGCGACACCAGCCGCGCCACCGGCGCGTTGCCGCCACCCGAACCGCCATCCCCCTGCGGCGCCCCGCCGGAACGCACGGGTTTTCCTTCGGTGATCCGCCGGATCAGATCCTCCGGGCTCGGCATTTCCGAAACGTGGGTCAGGCGGATGACCGCCATTTCCGCCGCCATCATCGCGTTCGGCGCGGTCGCCACCTCATCCAGAACCTTCAGCAGCATCTGCCACATCCGTGTCAGCACCGACATCGACAGATCGCGGGCAAAACCGAGGCCCCGCGCCTTTTCGTCCGGGCCGATGGTCGGGTCCTCCGCCGCCTCCGTGGAGATCCGCACCATCGAAATCCAGTGGGTGATCTCCGCCAGATCACGCATCACCGCCAGCGGGTCGGCACCGGAGGCATACTGCGCCGACAACTCGTCCAGCGCCTCCTTGACCTGGCCCGCCATGATCATGCCGAACAGGTCAAGCACCCGCCCCCGGTCCGCCAGACCCAGCATGGCGCGGACCTGTTCAGCCGTGGTTTCCCCCGCGCCATGGGCAATAGCCTGGTCGAGCAGGCTGGTCGCATCCCGCGCCGATCCTTCCGCTGCGCGGACGATCAGCCCCATGGCCCCGTCCGAGACCTGTGCCCCTTCGGCCGCCGCAATCCGCCGCAGCAGATCCGTCATCTGTTCCGGTTCGATCCGGCGCAGGTCAAACCGCTGGCAGCGCGACAGAACCGTCACCGGCACCTTGCGGATCTCGGTGGTTGCGAAAATGAACTTAACGTGCTCCGGCGGCTCCTCAAGCGTCTTCAGAAGCGCATTGAATGCCGAGGTGCTGAGCATGTGCACCTCGTCGATGATGTAGACCTTGTACCGCGCCGAAGCCGCCCGATAGGCAACGGAATCAATGATTTCCCGAATATCCCCGACACCGGTCCGGCTGGCGGCGTCCATCTCCAGCACGTCGACGTGACGCCCCTCCGATATGGCGGCGCAGGCTTCGCAGACACCGCAGGGTTCAATCGTCGGCCCACCGGTGCCGTCCGGCCCGATACAGTTCAGCCCCTTGGCGACGATCCGCGCCGTGGTGGTCTTTCCGACCCCGCGCACCCCGGTCAGCACGAAGGCATGGGCGATCCGGTCGGATTCGAATGCGTTGCGCAGCGTGCGCACCATCGCCTCCTGCCCGATCAGATCGGCGAAGGTTTCCGGGCGGTACTTGCGCGCCAGAACGCGGTAACTTTCGGTTCCGGTCTCTCCGGAGGCCATCATCAAGTCCGGTGCAGTTTCGAGGACCCCGCAACCTAACCGCTGCCCGCCCGGGTCACAAGACACCACACACCCGCGGCTGCGATTACCGATTGCACAAATTGTCACGGCACGCCCGATGCCCTGCCCACGCGGACCGGACCGGGCCCTCCCCGAAAGCATCGGCACGCCGACCGTCAAGGCGGGTTCCCATCCCGGGCAAAATCGGGCAATGAGGCCCCGCAACTGCCCAAATTTTCAGCCGTTGCCCCATGACCACCCGACCTGCAAGGCCAACACCGTGAAACCACCGCAGAACGTCCGCCACCATGTTCAGAGGATTCTGGCCCTCGGCATCCCGCTGGCCGGCAGCCACCTCGCGCAGATGTCCATCGGCATCACCGATACGCTGATGCTCGGCTGGTACGACGTCGAAGTGCTGGCCGCCCAGGTACTGGCCGGGTCGTTCTTCTTCGTGATCTTCATTCTCGGTTCCGGTTTCGGTATCGCCGTCACGCCAATGGTCGCCAACGCAGCCGGCGCCGGCGACACCACTCAGGCCCGCCGGGTCACCCGCATGGGGATGTGGCTGTCGCTGGCCTTCGCGCTGCTGGTGCTGCCGCTCTTTTGGCATTCCGGAGCGATCCTGATGCGGATGGGCCAGACCCCGGAAGTCAGTGCCCTGGGCCAGACCTACCTGATGATCGCCGGCTTCAGCATGTTCCCCGGCCTGCAGGTGATGGTCCTCAAAGGCTATCTTTCGGCGCTCGAGCGAACCTCCTTCGTGTTCTGGGCCACGGTCGGCTCGGCAGTGGCCAACGCCTTCGCCAACTGGCTGCTGATCTTCGGCAACTGGGGCTTCCCGGAAATGGGCATTGCCGGGGCAGCGATCGCCTCGGTGCTGACCAACTGCCTCGGCTGCATCGCACTTCTGATTTACGCCCATCGGGCCGAGCCGGAAAACGCCCTGATGCAGCGGATCTGGCGGCCGGACTGGAGCGCCTTTCGTCAGGTGTTCCAGCTTGGCGTTCCGATCGGGCTGACCCTGGTTGCCGAGGTCGGGCTCTTCGCCACGTCGGCGGTCATGGTCGGCTGGGTCGGCACCCGCGAACTCGCCGCCCACGGAATCGCCCTGCAACTCGCTTCGATCACCTTCATGATCCATCTCGGCCTTGGCGGCGTCGCAACCATCCGCGCCGGCCGGGCCCAGGGCGCGGGCGACGTCGACAGTCTGCGCGACGGCTCGATCATCGTCATGGCGATGTCGATTGCGTTTTCGATCTTCACCATCTGCCTGTTTCTGCTGTTCCCGGAACCGCTGATCGGCCTGTTTCTCGACCCGGACGACCCGGAACGCGGCGCAATTGTCGCCATCGGCGTCACCCTGCTGGCGCTTGCCGCCCTGTTTCAGCTTGCCGACGGCGCCCAGGCCATCGCCATCTCCCTGCTGCGCGGATTGCAGGACGCCCGCGTGCCCCTGTTGCTGGCCGCAGTCAGCTACTGGCTGGTCGGCGTTCCGGTCTGCTACATTCTCTCGCAGCCGCTGGGCCTCGGCGCCCCCGGCGTCTGGATCGGCCTGACCTTCGGTCTCGCCACCGCCGCCGTTCTGCTCAACGTCCGCTACTGGCGGAACCTCCCGACGCTGAGCCGGATGCCCTGATACCGGCTTGCCGCATCCTGACCATCGTGCCAGGATCGCGACGGCCCACGGGAGGGCCGCCTGATCCGCGGAAAGCGCCAGCCGCATCCCGAAACGGCCGAAACCGAACCACACGGTTTTTCCCGGCCCGATCAGGCGGATCACGGGTCAGCACAGGAGAAACCCGTGTCGATACCGCTCGAAAAACTGCGCCGTGCCGCCAGGTCTCTGCTGAAATCCGCCCGAACCGGCGACACCGCCGCCTTGGCCCGGATCCTGCGCCACTGCCCGCATGCAAACCCTCCGAAGCTCGCCGACGCACTGCATGCGACTGCCCGGGAAAACGGCGCGGCAAGCTGGCCCCTCCTGAAACTCACTCTCGAAACCGCCGAAACCGACAGGAGCGAACGCGCCGAACGGCTCTCCGCAGCGCTGTTTCACGGGCGCACGCAGACGGCGCGGCATCTGCTCGCGCTCGACCCGCGACTGCCCCACCAAAGCCTCGGTCTCGCCGTCGCCCTCCTCGATCTGCCGAGAACCCGGGCCGCGCTCGCCCGCGACCCGGCTGCGGCCACCAGGATCATCGGCAACCGAAGGCCCATCCTGCATCTTTCCTTTTCCCGGTACATCCACACGGCACCGGAAAAACGTGCCGACATGCTGGAAATCGCCGCGATGCTGGTCCGTCACGGCGCTGACGTTAACGACAGCTTCAGCACCGCACAGGATGAAGACGCGCCGCTCTCCGCACTCTACGGCGCACTCGGTCACGCCGACAATCTGGCGCTGGCCGAGTGGCTGCTCGACCACGGCGCGACGCCCGATGATGGTGAGAGCCTCTATCACGCCACCGAGCTGGGACATCTCGATGGACTGCGCCTCCTGCTGCGGCATGGCGCAACCATCGACGGTACCAACGCGCTCGCCCGTATGCTGGATTTCAACAATACCGAAGGCGTGCGCCTGCTGCTCGACCACGGTGCCGACCCCGGTGGCGACACTCTGCCCGCGCTCCACCAGGCAGCACGCCGGATGTGCTCCGGCGAAATCGCGAGGCTCCTGATCGGGCACGGTGCCGACGGGTGCGTTCTCTGGAACGGACAAAGCGCCTACGCCCTCGCAAGGATCTGCGGCAACTCGGCCGTTGCGGAAGTTCTGGAATCTGCCGGCCAGTCGACTCCGCTGACGCCAGACGAAGCCCTCCTTGCCGCGGCGGCCAACGGCCCGGTCACCGGCAGGCTCGATCCCGACAGCCTGCCCCAGGAATGCCGCCTCCTCCTGACCCGGCTGATCCCCTGCGGCGCGGATCTCGCCCATCTCCAGCGCCTCGCCGGACTGGGCATCGACCCGGACTGGACCGACGAATCCGGCCTGACCGCCATCCAGGCCGCGGGATGGGAGGGGCGGGCGGACATCGTCGCCTGGCTGTTGAGCCTCAACCCGGATCTCGAACACCGCAACCGCTTCGGCGGCACCCTTCTCGAAACCATCGTCCACGGCGCAGCATACTGCCCCTCCCGCGCCAGCCGCGATCACATCGCCTGTGCGCGCCTCACCCTCGAGGCAGGCGCCGTGCTGCCGCCGGCTCTGGCGCGAAATACCGGCGTCGAGGAAATGGCGGCGTTTCTCGAAGACTGGCCGCTCCGGATTCAGGAGCGCCCCTGACGGGAGGCCCCTTCCGTTTCACGGACAAAGTCAAAGAGCCGGTCCGGCCAGTTGATCGTCATTCCGTTGCAGCCGATCTCCGCCGCGGCGATCATTTTCTCCCGCGTCGAAATACCCGAACTGCGCGCCTCAAGTCCGAGTTCATGGGCATACCTGACCAGGTCCCGGGACTGGCTGGTGGCATTGAGCGTAATCATTGTGAACCCGTTCGCGGCACAGCGCTCGACCGCACCCCGTGGATCGGTGCGCAACGGGTGTTCCGGCGCCCAGGCGATCCGCAGCCTGGGCTCGATCCGTTTCGCCCGCAGCAGACCGGCTTCATCCCCGATCGAAAACAGAAACACGCGCTCCGCGAGTCCCCGTGCCTGAACCGACGCGACCACGGCTTCGGCCAGCCCCGGTACCGGCTTCTTCAGCTCGACATGATAGGTCAGCGCGCCGCCGAACGCGTCGAGCAGATTCTCGAGCGCAATCAGCCTCTCGCCGGCATAATCCCGCTTCCAGGACAGACGCGGGTCCTGCCAGGACCCGCCGTCAAGCTCCAGCAGCTGCGCCAGCGTGTAGTCCTCAGGCCGCCCGGTTCCGTCGGTCGTCCTGTCCGGCGTATCGTCGTGCAGCAGCAGCAACCGGCCGTCCCGGGTAAAACCGACATCGGTTTCGACCTCGGTTGCCCCCATTTCCACCGCAAGCCGAAACGCCGCCATGGTGTTCTCCGGCGCATAACCGCTCGCGCCCCGATGTGCGATGATCCGGAACGGGTCGGCGAGTTTCACGGTGACCCCCTGTCCGTCAGTACGCGATCGACCGTACCCTAGACCCGAACAGAGGCAAGGACCCGTTCTGCGCCGACACGCGCCCGACCTGCGCACGACCGGGCCGCCCGTCACCGCACCCGGACCGGCCCGTCGCAAAAACGCTAGTCACCCCGCTTCTCCCGCCCCCGCGCCTTGCCGGACCGGTAATGGCGCTCGCGGGTCTTCGCCAGCCGGCGCTGCTCCAGCGCGGTGGCGACGTTGTGCGCCTCCTCCCGCTCCAGCTTGCGCCAGCGGTCCAACCGCGCGGAATCAAGCTCCCCCGCCGCAATCGCCGCCAGCACCGCACAGCCCGGCTCGCTCTCATGGGCACAGTCTCCGAACCTGCACCCTTCTGCGAGATCGACAATGTCGCTGAACACCTCCGCCAACCCGTCCCCCGCGTCATGCAGCCGCAGTTCACGCATCCCCGGCGTATCGACGAGCCAGCCGCCGCCGGCAATCGGATGCAGAGTCCGCGCCGTTGTGGTGTGCCGCCCTTTTGCGTCATCCTCGCGAATGCCCTGGGTCGCCTGACCGGCACCGGTCAGCCGGTTGACCAGTGTCGACTTGCCCACCCCCGACGAGCCCACGAACGCCACCGTCTGCGACCGCCCGCACCATGGCAGCAGCCGCCCGGTATCCACCGGATCGCGTGCATTGATGACCTCGACCACGAGGTCGGGGGAAATCCGCGACGCCGCGTCGAGATATTCGCCAGGGTCGTCGCAGACATCGGCCTTGGTCAGAACCAGCACCGGCACCACGCCGGCCTGATGCGCCAGCACCAGATACCGCTCGATCCGCGCCGGGTTGAAATCGGCGTTGCAGGACGACACCACGAACAGCGTATCCACATTGGCGGCAATCAGCTGCACGTCATGTCCGGTGCCGGCACCGCGCCGCTGCAGCAGGGAACTGCGCTCGAGCAGCCGCACCGGCACGCCGCTCTGCACGTCGCAAAGCACCCAGTCACCGACCGTGACCTCGGATGCCGACATGTCAGCGGGAAGGTCCGTGCGCCGCATTCCGGTTTCGGAAAGTGCGTCGAAAGCCGCCCGGTGCATCGCCGCAACCCGAACCGGAACCACCTGGCCGATCTCATCGATACCGACTTGGGACTGAAAGAACGGGGACCATCCGAGGTCCCGCAGAGTATTGGAATTGTTGGACATTGTCCTGCCTTCTGCTACCTCACCATCAGGGAGGCATATCGACGGAAACCGCGATACGGCTCATGCACGCAGCGCGGCATTAGTCCAGGCATGATGGCAGAATGAGGCACCGGCAAACCCGGCTCAGCCCCTCCGGCGCGCCCGGAGAGCACATGCGACAGTCATAAAACGCCCTCCTTGCAGCTGACCGAAAACAGGCGAGAGGCTGGACAACGACCCAAGCGGGGCTCGTTACGGCTGCTTCCTTCCGGACCTGACCGGGTTGGCGAGGCGCTCGCCCGCGCCAACCTCTCACCCCCCATATACGCCCCGGCCGGCCGGGCATCAAGCCCCGGAGTGAAGGCGAAGCGGCAACACCTGCGGTGGCAAAGCGTCCATTCTGCGCACCGGCCCTTGATCCCGCGGCATCGGCACCGCCTATTCTGCACAACCGGACCTTCGGGCCCGCTCCAGACACAGGCGCCAGCATGTCCACCGACGAAATTCTCCAGCTCTCGACCCGTACCGTCTACAGAAACCGCTGGCTCACCCTGCGCGAAGACATGGTCCGTTTTCCCGGCGGCCACGAGGGAATCTACAGCGTGCTGGAGAAACCCGACTTCGCCCTGATCGTGCCGATCCATGAGGACGGCAGCATCCGCATGGTGGAACAGTACCGCTATCCGGTCGGACAGCGCATGTGGGAACTGCCTCAGGGCGCGTGGGAAACCGCTCCCGACACTCCGCTGCTTGCGGTCGCCCATGCGGAACTGCAGGAGGAAACCGGCTTCACCGCCGCACGGATGGAGCCGGTCGGACAGCTTTTCGAGGCGAGCGGCCATGCAAACCACGCCATGCACATCTTCGTGGCGACCGGTCTGACCGCCGGCCCCCCAAGACGGGAAACCGAAGAAGCCGGCATGACCACGGCCGCGTTCACCCCCGAAGCGATCCTCGACATGTTGCGCGCCGGGGAACTGCGCGATGCCGCGACCGTGGCCGCACTCGGCTGGCTCAAACTCACCGGTCATCCCGGATTTTGACATTGTCGCCGCTTGTTATGGCGGTCATACACGGCGCCAAAAGGTGCGTCGTCGCGAAGCAGGGGGAAGGGTCATGAAAAACGCAGAAGCGGTTACTTTCGCGGGCAGTTCCCTCGACCGGGCATCGCATTTCCGGGGCAAACCGGACGAACTCGCCCGACTGCGCGCCGACCCCGCCGCCCGCTGCCTGCCGCTCTGGCGCAACAAGCCGCTGCTGCGGACCGCCGACGGGGCAACTGCGCTCGGTTGGGTTGAGATGAACTCAGCCGTGCTCGAGAACGCCCGCGACAGCGAGATCTTTCTCGGCACCGAAGGCGGCGCGCCGCGGTTCGCGGTGATGATCCCCGACTGGGAAACCATTGCGCCCGCGGAAGGCGCGGCGCCGTTCGTCGATACCAGCCGCCAGACCCATCCCGACCTGCCGGATGCCTTTGCCTTTGGCGAACTGCGCGCGGTGATGGCCGACCTCAGCCCCGCCGATTCCGGCAATGCCGCCGCCGCGCGAGGCATTTTCGCCTGGCACGAAAAACACGGCTTCTGCGCCAATTGCGGCGCCCGGTCGTACATCGACGACGCCGGCTGGCGGCGCACCTGCCCCGCCTGCGGCACCCAGCACTTCCCGCGCACCGACCCGGTGGTGATCATGCTGATCACCCATGGCAACAGCGTCCTGCTCGGCCGCTCGCCGGTCTGGCCCGAAGGCATGTATTCCCTGCTCGCCGGCTTCATGGAGCCCGGCGAATCCATCGAAGCCGCCGTCCGCCGCGAAACCCGCGAGGAAGCCTCGGTGATCGTCGGCGAGGTCAGCTACCTGTCCAGCCAGCCCTGGCCGTTCCCGTCGAGCCTGATGATCGGCTGCCTCGGCCATGCCGTCACCACCGACATCACCTGCGACACGGTCGAGCTTGAAGACGCCAGGTGGGTCAGCCGCGAGACCGTGCTCTCCGCCATGCACGGCGGCGTCGCCTGGCTGCGTCCGTCGCGCAAGGGCTCGATCGCCCGGTTCCTGCTCGACCGCTGGCTGGCCGACGACCTGCACTGACGGCCGGGCCGACAGGCCGCCGGCGGCAGCCCGCCCTAATCGACGGTGACCTTCACCAGGTCCGACAACACCGGCGGCGTATGCGGCACGTGGTTACGATCCGCCAACAACAGCCGCAAACCGTGTTCACCCGGCGCCAGTTCGATCACCGCCTCGGTCTGCCCGCCGCCAAAATGACGCAGATTGTCGTCTGCCGGCAGCGATTCCTCGAATGACAGGTCACCGGGATCGAGGTCAATAAGCAGATGGTGATGCCCGGTGTTTTCCGTCTCGACCCCGGCAGGGGCAATGCCCATGCCGCTGAGCCCGAAGACCACGGTCACCGGGCTTGTCACCACTTCCCCGTCCAGCGGCGAAATAATCCTCACGGCCGCGCCCTCTGGTGACGGCGTACCCTGGGCAGGGGCCTGCCCCGCCAGCGCCGCAGCCACCCAAAACGTCATCAGTCCGGTCACGTTGTTCATGTTCCCTCCCGAAACAGTCCGATCGCGCAGCCGGTGATACGGCGGCGATCCCACCCCACGCCCGCGCCGGACCGGCCCGGTGTGGTCAGCAAGAACCTGCGCCCAAATCCTGCCCGGGTCGAGTCTTCTGCGCCGGACGTCTCAGGCCGCCGCCTCGCCGGAGGTGAGCCGCACCAGCCCGCGCCGCAGTGCCGCCACGCAGACCGGATCGAACGCAGTGCCGCTGTCCCTGTCGAGAATCGCCAGCGCATCGGCGATCGGCATCGCAGCCCGGTAAGGCCGCTCCGCCGAAAGCGCATCGAACACGTCCGCTACCGTCAGAATCCGCGTCTCCAGACAGATCTCATCCCGCACCAGCCCCTCGGGATAGCCCTTGCCGTCGAGCCGCTCATGATGACCGCCGGCAATCGGCGCAATGTCCCGGAATGCCGCCACCCGCTCGAGGATCCGCGCCGAATGCCATGAATGCATGCGGATCGCCTGCCACTCGGCCTCGTCCAGCTTCCCCGGCTTGTCGAGAATCTGGTTGCTCACCGCCAGCTTGCCGATGTCATGCAGCAGCGCCGCCCGCCGCAGCCACCGGCGGTGCGGTTCCGAAAACCCCATCTCCTCTGCAATCATGTCGGCATAGAGCGTGACGCGGCTCGAATGGTCGGCGGTAAACGGGCTCTTCGCGTCGATCACATCCGCAAAGGCCGCGGCAATGTCGTCGAGCCAGTCCTCGTCCACACGGGCTTCCTGCGGCGACGGATCGAGCGCGAACACCCGCGCCTCCACCTCCGGTCCGTTCAGCACCTCCCAGAAACCCGGCACTGCCGCGGCGCGCAGAAAAGCGGCGACGATCTGCGGCGCAAACCAGCCGCCGGCCCGCGCCTTCACCTCGCGGATTGCCTCGTCCCGGCCCCGGTCCCGCTGGAAAATATCCGCCACCTGCGCCAGCAGCGCCACGTTGGAGGCCAGCGGAAACGCATCGCCCGCCAGTTTTTGCGGCTGGCCCGATCCGTCCCAATGCTCGTCGAGATTGCGGATCCCGTCCTGGACCGCCTCCGGAAACCGCATTTTCGCGGCAATGTCCGCCCCGCGGTGGCAGCGCGTCTCGAACAGCTCGCGGGAAATTTCGCCGCCGTTCTGCAGAATGTTCACCACCGCCCGCAGCCGCTCGCTCAGGCCGCTGCCGAGCCCGGTCTGCGAAAACACGAACCTGAGAGCCGCACTCAGCGAACCGTCCACGGTCTTGAACCCGCGCTTGAAATTTATGTCATCCGCCAGATAGAGCGCACAGATCCGCGCCGCGTTACTGCTGCACCCCAGATCCTTGAGCAGAACCGTGTAATAGAGATCGGCGAGAGCAGCCTGGCCCATCCCCATTTCCCGTCCCACATGCATACCGATCCAGCAGCAGCGGATACAGTGTCCCGGCGGCTGGCCCTCGGTCATGTCGAGCGCATGGCTGAGAGCGCCGATCAGCTCCGAAAGCCGCAGCGCCGGACCCGGGCCGCCCTGACGGCCCCGTCCTGACCGGTAAACCGAATAGACCATGCCACCCCCCTTTCGACGCGGGTGTGACAGATGATGCTTAACATCCGGCTGACCGGCGGCCCGGACAATCGGCGCAGGGTTAAGCGCCGTCAACCCTCACGCCCGGCGGTCAGAGCGTCAGGTCGCTCCCGGGCATGCCGTTGCGCCGGAACGGGGCGGCCGGGTAGACGCCCAGAACCTGCACCTCGGAGGTGAAAAATTCGAGTTCCTCCATCGCCCGCGCCACCGCCGCATCGTCCGGATGCCCCTCGATATCGGCATAGAACTGCGTCGCGGTGAACTGCCCGCCGACCATGTAGCTCTCCAGCTTGATCATGTTGACGCCGTTGGTGGCGAATCCACCCATCGCCTTGTAGAGCGCCGCCGGCAGGTTGCGCACCCGGAACACGAAGGTGGTCAGCACGTCCCCCGGTGGCGCGGTGACCGGCTCCGGCGACATCACGAGGAACCGTGTGGTGTTGTTCGACTGGTCCTCGATATGCCGCGCCACCACGTCCAGCCCGTAGATCTCCCCGGCAAGCTCCGAGGCCATCGCCGCCACGCCCGGATCCTTCGACGCCGCGACCTCCATCGCCGCCCCGGCGGTATCCGCCGCGGTCGAGGGAGCGATGCCGTGTTCGCGCAGGAACGCCCGGCACTGACCGAGCAGCACCGTGTGGCTCTTGGCCACCCGCACGTCCTCCATCTTCATGCCAGGCCGCACCAGAAGGTTGATGTGCACCCGCAGGAAATGCTCGCCAATGATGTGCAGACCGGATTCCGGCAGCAGATGGTGAATGTCCGCCACCCGGCCGTAGGTCGAATTTTCCACCGGCAGCATTGCCAGATCCGCCCGCCCCTCCTTTACCGCCGCAATCGCCCCCTCGAAGGTGTTGCAGGCCAGAGCCTCCATCTTCGGAAACGCCTCGACGCAGGCCTGATGGGAATAGGCGCCAGGCAC
>JAUIHM010000145.1 GCA_030432315.1 Alphaproteobacteria bacterium | reverse complement strand
GGCCCGCTGGTGTCGATCACGATCGTGCCGGGCACCTCGTCGGTGGCATAGTCGACTTCGTTGCGCAGAAGCTCCGGGTGAAACGACGAGGTGTCGATTGCGGGGAGCATCCGGTCACCGTCTGCCCGCGCTGCGTACCGCGACACGTCCGGCATCGCTGCCTCCGGTGGTGTCTCGACGACAGCCGCATTCTCCATCATGCAACCGGCAAGCAACGTCGCACCTGCAAGCAGTGCAACCACACCTTTTACCTTGGCCATGTCAGTATCCCCTGAACCAGAATTGCGCTGAAACCGTATTTAATCAAGCGCCTTCTGCGCAGGATCACTGAACCTGTTGATTCGTGCTCTGTCACGTCTATGCTTAACGGCCAATACTTTCCGGAAGCTGAAGCGAAACTTCTGCGATACGAACAACTTAAACCAAAGACCTGTCGATTGCGCCCAACCCTGTCTGAGACAGGCCCGCGCATGACCCGACGCCCCGGCGAGGATCCGGCGCAGCGGGACGGGAACTGAACGGGGGGAAATCCGATGCGACGACTGCTGCTGACTCTGGCCTGGATATTCGGGATTCTCTATGCAGTGGCGATGGTCGTGTTCCTGGTCGGCTGGTTTGGCCTGTTCGGCGTCACCCACGATCCGCTCGCAGGCGTGTTCCTCATCCCGCTCGGCCTGCCGTGGAATTTCGCCGCCGACCGGCTGCCGGTCGCACTGCAACCCTATGCGTCGCTGCTCGCGCCGCTGATCAATCTGGGCATTCTGCGCGGGCTTGCCGGGCTGTTCCGCCGAAAGCCCGCGAAATCCCGCTAGCCGATCTTCAGTAAAGGCTGTCGCGCGACGACAGGTCGATACGCTCCTGCAACGCCGCCGCATCACCCGGCAGCGCCGAATGCGCCAGCAGTGCCTCCGCGAGACTCGGCACCCCGGCCAGGTCCGGCCAGCGTTCCGGTTCCCAGAGGCCGGAGCGGATTGCACATTTCGGACAGTGGGTGAACACCTCCTGCACGTCGATCACCAGAGCCAGCGTTGGCGCCCGTCCGTTCACCGCCATCCCGTCCAGCAGCCAGGCGTCCCGCACCAGCCGCGCCCGACCACTCACCCGCAGCGTATCGCGGTGACCGGGGATCAGGAAAATCAGCCCGACAGCCGGATTGGCGAGAATGTTGCCGAACGTATCCATCCGGTTGTTGCCCGGACGGTCCGGCACGGCGAGCGTATGCTCGTCCAGCACCCGCACGAACCCAGCCGGATCGCCCTTGGGCGAGATGTCCAGCAAACCGTCCGCACCCATGGTGGCGATCAGAACGAATGGCGATGCTGCGATATACCGCCGGCAGACCGGATCGATCCGGTCAATCACCTTTTCCGCCGCCGCGCCGGTCGCGGGCGGATAAATCTGCCGCAGTTCGGCTTCGGTCGCAATCACATCCTCGAAACGCATTCCCTGCCCCCCTTGTCACCTGCGCCGCGCCCTCCGCTCCTGGAGGGCGCGGCCGCATGTTTGCCGCGCTGCCAGCGTCAGCCGGCGGCTGCGTAGATCATGTCGATCATCCGCTGGTTGCCGCGCGAAAATTCCAGCGGACAGGCATAATCCGCACCGTCCAGCACCGTTGCATGAAACGCTTCCGCCTGCAGCCGGTACTGGTCGGCCCGCGGGAACCGCTCAAGGGTTATCTTTCCATCCGCGTCGCGCAGTTCGATCACCTCGTCACCATAGGCCCCGGCGTTGAACGGTGCATGGACGGCAAGCCAGCCGCTCTCGCCGTGAAAGGTCATCAGCTGCCGCTGCCCCATCCGCATCGACACATAGAAATCCATGTGGAAATCAGGGAACTTCGCCGCCACCCGGGCGGTTGCGTCGATTCCCCTGTCCCATTCGATCTCCGAGCGGATCGACTCGGGCTCGGCACCGGTGACAAACCGCGTCACCACGCTCGGATAAACCCCGATGTCGCGCAGTGCCCCGCCGCCCTGGCCTTCCATGTTGCGGATGTTGTCGGGGTCCGTGTTGTAGAAACTGAACGCCCCCTGCACATGCCGCAGCCTGCCGATCGCCCCCGCCTGCAGCAGTTCACGCACCCGGAGCCACTGCGGATGATGCGTCACCATGAATGCCTCCGCCGCGAACTTTCCGCTCGAATCCCGGGCGGCGATCAGCCCGTCGATCTCCTCGGCCTTCAGCGCAATCGGCTTTTCGCACAGCACGTGCTTGCCGGCCGCCAGGCACTTTTCCGTCCATTCCACATGCGCGCCGTTGGGCAGCGGAATATAGATCGCGTCGATCTCCGGATCGGCCAGCAGCGCGTCATACCCGTCGATGGCCCGCGCCCCATAGGGCGCCGCCGCCTGTGCCGCCCGGCCCAGATCCCGGCTCGCCACCGCAGCGACCCGGCCGCGGTCGCTCATGTGGATCGCCGGGCACACCCATTCCCGCGCGATCTTCGCAGCACTCAGAATTCCCCAGCGAACTTCCTTGTCAGCCATGTCTCTTCTCCCCGTCCTGTTCGGTCCGCCGCCCTTTCGGTGGCGGATTCTCCATTTCACTCCTGGCGCAGAAGGCCCTTGCCCCGCGCACGCGATCCTGACTGCGTTTCCGGCCGGCGCAATAGTCCGCCCCGGACCCGCGCGCCCAACAAACAGCGCTGGCCGCCCGGACGCAAGGGCCCGCGGCCGGTCAGCCCGGACGCAAACGCGCCTCAGCCGCTCTCGGCTTCGAAGATGACCCGCACCCGCTCCCACGCCTTGGTAAGATGCGCCAGCAGCAGCGCTTCCGCCTGGTCGGGGTCGCGCCTGACAATGGCTTCAACGATGGCCGCATGCGAGTCGTAATTGCGCTGATTGCGCTCCGGGGAATGCCCCAGCTTTTCCCACTGCGGCGACAGCCATGCGGTATACCCCTGGTGCACGGCCTTCAGGATCGGATTGCCGGATATTCTGTAGAGCACGCCATGAAATTCGGTGTCCGTCCGGTAGAACTCCGTCGCGCTTTGGATCGTCGCCCGGTTCGCCACCAGCGCGGCCTCAAGTTCGGCGATCTCTTCCCTTCGCGCCGTCAGCGCCGCATCGCGGACCAGCGTCCGCTCAAGGAAGATCCGGCTGTCGTAGAGATTCCTGACCCCCTCCGGCTCGCTCAGCATGTTGCGCACGATCCCTTCGGTCGCTTCAATAACCGTAGCGAAGCTGGGTTTGCGAACAATCGGCCGAAACCGGGGCCTGCTCTCCACGAGCCCCCGCGCCGCCAGCACCGCTATCGCCTCGCGGATCACCGTGCGGCTGGTTCCGAACTGCTCCATCAGGACCCGTTCGGCCGGCAGGGGCGTTCCGCTTGCCAGCTGATTTTCCATGATCCGGGCTTCGAGCACAGCGACAACCGCATCCGCGGCCCGTCCGTCCGACGCATGTCCCATTGAGTTCCCCTTCGCCTGTTCCGCCACCGGTGACAGAACCGGACCGCGACAGGTTGCTGCAGAACATTGTTCCACAAAACGGCGCGCAAAACCAACAGCTTCCCCCGGATGTACCGCATTGACACGATAATCTGCCGACCTGGCAGAACAAACCCGGACCAGAACGCGGCCGGTTCGCTCCCCATCCGGAGGTCAGAATTCAAAAAAAAGCCGCGACCGTCCAAAACGGTCGCGGCCCGGAAACACATCGGTCGCGCCCCGCGAATACGCGGGAAAGCAGGAGAATCAGTTCAGCGAAGGAACCATGCCGCTTTCGATGGCCAGTTCGCGCATCTTCTTTTGCAGCTTCTCGAAAGCCCGAACCTCGATCTGACGGCTCCGTTCCCGGCTTACGTCATAGACCTTGCTCAGATCCTCCAGCGTCGCCGGTTCATCCTTCAGACGCCGTTCCGTCAGAACATGCCGCTCGCGTTCGTTGAGTGTCTCCATCGCCTCCATCAGCA
>JAUIHM010000144.1 GCA_030432315.1 Alphaproteobacteria bacterium | reverse complement strand
CCGCTCGGCCGCTTATGCCGCGCGCTATCTGGCGAAGAACATTGTCGCGGCCGGCCTCGCGCGGCGCTGCACGCTGCAACTGTCCTATGCCATCGGCGTGGCCAAGCCCTTGTCGATCTATGTCGACACCTATGGCACGGGCCAGGTCGATGAGGCTGAAATCGAGCGTGCCGTGGCGCAGGTGATGGACCTGACCCCGCGTGGCATCCGTACGCATCTGGGCCTCAACAAGCCGATCTACCAGCGCACGGCGGCTTATGGCCATTTCGGCCGCGCTCCGGATGCCGATGGCGGCTTTTCCTGGGAAAAGACTGATCTGGCCGATGCGCTGAAAAAGGCGGTCTGACGACGGCGACCCGGAATCAAGGCCCCGCCGTGCAACCGGCGGGGCTTTTCGTCTTTGGGGAAGCGTTGCCGCCGGATTTGCCCTTGCAGGGTCGTCGTGTGGCCCGTGTCAATCGGTCCGATGCGCAGGCTCGATCAGCCGGTGTTCGACGAACCGGGTCAGCATCCGGGTGCTGTCCGCCTCGATCCGTTCGCGCGGCACGTCGGGAAAGGCATGGGCGAGAACGTCGCACATGTCCTCCAGATCCATCGGTTCTTCCAGAAGCCGCCAGATCGCCAGCGAGCCGTCGTTCAGACGGTGCACGCCAAGGCCGAGAGCGTCAGTCAGGTAGTGGCCGCCATTCATGGAGACTTCGGAAAACCCGTTCTTGCGGACATAGGCCGTGTCGCGATGAAACGCCGGCGGAGGAGCGGCGATCAGTTCTTCATCCACCTCGCGGAACTCGATGAGATGCTGGTTGCGGGCGACGGGCGGTTCGGCGGGCCATTGAGAAAACCGCTCGGCGAGGAAGGCCGCGGCATCCTCGGCCGTGGAATAGGTCAGGCAATGGGGCTGGACGGCGTCCAGAAGCGCATTGGTCATGTGCAGGATGGTGCCTGAATGGACGGAACGGGCGAAATTCTGGTGCAGCAGCACCTCCACCGCCTTATGGATATC
The DNA here is from genome assembly GCA_030432315.1 of Alphaproteobacteria bacterium. Taxonomy (GTDB): domain Bacteria; phylum Pseudomonadota; class Alphaproteobacteria; order Rhodobacterales; family Rhodobacteraceae; genus Amaricoccus. The sequence continues at coordinate 3,055 of JAUIHM010000144.1, read as the reverse complement.
CATCGGTTCAAGGCGTGTCCGCACGCCCTCCTGCCGGTCGAGGATGATGATAGCGCCGAGGGGGCGCTCAACCCCGTGCGCGGGCTGGTCCGGCAGCGTCAGGTATTTGTACTGGCGGTTGGCCGGGCCCACGTTGTCCGCAACCCAATCGCGGAACCCGGTGCTGAAATCCCCGGGCACCGGCAGACGCAGGCGCGGGCTTACCCCCATCGCCGCGCCGACAAAACAGCCTCCCGCGTCCAGCCCCACCGGAAAGAAATCATCGCTGAAGACGCGAAAGCCGCGATGGGCGAGACAGGCGGTCAGTGTGCTTTTGCCCGCACGCCGGACATTCGGGATGATGACAAGGCGGCCAGACATCTCGATCGCCGCACCATGCAGGCACATAAGTCGCTCACCGGAGCGCAGCAGTTCCCACGACAGTTCGACGATCATATCGCAGATCGTGTTCACGGTATCGAATTTGCGAATCTCTCCGCAGGCCGAAAGCGATGCGCTCTGATACCGGCCCTCGCCGGTCCGCGAAATCGTCGATGACGGTTCTGCACCCTCAGCCGAGCCGGTGACCAAAAACGGCCAATGCGGAATGATCCGGGACAACGGGTCAAGGAGTTCCGGGCACCCGTCGAGCAGGATCGGGGCGTTCAGCCCCTTGAACCAGATATAGGCGGTTTCACCGGTATCTTGCCGTTGTTCCATGTCACCCAACGAGATCGCCCCGACATGACCTAACATGCCGGGGCGCATCTGTTCCATGGTCGTGCAAACACTTAGCCGCCGCAGCCGGCATCATCATCGCCCGGCCCAGAGCATACGCTCGGTCCGGTGGTGCCGTGCGATCCGCCTTCCGCGCGGCTTGCCCCCGAACTCTCGCTCGGCCCCGAACCGTCGCTGGGTCCCGAACCGTCGCTCGGTCCCGAGTGGCCCGAAGATTCGGAGCGGCCTGACGAACCGGAACGACCCGACCCGCCGCTGCGGCCCGAACCGCCACCGCTGCGACCGGACCCGCCGCCGGACGAGCCGGAGCCCTTGGCCTCGGCAATACTCAGTGTCGTGAATGCGGGTATCGAATAGGCGCCAAGTGCCAATGCGCCCAACCGGGTCAGTGCGCGGCGCCGGGAAAGGACGGTATCCATTTCGCTGCTCATATCGGTCTCCTCTCGAACATCATTGCCCGATGCAATGCTATGAGGAAAATGTGCTCCAAAATGGAGGTGGCGGATACGGACCTTGGTCGGGCCATTTGTCAGACCGGAGGTCCGGACCGTCAGCCACGACCGCGATAGGGGGCGACGCCCTGATCGGGAATCCACACACCGTCCGGCGCCGGGCCGGTCTGCCAGAAGACATCGATGGGGATACCGCCGCGCGGATACCAGTATGCCCCGATCCGCAGCCAATCCGGTGTCAGAAGGTCAACCAGCTTCTTGCCGATATCGATGGTGCAGTCTTCGTGAAACGCGCCGTGATTGCGGAAGGAATGCAGGTAGAGCTTGAGGCTCTTGCTCTCCACCAGCCACTCGCCGGGAATGCAGTCGATGACGATATGGGCAAAGTCGGGCTGGCCCGTCATCGGGCACATGGAGGTGAATTCCGGTGCGGTGAAGCGGACAACATATTTCGTGCCCGCATGACCCGCCGGCACCCGCTCCAGAACGGCGTCCTCGGGTGAGTCGGGTTGCTCGGTTGCAGCACCGAGCTGGGTCAGGCCGGAGACATCGGTTTTGGTCATATCATCCCCCATTCGCTGTGATGGCCTTGCCCTCTCAGAGCGCGTCGGCGCCGTCAAGCGTCGCACGATACCGCAGGAACACCCGCACGTCGTCTGCCCGATGGACCGCGCCCCGGTCATGCACTACCAGTTTAGGAGAGTGGCGGCACGGGATTGTCCGTCGCCGGGGGGGCGGAATGGCATTTACCCTGAGACAGCTTCAGTTCTTTGTTGCGGCGGCCGAGCATGGCAGCGTGTCCGGGGCCGCAAAGGCATTGGCCATCTCGCAATCCTCGGTCACCGAGGCGATCAAGGCATTGGAAGCCGATCTCGGGATCACGTTGTTCGAGCGCCGCGCTCGGGGTATTGCGATCACCAATGCCGGCCACCAGTTTCTGCGCCACGCCCGCAAGATCCGCGACGACGTCTCTGACGCCCGACGTGCCTTCCAGATCGAGGGCGCCGAACGGACGGGGGAGTTGCGGCTGGGCGTCACGTCACTTGTCGCGGGCTACGGGCTGGCGGAAACCCTGTCGCGGTTCCGCCGGACATTTCCCGCAGTGAAGATTTCGGCGATCGAGGATTCCGGCGAATATCTGGAACATCTGCTGATCGGCGGCGAGATCGACGTGGCCTTTCTGCTGGTCTCGAACCTGCACAACCGCTCTGCCTTTCAGGTTGAGAGCATCGCTGCCTCTGCGATGCGTCTCTGGCTGCCGCTCGGCCACCCGCTGGCCGAGAAGGAAGCCATCGAACTTGACGAGGTCGCCCGTGAACCGCTGATCATGCTGTCGCTGGAAGAGATCGAGGAAAGCACCGACCGGCTCATGGCTTCTCTCGGCGCGCGGCCAGAAGTGGCGTTCCGCACCCGATCGGTTGAAGCGGTGCGCAGCCTTGTCGCCACCGGCGTCGGGCTCGCCATCCTGCCCGATCTCATCTACCGGCCGTGGTCGCTGGAAGGGGACCGGATCGAGATCCGCGATGTTTCAGGCGACCTGCCCACGGTGCAGGTCGGCATGGCCTGGCGTCGGGGCGCGCCATTGTCGGACATCGCCCGCGATTTCGTTCGCCTGGCGCAAAGTTCGTTCTGACGGCGGCCGCCCTGACAGAGATATCGGTAAAACCGATAACACTCTTCTGAATTTTGAGTTTGCGAAAATTCTGGAGCCGGTCAGACTTCCCCCAATCCGCGCAGACGGGTAAACCCGCGCGCGCCTTCACAGCAAACAGGGAGAAATGGGATGTCCGCACGCTTTCTTGTGACTGCGAGTGCGGCTGCCCTGATTGCGGCGCAGCCTGTTCTGGCGCAAATGGCGACCGAGATCGGCGCCGGCGAAGGTCAGG
>JAUIHM010000057.1 GCA_030432315.1 Alphaproteobacteria bacterium | reverse complement strand
GCCATGCTGAAGAACGATCTGCTCGAACAGTGGGACCGCGACAGCTTCTTCCACCCCTCCACCCATCTGGCCCAGCATGCCCGCGGCGAGAGCCCGACCCGCGTTATCAAGACCGCCGCCGGCAGCCACATCACCGACCGCGACGGCAACCGCCTGCTCGACGCCTTCGCCGGGCTCTACTGCGTCAACGCGGGCTACGGCCGCACGGAAATCGCCGAAGCCATCGCCGCCCAGGCGAAGGAGCTTGCCTATTACCATTCCTATGTCGGTCACGGCACCGAAGCCTCGATCACGCTGGCGAAAATGATCCTCGACCGTGCCCCCAAAGGCATGAGCAAGGTCTATTTCGGCCTGTCCGGGTCGGATGCCAATGAAACCAACATCAAGCTGATCTGGTACTACAACAACATCCTCGGCCGCCCGGAGAAAAAGAAGATCATCTCGCGCTGGCGCGGTTATCACGGCTCCGGCCTGATGACCGGCTCGCTGACCGGGCTGGAACTGTTTCACAAAAAATTCGACCTGCCGCTGGCCCAGGTGATCCATACCGACGCGCCCTACTACTTCCGCCGCGACAACGCCGACATGAGCGAAGAGCAGTTCTCGGCCCATCTCGCATCTGAACTCGAAGCGCTGATCGAGCGCGAGGGGGCCGATACCATCGCCGCCTTCATCGGCGAGCCGGTGCTCGGCACCGGCGGCATCGTCCCGCCGCCCGCAGGCTACTGGGCCGCGATTCAGGAGGTGCTGAAAAAGCACGACATCCTGCTGGTTGCCGATGAGGTCGTCACCGGCTTCGGCCGGCTCGGCTCGATGTTCGGCTCCGACCACTACGGCCTGAAGCCCGACCTCATCACCATCGCCAAGGGTCTGACCTCCGCCTATGCGCCGCTCTCCGGCTCCATCGTCGGCGACAAAATGTGGAAGGTGCTGGAACAGGGCACGGACGAAAACGGCCCGATCGGCCACGGCTGGACCTACTCGGCGCATCCGATCGGCGCCGCTGCCGGCGTGGCCAACCTCAAGCTGATCGACGATCTGAACCTGATCGCCAATGCCGGTGACGTCGGCGGTTACCTGAATGCGCAGATGCGCGCGGCACTCGGCGACCACCCGAATGTCGGCGACATCCGCGGCGAGGGCATGCTCTGCGCCGTCGAACTGGTCGAGGACCGCGACAGCCGCACCTTCTTCGATCCGCCCCGCAAGGTCGGCGCGGCCGTCTCCGCCGCCATGGTCAAAAACGGTGTCATCGCCCGCGCCATGCCCCAGGGCGACATCATCGGCTTCGCGCCGCCGTTCTGCCTGACCCGGGCCGAGGTCGACACCATCGTCTCGGCAACCGCCGACGCGGTGAAATCCGCCCTCGCCTGACCCTTCCGTCTGCCCAACCTGCGGCGCGCATCCCCGCGCCGCAGGCCGTTAACCTTTGCGCCAATCCGGGAAAACGTCGGTATCGAAAGGGTATCGATAGGGTATCAAAAGGGTATCCGTCCGCCGCGTGGTTAACGCGGCCCGCAGCAGGACGCCTGAGCGCCACCAGCCGCACGCGAAAATGGGGAGAGGCAGCGCCTCTCCCCAGTCTTTCAGTGCTTCAGCCGTTCTCTTCGCCCTTACTGCCCGACGGGTCTTTTCCGCAGCTTCCTGCCTGCCTTCAGCTGCACCCGGAGGTGCCGCCGCATGTGTTGCACTTCAGACAGGTGCCGTTGCGCACCAGAGTGAAGTTGCCGCATTCGCCACAGGGATCTCCTTCATATCCCTGCATTTTTGCCCGCGCCCGGGCGTCGACCGCCGCCACGCTCACCGACCCTTTCTGGGTCTCGACCGCCAGACCGCTCATCTGCCCCGGCAGTTCCAGCGCCCCGCCCAGCAGACCGCCACCCTGCAGAACCAGCAGTTCCTGCGGCAGCCGCTTGCGCAGATACCCGGTCGAAGAGACCTGCTTGATCATTTCGATCGACGAGTTCTTCTGCTCCCGCGCAGCCCCGCCATCGCCGTCCTGACCCTCGGCCTCACCGCGACCCAGATCGTCAAAACTCTCGCCCTCCGGCTTCACATGCGCCAGATCCGTCCGGTCAAGATAGCTGACCGCCAGTTCACGGAAATGTAATCGAGGATCGACGTCGCGTTCTTGATCGAGTCGTTGCCCTGGACCATGCCCGCCGGCTCGAAGCGGGTGAAGGTGAAGGCCTCGACAAATTCTTCAAGCGGAACACCATATTGCAGGCCGACGCTCACCGCGATTGCGAAGTTGTTCATCATCGCCCGGAAGGCCGCGCCCTCCTTGTGCATGTCGATGAAGATCTCGCCAAGCTGCCCGTCCGCGTACTCGCCCGTGCGCAGATAGACCTTGTGCCCGCCGACGATCGCCTTCTGGGTATAGCCCTTCCGACGCTGCGGCAGCTTTTGGCGGTTCGACCGTTCGATCTCCTTGATGATGATCTTTTCGACGATCTTCTCGGCCAGAACCGTCACCTTCTCACCCTGCGGCGCCTCGACCAGCACGTCCTCGAGATCCTCGTCATCTTCGATCAGCGCCGAAGACAGCGGCTGCGACAGCTTCGAGCCGTCCCGGTAAAGCGCATTGGCCTTCACGCCGAGTGACCAGGACAGTTCATATGCCGCCTTGCAGTCGCCTACGGTGGCGTCGTTGGGCATGTTGATGGTTTTGGAGATTGCACCGGAGATGAAGCTCTGCGCCGCCGCCATCATGCGGATGTGGCTTTCCACACTCAGATACCGCGTGCCGATCTTGCCGCAGGGATTGGCGCAGTCGAACACCGAATAATGCTCGGGCCGCAGATGCGGCGCCCCTTCGAGCGTCATTGTGCCGCAAACGTGGTGATTGGCAGCGTCGATCTGCGCCCGCGAATAACCGAGGTGCCGCAGCAGATCGAACCCCGGATCGCGCAGCTTCTCCGCCGGAATGCCAAGGATACCGGTGCAGAATTCCTCACCCAGCGTCCACTGGTTGAAGACGAAGCGGATGTCGAACGCAGTCGGCAGTGCCTCCTCGACCTTGGCGATTTCATCGACGCCGAAACCGTGTCCAATCAGCGCCGTCGGATTGATTTCCGGAGCATTGCCGAGTGTGCCGTGGCCGACTGCATAGGCGACAATCTCCTCCACCTGCGACGGGGTGTACCCGAGGTTGCTCAGAGCCTGCGGCACACCGCGGTTAATGATCTTGAAGTAGCCGCCGCCGGCAAGCTTCTTGAACTTTACGAGGGCGAAGTCCGGCTCGATCCCGGTCGTGTCACAGTCCATCACCAGACCGATGGTGCCGGTGGGCGCCACAACCGAAACCTGCGCGTTGCGGAAACCGTGCGCCTCGCCCAGTTCCAGCGCCTGATCCCAGACCGAGTGCGCAAGGTTCAGCAGCGCCGAGTCCGGACAGTTGGCATGATCGAGCGCCACCGGTGGTACCGCCAGCCCCTCATATCCGGTCAACTCACCCTGGGCCGCCAGCCGATGGTTGCGGATCACCCGCAGCATGTGTTCGGCATTCCTGGCGTAGCCCGGAAACGCGCCGAGTTCCGACGCCATCTCCGCCGATGTCGCGTAGGAGGCACCGGTCATCACCGCCGTCAGCGCACCGCAGAGAGCCCGACCTTCGTCGGAGTCGTAGGAATAACCGAGGTTCATCAGCAGACCGCCGATGTTGGCATAGCCGAGCCCGAGCGTGCGGAAGTCATACGACCGCTGGGCAATCTGCGGCGAGGGAAACTGCGCCATCAGCACGGAAATCTCCAGTGTAATGGTCCAGAGCCGCGTCGCGTGAACATAGGCCTTGGCGTCAAACCGGCCATTCCTGAGGAAGGTCAGCAGGTTCATCGACGCAAGGTTACAGGCCGTATCATCGAGAAACATGTATTCGGAACACGGGTTGGACCCGCGGATTTCGCCGTCCTCCGGGCAGGTATGCCAGGCATTGATGGTATCGTGAAACTGGATGCCGGGGTCGGCGCAGGACCAGGCCGCGTGACCGATCTGATCCCACAGTTCGCGCGCCTTGACGGTGCGCGCCACCGTACCGTCGGTGCGGCGGATCAGTTCCCAGTCCGCATCGTCACGTACCGCCTTCAGAAAGGCATCCGTCACCCGCACCGAATTGTTTGAATTCTGGCCCGAAACCGTCAGATACGCCTCGGAATCCCAGTCGGTGTCATATGTGCGGAACTCGATGCTTCCGAAACCCTGACCGGCGTAGTCCAGAACCCGCTTGATGTAGGTTTCCGGCACCATCGACTTCTTGGCGCTGCGCACTGCGGCCTTCAGCCCTGGATTGACCTTTGGATCAAATGCATCAGTCTCGGCACCATCCCAGGCGCGGATTGCGGCGAAAATTGCGTTCAGACGGTCCTCGTGGATCTTGGACCCGGCAACCAGACTGGCAACCTTCTGCTCTTCGATCACCTTCCAGTTGATGAACTCTTCGATATCCGGGTGATCCATGTCGCAGATCACCATTTTCGCCGCGCGGCGCGTGGTGCCACCCGACTTGATTGCGCCGGCGGCCCGGTCTCCGATCTTCAGGAACGACATCAGACCCGATGATTTTCCGCCGCCCGCGAGCCCCTCGTTCGCGGCGCGGAGCGAAGAGAAATTGGTCCCGGTGCCGGAGCCGTACTTGAAAAGACGCGCCTCACGGGTCCAGAGATCCATGATCCCGCCTTCGTTCACCAGATCATCCGAAACCGACTGGATGAAACAGGCATGCGGCTGCGGATGCTCATAGGCGGAAGTCGATTTTGTCAGCGCACCGGTCTGAAAATCGACGTAGAAATGGCCCTGGCCGGGACCGTCGATGCCATAGGCCCAGTGCAGCCCGGTATTGAACCACTGCGGCGAGTTCGGGGCGCCCATCTGCGACGCCAGGGTATAGCGCATCTCGTCATAATAGGCCTGTGCGTCGCCCTCGGAGGAAAAGTAACCTCCCTTCCAGCCCCAGTACGTCCATGCGCCGGCAATCCGGTCAAATACCTGACGGGCGCTGGTTTCGCCGGTTTCCTGCTCGGTTTTGGAAAGGTCCTTGAGTTTCGCGGTGTCCGCAACCGACCGCCAGAGAAACTCGGGAACATTCTTTTCACGCACCTTCTTGAGTGCGACCGGAACGCCCGCCTTGCGGAAATACTTCTGCGCCAGCACGTCGGAGGCCACCTGGCTCCAGGCAGCGGGCACTTCGATGTCCCGTGCGGCGAACACGACCGAACCGTCGGGATTGCGAATCTCCGACGAGGTCTTCTTGAACTCGATGCCGCCATAGGCGCCCTGCTGTTCCGTGGTAAAGCGACGTTCAATTTTCATTCGACTGCCCCTGAATGGTCTTTTGTTCCCGTGGCGGTCTCACCGCCTGTACCGCCTGCCAGGACCATTTGTCGCCCCGACCCACCAGATGTTGTGTTAACCATCCGATGAGATACTAATAGGGGGCAAAACCACTCATCGGTCAACACCAAATTTAGCCCAAATGAGCAGATTTAGTGGTTGACACGCTATATCACACCATACGTAGATGGTGTTAACTTTTATTAACGTTTCCATAGAGTTAAGGAAAATCTGGGGCTTAGCGCAAAGAATCGCAAAACCCCATAAACACGATCACTCGGGTTTGATTTCAACTTTAAGTTGCTGAAAATAGGGGGCTTCAGGCGATCTGATAATGCTCGGCCAGTCCGGGTTGTGGATGCTGTCCGGAAAATGCTGCGCTTCCAGACACAGACCGGAAAACGGCCCGTACATCACCCCGTCATGCCCCGGAACCTTTACGTTGGTCGGTTTGGAATCGTAGGTCTGCAGCCCCGGTTCCCCGGTGAACACCGACAGCATGATCCCGGTGCGCGGACATGTGGCAATGGCCGCCGGCTTTGTGACGTCCCGCCCCGGCCGCAGAACCAGATTGCCGTCGAGCCCCTTCTTGTCCGGGTCGGCATCACGTATCGCCACCGGTTCGCGGAAATCCCTGTGCGTGCCCTCAACAGGCTCAATCTTTCCGGTGGGAATCAGTTCCGCATCCGTCGGCGTGTATTCGGTCGCGTCGACCCAGAGCACATGGTCCCTTATGTCGCCCTCGCCGGCGAGATTGTAATAATTGTGCTGGGCAAGATTGATCGGTGTCGGCCGGTCCGGCATCCCCTGCATCTCACAGATCAGCACCGGCCCTTCCAGCCGCCAGGTCACGGTAAACTCGACGTTGCCCGGATACCCTTCCTCACCGTCCGGACTGAAGTACCGCATGATCACCGATTCCTTGGAACCGTCCGTGTCCATGTCCCAGATCCGCCGCTGCAGTCCGACGGGTCCGCCATGCAGATGGTGCCTGCCGAAATTGGCCGGCAGCACGTAGGTCTTACCGTCGAGGTCAAACGTCGAATTGCGCGTCCGGTTGGCAATGCGGCCGGCGATCACCCCGTGCGAATGGGAATGCCCGACATAATCCTCGATCGACCCGAAGCCCAGCACCATCGGTCGCGCCCGTCCGCCGACATCAACCCGCCAGTCCCTGACCACCGTACCGAAACTGAGCAGCGAAACCGCGGCATCTGCGCTTTCCAAGGTAACCTCCTCGACGCTGCGTCCGTCCAGGGTACCGAATACCCGCTTTTTCATTGATCGTTTCCTCCACCCTCAGCCCCTCGTCGCAAGGCGGCCAGGCGGAATGGATGCCCTCACCCAACCCCGGTTGTCAAACCCCTGCGCCATATTCGCCAAGTCGTCGCAGAACCGGAAACGGCCAAGGCCGGGGCAGCCTGCTATCATACCGAAATTCCGCTGTCCCGAAGCCCACCCCGGAACCACAGAGGGCAAAAATCTTTCTGCTACAGACGCCTGCAGGCTATTTTTGAAGCAGATCGACAATAGGCACAAAAAAAGGCACCGCCTGGCACCCGAACTTCCGAAGGTCAAATCGACCGGAAACTGTCCTTGAGGTCTGCACAGGCCCGGCTGAAATCCATCTTGCCGAAGTGCCTGTCCTTTAGATGCGTCATCACACGGCTGATGTCGCGAATCGATTTTGCACCGGTGGTCGAAATGGCGTCGGCGATGGCCCGGCGCTGCTCGTCCTCGGACATCTGTCGGGGAAGAAAGGAGCGTATGACCTTGATCTCCTCGCGCTCCGCTTCGGCCAGTTCAAGCTGCCCCGCTTCCTCGTACTGATGCGCGCTCTGCTCGCGCTGATGGATCATTCGCTGAAGGATTCCCATCACTTCCGCGTCGGTCACCCCGACATCGTTGTCGCAGGTCCGCGCGGCAAGGTCCCGGTCCTTCACGGCCGCCATAATCAGTCGGAGCGTCGCCGCCCGGTCCACGTCATCGGAATCAATCGCTGATTTCAGATCACCGGAGAGTCGCTCTCGGATCATCCTTCACCCATGTCTTGCCCCCGGCCACCTGCCGGGCCTCCAACTATACAGGTCGAAAATAGGTACTTCAAGAAACTTGTCATTCATTAAGTTATTGTTTTTAGGTCATTTTTCATCAAAGACCTTACTTGACCCCACCCCCCGCACACCTTAGTTTGCCGCAAATTGAAAGTGGATTCGCGCATGTCCGGCACCCCTCAAACCTCACACATGTCAATGTTCCAGCCGTCGGGTGACCTGCCACGGTCAACCGGCTGTCTTGTGCTGGCGGACGGCCAGGTTTTCTATGGCAGGGGCTTCGGCAGAACCGGCGACGCCGTCGCCGAACTGTGTTTCAACACCGCGATGACCGGCTACCAGGAAATCATGACCGACCCTTCCTATGCAGGCCAAGTGGTTACCTTCACCTTCCCCCACATCGGCAATATAGGAACGAACACCGAAGATGACGAGGCCTCCGCGCCGGTAGCCGCCGGAATGGTGGTGAAATGGGATCCGACGGAGCCTTCGAACTGGCGCGCCGCCGGCGACCTGGAAGACTGGATGTCCCGCAACGGCCGAATCGGACTAGGCGGTATCGACACAAGGCGCCTCACCCGTGCCATCCGCCTTCAGGGCGCACCGCACGTCGCAATCGCCCATGATCCCGAGGGCAATTTTGACCTCGACGCCCTGCGCGCAAAAGCCCAGGCCTTTCCCGGCCTCGTCGGCATGGATCTCGCCCGGGACGTGACCTGTGCCCAGAGTTACGCCTGGGACGAAATGCGCTGGGCCTGGCCCGATGGATACGCGCCGCGCACAGAACCCGGTTTCCGCGTCGTCGCAATCGACTACGGCGCGAAACGAAACATCCTGCGCTGCCTCGCCTCGGCGGGATGCGACGTCCGGGTCCTGCCGGCGACCACTACCGCAGAGGAGGTCTTCGCCCACAATCCCGAAGGACTGTTCCTCTCCAACGGTCCCGGCGATCCGGCGGCAACCGGGCAGTACGCGGTGCCGATGATCCGCACGATTCTCGACACGACCGACATTCCGATATTCGGAATCTGCCTCGGCCATCAGATGCTGGCCCTGGCGCTGGGCGCGCGAACCATCAAGATGAATCACGGCCACCACGGCGCGAACCATCCGGTCAAGGAACTGGCGACGGGCAAGGTGGAGGTCACGTCGATGAACCACGGGTTTACCGTCGACAGCCAGACCCTGCCTGAAGGCATCATCGAAACGCACGTTTCGCTGTTTGACGGATCAAACTGTGGCATCGCCATGGTCGACCGCCCGGTTTTCTCGGTGCAGCAGCATCCCGAAGCGAGCCCGGGGCCGCAGGACAGCTTCTATCTGTTTGCGAAATTTGCTGAGGCAATGCGGCAACGCTCCGCCATAAGCCACTGATCCTGCATCAGGTTAACCAGCAACCGACGGTTGACTTAACCGATCGTTAAACTTCGTGTAGCACATTCGCAACTCTGCTGGAGTGCGAATGGACTGATGGCACCTGTTGTTTCGTTTTCCCCGGGTACGCCCGGCGCGGATCCGGCGGCCACGCCAGGTACGCGCCTGCGCCTCGGCGATCAACTTGTTCAGTCCGGTCTGCTGACCGAAGAAAAGCTGCAGCAGGCACTGGATCTCCAGCGCCATCAGGATCAGCGGCTGGGACGCATTCTCGTGGCGGAAGCCGCGATCACCGGCGAGGATCTGACCGAAGCGCTGTCGCGCCAGTCCGGTCTCGGACGTGTCGATCTGCTGAAATCGCCGCCTGACCGAAGCATCCTGAATGACGTCGATCCGTATACCTGCCTCGAACTCGGCGCGATCCCCTGGCGCGAAGTCGGCAGCACACGGGTTATTGCCCTGAGCAACCCGGAAAGCGCCGAAAGGGTCATCGAGACCTTCGCGCGGCCCGGCTTTCGCGTCGCCCTCGCTCTGGCACCTCCGGAAGAGCTGCAGCGTACAATCCGGACCGCATTCGCAGACACCCTGCGCAGCGACGCCCTGACCCGCTGCCCCGCCGACTTCAGCTGCCGCGACTGGACGGTGTCACCAAACCGGAAGCGCTGGCGGTTAATGTTGGCCGCCACACTCGCCCTCGTCGTCCTGGCCCCGCTGACCGCCCTGCAGATCCTGATGACCTGGATCATGATCGCCAATGCCGCAACGATGGGCCTGCGCCTCGTGGCCCTCTTCACAAGGGCCCGGCGCGGCCGGATCGATCCCGCGCCCGTGCCTGACGCGACACAGCTCGGAGACTACCGGAAACTGCCCCGGGTTTCGATCCTCGTGCCGCTGCTGCGGGAGGAGGCGGTCGCCGGACGGCTGATGGAAGCGATGCGGGCGATGGACTATCCGCCCGCACTTCTCGACATCAAGCTGGTGATGGAAGAGGACGACATCATCACCCGCATGGCCATCGAACGCGCCACTTTGCCGGTGACAATTCAGCCGATCATGGTCCCGTCCGATACCCTTAAGACCAAGCCGCGCGCGATGAACTATGCCCTGCCGTTCTGTGATGGTGAAATTGTCGGCGTCTATGACGCCGAGGACCGGCCCGACACGGCGCAAATCCGCGACGTGGTCCGGCATCTGCAGAATGCGCCGCCGGAAGTGGCCTGCGTTCAGGCGTACCTCGATTTCTACAATTCCGACCGCAACTGGATTTCACGCTGTTTCACGCTCGAATACGCCATCTGGTTTCGCATCATTCTGCTCGGGGTGCAGAAACTGCGCATACCGATCCCGCTTGGCGGCACCAGCGTATTTTTCCGCCGATCGGTTCTGGAAAAGATCGGCGCGTGGGATGCGCACAATGTGACCGAGGACGCCGATCTCGGCATGCGGCTGGCGCGGTTCGGCTACCGCTGCGAAATGATCCATTCCACCACATGGGAGGAGGCCAACTTCCGCCCTTGGCCGTGGATCAAACAGCGCTCGCGCTGGCTCAAAGGATATGCCGTCACCTGGGCAACACACATGCAGCGCCCGCTGGCACTCTACCGCGATCTCGGGCCGCGCGGCTTTCTCGGATTTCAGGTGCTGTTTCTCGGCGCGCTGACCTCATACCTCTCGATCCCCCTCTTCTGGCTGATCTGGACCGGCGCCGTCGGCTTCGACATCTCGTTCTGGCAAACCATTCCGACATGGATCGTGTGGGGGTTCTTCGGATCGATGATGGCCGGTCAGGCAGTCATGCTGACCACCGCGCTGATTGCCGCCAGTGATTCCGGACGCCGTCACCTGTTTCTCTGGGCGCTGACCCTGCCCGCCTACTGGCCGCTTGGTGCAATTGCAGCCTACCGGGCAATCGGTGAGGTGTTTACCCGTCCCTCCTACTGGGCCAAGACCGAGCACGGGATAAAAGAGCCGGCACAACCTGCGCGCGCCCGCCGCCGCGCTGCCTGGCTCATCCGCCAACCGGGGCGGTAACCGCCGCATCGAGCTTCAGCCGGGTTTCAAAGGCGTGGCTGAGATGCGCCTGAATTGCAGCGTCGGCCGCGGCACCGTCCCGCGCTTCGATGGCCTGCACGATCGCCACATGTTCGCCGAGCGCCTGCCCGATCCGACCCTCCGCCACCAGCGACGAAGCACTCATCAGCACCATCGACCGGCGCACGGTCTCAAGCTGCTGCACCAGATAGCGGTTGTGGCTGGCAAGATGGATCTGCTGATGAAACCGCCGGTTGGTCCGGGCAAGAAGGTCCGGACGGTCCGTCAGCCCCTGGTCCTTGCGCACCATCTCCCAAAGCACCCTGATCTCCTCTGGTGCCGCGTGCTGTGCTGCGAGCCGCGCGGCCAGTCCTTCCAGTTCGATGCGCACCACATAGAGTTCGCCAAGCTGGTCATGATCGAGGCTCGCCACAAACAGGCTGCGTCCATCGCGCTTGAGAACCGCCTGGGTCTCCAGCCGCTGCAGCGCCTCGCGGATCGGCGTACGCGACACTCCGAACTGCTCCGCCAGTTCGGATTCAACCAGTTTGTCCCCAGGCTGGAACTGTCCACGGTCGATCGCCTCGAGCACGAGGTTGTAGGCATCTTTCTGTGGGTGCTGCATGCGTGTCATGATCAAACGTTGCGGCTCCCGGCGGCAAGTGTCAATCTCCGGCAGCTTTCGCCACCCGGAGTGGCACAAATACCGGTTCAACCATGTCACGCAACAGTTTCCAACACGTCGATGCCTGGGTATTCGACCTCGACAACACGCTCTATCCGCCGGCCACGCCGCTGTTTGACCAGATCGAACGCCGCATGACCGACTATGTGATGGCCCGGCTCAACGTCAGCCGCACCGAAGCGGACGCGCTGCGCCGAACCTACTGGTCGGAACACGGAACAACTCTCGCCGGACTGATGCGCGTCCACGATCTCGACCCCGGACCCTATCTCGCCGACGTCCATGACATCGACCTCAGCCACCTCGTTCCCTGCACCTCCCTGCGCGCCGCGATCTCCGCGCTGCCGGGCCGGCGGATCGTCTACACCAACGGCTCACGCGAACATGCCCGCCGGGTAATCGACGCTCTCGGTCTCGACGGCGTGTTCGAAACCTTCTTTGGCATCGAGGACGCGAACTACCTGCCCAAGCCCGAAGCGGTCGCCTTCGATCTGATCTTCGGCAAGGCCGGTCTCGATCCCCGCCGCGCTGCGATGTTCGAGGACGACCCGCGCAATCTGGCGATACCCCACGCCCTTGGCATGCGCACGGTGCTCGTCGGTCCTGGCGCCCCCGCCGCGCACGTCCATCACCAGACCGACGATCTTGCGGCGTTTCTCGCCGGGCTCGTCTGATCGGCCTTGGCGTTCCCGGGCGCACGGGATAGCGTCTGCGCCATGAACCGGACCGAAAAGACGGATATCCTCGTCGCCGGCGGCGGCGTCGCCGGCCTGACCGCCGCGGCTGCATTTGCGGCGGCAGGTTTTGACGTGATCTGCGTCGATCCGGCCCCACCGGCCACAACCGAAATCACCGCCACCTCCGACCTGCGCAGCACCGCCTTTCTGATGCCCGCCATCCGTCTGCTCGAAGACGCAGGCCTGTGGCAGGCACTGAAATCAGGCGCGGCACCGCTGCGGGTCATGCGCATCGCCGACGCCGGCGGCACCGAGGCGGAAATTCGCGACACCGCCGACTTTTCCGCTACCGAACTCGGTCTCGACACGTTCGGCTGGAACCTGCCCAACCGGCTGCTGCGCGCGGAAATGACCGCGCATCTGCTGCGCCTGCCGAACGCCGACCTGCGCACGGGCGTCGCAGTCGATCACGTCACCCCCCGGTCCCGCGAAGCCGTCGTCCGACTGTCGGACGGCGCCTGGATCCGCGCATCCCTCGTCATTGCTGCCGACGGCCGCGACAGCGCCGTGCGGCAGGGCGCAGGCATTTCCGCCCGCCGCTGGGGCTATGGCCAGAAGGCGCTGGTGCTTTCCGTCTCGCATCCCCGCCCCCACAACGACACCTCGACCGAGATCCACCGCACCGGAGGGCCCTTCACCCTGGTGCCGCTGCCGGACCATGACGGCACGCCCTGCTCGGCGCTGGTCTGGATGGACACCGGACCGGAGATCGTCCGGCTGGCGGCACAGGACGACGACGCTTTCACCGCCGCCCTAAACGCCCGCTCCTGCGGCGTTCTTGGTCGGCTGGAGCCGATAGGTCCCCGCCGTGCATGGCCGATCATCACCCAGGTGGCATCGCGTCTTGATGCCGCACGCACCGCGCTGGTGGCCGAAGCGGCGCACGTGGTCCCGCCCATTGGCGCGCAGGGCCTGAACATGAGCCTGCACGACATCGCCACGTTGCGCGACCTCTGCGTCACCGCCCGCGACTCCGGTCAGGATATTGGCAGTTCGGACCTGTTGCACCGCTATCACCGGACGCGCCGCCCCGACATACTTGCCCGCGTCACCGGCATCGACATCCTCAACCGCGCTGCCATGCAGGAAAGCCGCGCGCTGCGCGATCTGCGCCTGGCCGGTCTGCGGGCCCTTTACGGCGCCGGGCCGCTGCGCCGTGCGGTGATGAAACTGGGACTTGGCGTCAGCGGCTGACAGGTCGCCTTGCCGACCGGACCGGGACGACCCCGGCCCGCCGACTTCAGATCAGCGGCGCGGACTTCTCTTCCGAGAGCATCACATTCGACTCCACCGCGCCGACGCCGGGCAGCGTCATGATCCTGCGCCGCAGGATCCGCTCGAAATCGCTCAGATCCCGCGCCACCACCTTCAGGCGGTAATCGTAGACCCCGAGCACATGCTGCGCCAGCTGCACCTCCGGGATCGCCTGCACCGCCCGCTCAAATGCCGCAAGATCGAGCCGCCCCTTCACCGCCAGCCGCACCCCGAGAAACACAACCACGGAGAACCCCAGCCTTTCCCGGTTCAGCACGATCCGCCGTCCGCGAATGACTCCGGTATCCTGCAGCCTTCTGATCCGCCGCCATGCCGCCGGCTGCGACAGGCCCAAACGGTCACCGACCTCCTTGGCATTCAGCCCGCCATCCGCCAGCAGTTCCCGCAGGATCGCCCGATCCATGTCGTCGATCTCAACCGCCATCAGACCCCCAGCCAGTCGGTATTCTTCAACTCCGACACCAGCATCAGCGCTTCGATTTCGGAAATATGCGGCAGCGACAGGATTCGATCCCGGTAGATCTCCTGGTAATGGGCGAGGTTGCGCGCCCGTACATCCATGCGGATGTCGACCCGTCCGAGCAGCGTCTGTATGTCGTCGATTTCCGGAACCTCCCGTGCCGCCCGCAGGAATTCGTCGAATGCGCTGGTCATGGTCTTGTCGAGCGTGACCCGCAGAAACACCTGCACTTCGTAGCCAAGGGCGCGGTAATCGATCTCGATGCGGCGCCCTTCGATCACGCCATCCCGCTCCATCCTGTCAATCCGCCGCCAGCATGCACCTGCCGAAAGCCCGGCTTCCATGGCAATATCCGCGACCGCCATGCCTTCGTCCTGCTGCAGGAGCCGCAGAATCTTCCGGTCCATGTCATCGACGTCGCGCATGATGTTTTCGTATTTCTTTGATTCAGCGAATGTGATCTCGCACAAAGCCGCGAAATACGCAAACAAGGAAAACCGCCTGCCCTCAAAGCCTCTATGCTGCGCCCATCGAACATGCATACCGGAGGAAAACCATGCGCGTTTATTATGACCGCGACTGCGACATCAACCTGATCAAGGACAAAAAGGTCGCAATCGTCGGCTACGGCAGCCAGGGACACGCCCATGCCCTCAACCTGCGCGACTCGGGCGCGAAAAACGTTGCCGTCGCCCTGCGCGAAGGCTCCCCCTCGGCGAAAAAAGCCGAAGGCGAAGGCCTCAAAGTCATGGGCATCGCCGAAGCCGCCAAATGGGCCGACGTCATCATGATGACCATGCCCGACGAACTCCAGGGCGACACCTACCGCAAATACATTCACGACAACCTGCGCGAGGGCGCGGCCATCGCCTTCGCCCACGGCCTCAACGTGCATTTCGGCCTCATTGAGCCGAAACCCGGCGTCGACGTCATCATGATGGCCCCCAAGGGCCCGGGCCACACCGTGCGCGGCGAATTCGTCAAGGGCGGCGGCGTGCCCTGCCTCGTCGCCGTCCACAACGATGCCTCGGGCAATGCGCTGGAAATCGGCAAGTCCTACTGCTCCGCCATTGGTGGCGGGCGCTCGGGCATCATCGAGACCGACTTCAAGGAAGAGTGCGAGACCGACCTCTTCGGCGAACAGGCGGTTCTTTGCGGCGGCCTTGTCGAACTGATCCGCATGGGCTTTGAAACGCTCGTCGAAGCCGGTTACGAGCCGGAAATGGCCTATTTCGAGTGCCTGCACGAGGTGAAGCTGATCGTAGACCTGATCTACGAAGGCGGCATCGCCAACATGAACTACTCGATCTCCAACACCGCCGAGTATGGCGAATACGTCTCCGGCCCGCGCATCCTGCCCTACGCCGAGACCAAGGCCCGGATGAAGGAAGTGCTCAACGACATCCAGACCGGCAAGTTCGTTTCCGCTTTCATGTCGGAAAACCTCGCCGGCCAGCCGTCGTTCAAGGCCACCCGCCGCCGCAACGACGACCATCAGATCGAAGCCGTCGGCGCCAAACTGCGCGCGATGATGCCCTGGATCTCCGCCGGAAAGATGGTCGACAAGTCCCGCAACTGACGAACACTTTCGGTTCAATGCGTTTGGCTTTGCCCCACTGGCCTGCCCTTAACCGGGCAGGCATCACACAGACCATCAAAATCCAAATCTTGATCATGCGAGATAGTATCAAGAAGCAAGTAGAGTTGTTCCTGAAAGTATTGGTTCACCCGCTCAACGTGATGCCTTACGGGAAAAACAAAATGGTCATCAATGTCATCTGACACGAGGCAGAGTGGATTCGGCAGTGCGCGAACACCGAAATAGCAAATCACCAAAGCTTCGCAAATCGAACTGTCGAGACCCCTTTTTGACCCGTAGCTCTTGAGCAGAGACTGCGTACAAAGGATATCGCGCAAGATCGAGCGCTTTTTCCCTGCATCGAAATTTCCGTTGCCCCGCTTTATTTCGTACGCGCGGAGCGTTCTTACTCGGCTGTCAAAAACGATTGCGTCAATCTGTATTGAACGACCAGGATCGCCGTAAGGCAATTCGATCAATCCACCGTCGGGAATATCCACATTTCGGCCACGAATTGCCCGATCAGAAATTTCGGATACCTTGAAGTTTGGCTCATGCCAGACTGTGAAGTATTTGCTTTCACTGAGTCTTTGCCTGACTGCCCTTTCAAGTATTTGACCATGCCTTTTGTAAGCAGAGCTAACAATGCTTGTCTGCCTGGAAAACCTCTCACCTCCTATTGGATCGAGCCGAAATGCTGTTTTTGCTAGGGAGGCAATAGTATCATCTACAACCGGCTTCAAAATGTCGAGCGTGTCCATTACTTTTCCCTGTTGCGCAATAGAACCAAGCGATCAAAACATAGTATCAACAATGCTAAACAAATCGATTCAATTATCGTCCCCGAGTCACGCTGGACGCCGGAGACCAGGCCACTTATCGGTTTCGGACCAAAGATGCCTTCGTTCTTACTTTCCCAAAGGGAACCTGGACAAATCAAACCAAAATCGTCACAACTCCGTGAAAACACCCCCGCTCCCGTTCAAATCCTGCCCCGAAAACGTTGCTGTCCGTGTTAGGCTCCCCCGAATTCCCGGGCCGGCACCTGATGCCCAGACAACAAAGGACAGGACATGCTGAAATCAATGATACTCGCCGCCCCCGCCCTCGCATGGGCCGGCCTTGCTTTTGCCGCAATGGAAGACCCGAAACCCAAACCGGCGGTGGAATGCGCCGAGGGCAAGGTCTACGACGAAAAAACCAAGACCTGCATCGCACCCAGCAACGCCCTTCTCGACGACGCGACCCTGTTCGTCGCCGGTGAGAACTTTGCCAAGACCGGACGGTATGACGAAGCCATCGCCGCCCTCAACGAGATCCGCAACGCAAACACTGCCGAGGTTCAGACTGTACTCGGTTATGCAATCCGCAAGTCCGGCGATTTTGAGGAGGGCCTGAAGCACTATGCCATCGCCCTCAACCTCGATCCAAACCACCACCTCGCCCGTGCCTACCTTGGCATGGCGCTGATCGAGCGTGGCGACCCGGTCGGCGCCCTGGCCCAACTGCGGGAAATCGAAGCCCGCGGTGGCAGCGACACCTACGCCCATGCTGAACTGGTTCGGGCGATCGAAACCGGCGGAGCCTACCGCTGACCCGTTCGGCGCCAAACACCGCAGGGTGGACCCGTGTCAGACGCTGACACGCGTCCGCCCTCTGCGGACCCTCTGGCGCTGGACCGCCGCACCGGCCTGCCGGACGCGCTGAGGGTACTGGCAGAGCAGTATCCGCGGGAGGTCTGGGATACCCACGCCAACCTCACCCAGCTCAGCCGCTTTTGGCTCGACCGGCACCTGATGTTCCGGAAGATGCAGTCGACCCTGATCGCCGACACCGAAACCTGGCTCGGCGGCAGCATGGCCGATGAAGCCTGGATGGCCCGGCTCTACCGCATTGCCAACATGCAGCTGTCCGAACTGCACGGCCACCACCACATCGAGGATGACCACTATTTTCCCCGGCTCAGGCGGCTCGATCACCGGCTCGAACGCGGCTTCGACCTTCTCGACGCCGACCACCATACGCTCGAAGCCGGTCTGACCGACATGGCCGCGGCGGCAAATGCAGTGTTCCGCTCCGCTGATGGCGGCCCGGTCACCACCCGGGATGCGGCGGAAGTCCTTCACGCGTCACTCGAACGGTTCAACCGTTTCCTCGACCGACACCTTGGCGACGAAGAGGAAATCGTCGTCCCGGTTCTGCTCGATCACCCCGAAGCCGGCCTCGGCTGATCCGCGCCGCCGGAGCCGCCGGCCCGCCTGTCGGAACCTCCGCACCGCCGACAGGCGGGCCTTTCCGTCACCCACCGCGAATTTGTCCCGAACACCATCGACAAGCCTGCCCCAAGCCGTTAGAGAACGCGCTGATCTTTTCTGAATGCTGGATCCACCCATGGAAACCGTCGTCCTGACAATTCACCTCCTGATCGCCCTCGGGCTGATCATTGCCGTTCTGCTGCAGCGCTCCGAGGGCGGCGGACTGGGAATCGGCGGCGGTGGCGGCGGCGGGGTCATGTCAGGCCGGGGCGCGGCGACGGCGCTGTCAAAACTGACCTGGGGGCTGGGAACCGCCTTTGTCGTCACTTCGCTGCTGCTGACGGTTATCGCTGCGGAGCAGGCCTCACAGGATTCCGTGATCGACGGGCTCGACATAACCGCACCGGCCCCGACCGGCGGCACCACGACCCCGCCGGCCCTGGGCGGCGACCTTCTTCCGCCTCTGCCTTCCGACGGACCGGCAGCGCCACCGGCTGCCGAATGATCCGCCCGCCCGGCGCAGCGGCAATTCTTTGTTGCCCGCTGCGCTGGAACCACATCATATTGCGTTTGACGTCTTGCCGCGTGGGAATAACTCCCGTATAGATTGAGTCCCGTGAGGCCTCGATCATCGACGATTCGCTGGCAGACAAGGCACGGGAATACAAACATGGCACGGTACGTCTTCATAACCGGTGGCGTTGTCTCCTCGCTGGGCAAGGGGCTCGCGTCCGCCGCATTGGGCGCCCTGCTTCAGGCCCGCGGTTTTTCCGTCCGCCTGCGCAAACTCGACCCCTATCTGAACGTCGATCCGGGCACCATGTCGCCCTTCGAACATGGCGAGGTCTTCGTCACCGATGACGGCGCGGAAACCGACCTCGACCTCGGCCATTACGAACGCTTTACCGGCGTCGCCGCCCGCAAGACCGACAGCGTTTCCTCGGGCCGGATCTATTCCAACGTGCTGGAAAAGGAACGGCGCGGCGAATATCTCGGCAAGACCATTCAGGTCATTCCCCATGTCACCAACGAGATAAAGGACTTCCTCGCCGTCGGCGCGGATGAGGTCGATTTCATGCTCTGCGAAATCGGCGGCACCGTCGGCGACATCGAGGGCCTGCCGTTCTTCGAGGCGATCCGCCAGTTCGGCCAGGACCAGCCGCGCGGCCAGTGCATCTACATGCACCTGACCCTGCTGCCCTATGTCAGGGCGTCCGGCGAGCTGAAAACCAAGCCGACCCAGCACTCGGTCAAGGAGCTTCGCGCCATCGGCATCGCCCCCGACGTTCTGGTCTGCCGCTCGGAAATGCCGATCCCGCCGAAGGAACGCGAAAAGCTGGCGCTGTTCTGCAACGTCCGCCCCGAAAGCGTCATTGCCGCCCAGGACCTCAAATCCATCTACGAGGCGCCGCTGGCCTACCACGCAGAAGGGCTTGACCAGGCAGTGCTGGACGCCTTCGGCATCTCGCCCGCACCCAAACCCAACCTGGAGAAATGGGAGGACGTGGTCGACCGGATCCACAATCCGGAAGGCGAGGTCCGCGTCGCAATCGTCGGCAAGTACACCCAGCTCGAGGACGCCTACAAATCCATCGCCGAGGCCCTCACTCATGGCGGCATCGCCAACCGCACCAAGGTTCGGGCCGAGTGGCTCGACGCGGAACTGTTCGAAAGAACCGACGACATCGCACCGGTGCTGGAAGGTTACCACGCGATCATCGTACCCGGCGGATTTGGCGAGCGCGGCACCGAAGGCAAGATCCGCGCCGCCCAGTTCGCCCGCACCCGCAAGGTACCCTATCTTGGCATCTGTCTCGGCATGCAGATGGCGGTGGTGGAGGCCAGCCGCAACCTCGCCGGTCTCGATGACGCGGGATCCGAGGAATTCGACCACGAGCGCGGCAACAGCCGCTATACCCACGTCATCTATCACCTGAAGGAATGGGTCGAGGGAAACCGGACAATCAAGCGTGAGGTCACTGACGACAAGGGTGGCACGATGCGGCTGGGTGCCTATGATGCGGTGCTGAAACCAGGCAGTCAGGCGGCATCCATCTATGAAACAACCGATATTTCGGAGCGGCACCGCCACCGGTATGAAGTCGACATCAAATACCGGGACAAACTCGAACGCAGCGGCCTGCTGTTCTCAGGCCTCTCTCCCGACGGCCGTCTGCCGGAAATCGTCGAGATCCCGGACCACCCCTGGTACATCGGGGTACAGTTCCACCCGGAACTCAAATCCAAACCCTTCGCGCCGCATCCGCTGTTCGCGGATTTCGTCCGGGCAGCCCTGGAACAGTCGCGGCTGGTCTGACACCAATACGCCGATCGGGGAAATCTGATGATCGCTGAACTGCTGAAACGCCTCTCCGGCGCCCATACCACCGACCCGCTGCCGCACGAGGATGCGAGGATCGCACTTGCGGCCCTGATGGTGCGGGTCGCCCGCACCGACGGGAACTACTCGCCCGAGGAAAAAGCCCGCATCGACAACGTATTGATAGAAACCTATGCGATCACGGAGGCCGAAGCGGCCGGTCTGCGTACCGACGCGGAGACCGCCGAATCCCAGGCCGCGGATACCGTTCGCTTCACCCGCCTCATCAAGGACGCCGTGCCCTACGAGCACCGCAAGGATGTCGTCGAAGCACTCTGGCGGGTCGCCGCAACGGACGGCATCAATGCCGACGAACATGGCCTGCTGCGCCTCGTCGCCAACCTCGTCGGCGTTTCGGATGTGGACAGCGGCCTCGCACGCCAACGGGCCCTCAAACGCAGCGAATCCTGACACCGCAGACCGCGAGGCCTGTCGACGCCGGTCAGTTGCCGGTCAAAAGTCGAGGCCGATCCGCCGGGTAAGGCCGATGGTGAAGGAATACTGGTCGGCTGAGCCTGCCTTGGTGATCGGCGAATCCGCGGCGTCGTTCATCAGCCGATCATAGGTTGCAGCACCCTCGATGCCCCAGCGTTCGTTGAGCAGATATCGCGCCCCAAGCGTCATCCCGGCACCAAGAACCCCACCGGAAGCATCATAGGCGTTAAAATCAGAGGTGACCGCCTCGGAACTGGAAACGCCAAAATAGGTGTTGGCGAACCGGTCACTGCCGAGCGAAATGCGCGGGCCGAGCGTCAGGGTCAGACCATCTATCGGATAGGCAATCGCGTCGGCACCGAGGTCGCCGACAAACGAGTCGTGCCCGAAAAACCCGTAACGCATGTCGGCAAAGAACCGGTAGTTGCGCTCCTCGTACCCGATACCGAGCCCCGCCTCCATCGCCCAGTGGACATTCTCCATACCGTCGAGTTCATCGTAGTCCTTGGACACCCGATCGCCGATATAGCGCACGGAACCACGAAGCCCCCAGCCGGTCCTGAAACCGACTGCCTGCCCGGACCCGAACTCAAACCCGTTCGGAAACCGGATGTAGTCGAAGCGAATCGAACCGTTCGGACCCAACTCATAGTCATCCGATCCAAAGTAGGCCGGACTGACGTTGATGCCGAGGCGGCCGGTTATCACCACATCCGGCGCCGGCGCGTCGAGCGCACCGCCGGCGGTCAGGAACCCTGGAAGAAATGAGTCATCGAAACCGGCGGTCGTCGGCGGTTCGCCTTCCTCCTGCGCCACTGCGGGCAGTACCGACAGCGCACCGGCCAGAAGACATGTGGCAAAACCGGCGAAAAGGGTCGGCGTTCGTCTCAAGTCGGTTCTCCCAATGGTCAGGCAGTCAATGGGTGGCCAAACAGAATCGTCCAGCAACTTTCCGCCTGAACCTGTTAACGAGTAGTAATGGCCTTCCCTTCAAAAACAAGCGATTCTCCGCCTCTCCACATCAAATTGACGCCATCCAGGCAACAAAGACACAATCGATCCACTGTTTTATGCCGGATTGTTGCCAGTTACGGCACACAAAACGCCAGAAAGACAGTCCAAGAAACCATTTAATGCATACTTTTCAGAAACTTGTGGTCAGTAATTAAACCAATACATTCTGCTGCGGCCGGTAAAACGGCAATATATTTTTGCTTCCACCCGATTTTCCCGAAAGCCGCCGCGGACGACGATTCGCCGCCCTCCGGCTGCCTTCAGTCGGCCCCCGCCTGCGCAAGGCGTGCCTCTTCCGACTGCATGAATTCGTCGAGAACCGCGATCTCTTCAGGCGTCATCCGCAGTCCCAGCTTGCTCCTGCGCCAAACCACATCCTCCGCGCGGCGCGCAAATTCCCGCTCCATCAGCCAGCGCACCTCGGCGCCGGTCAGGTTCCAGCCAAACGCCGGTCCCAGCGCCGCGAAGCTCTCCGCATTGCCCAGCACCGACCGGGCTTCGGTGCCGTAGGCCCGCACGAGCCGCCGGGCGAAACGTTCATCGACGAACGGATACTCCGCCCGCAGCGCCGCAACCAGGTCATCGACCCCGTCGACCGGAAAATCGCCCCCAGGCAGGGCCGCTCCCGCAGTCCAGTTGCCCCTGTCGCAGTCCAGATACGGCAGGAGCTTCGCCATCGCCGATTCCGCCAGCCGGCGATAGGTGGTGATCTTTCCGCCGAAAACGTTCAGCACCGGTGCCCCGCCGTCGTCATCCACCTTCAGCGTGTAGTCCCGCGTTGCCGCCGTGGCCGATCCAGCTCCGTCGTCATGCAGTGGCCGAACACCCGAATAGGTCCAGACGATGTCGTCCGGAGTGACCGGCTTTTCGAAATACTGCGACGCGAACTCACAGAGATACTTCTGCTCCTCCGCCGTGCATTCCGGCTTCAGCGACGGATCGGGGTGTTCCGCATCCGTCGTGCCGATCAGCGTGAAATCGGTCTCATAGGGAATGGCAAAGATGATCCGTCCGTCCATGCCCTGAAAGAAGTAGCAGCGTCCGTGACTGAACAGTGACCGGGTGACGATGTGACTGCCGCGGACCAGCCGGACCCTGTCATTGGACTTCGAGTGAATCCGGTTGTGGATCAGATCCCCCACCCAGGGCCCCGCCGCATTGACCAGTGTCCGTGCCCGGAATTCAGAGACGGCACCTGTCACAGCATCTTCAACCTCAACCGTCCAGTGCTCGGCGCTCCGCCTGGCCGCGACAACCCGCGTGCGGGTCATGATCCGCGCGCCCCGCTCTGCCGCGTCCCGGGCATTGAGCGCCACCAGGCGCGCATCCTCGACCCAGCAGTCCGAGTATTCGAAGGCTTTGGTAAAG
>JAUIHM010000056.1 GCA_030432315.1 Alphaproteobacteria bacterium | reverse complement strand
TGCTTCATGCCGAGGCTGATGCGCTGCGTGTCCTTGTTGATCTTGATCACCTGGACCTTGACGGTCTCGCCGATGTTCAGGATCTCCGACGGATGGTTGACCCGGCGCCATGCCATGTCGGTGACGTGCAGCAGCCCGTCGACGCCGCCCAGATCAACGAACGCACCATACTCGGTGATGTTCTTGACCACGCCGTCAATGGTGTCGCCTTCCTGCAGCTTGCCGATCACTTCGGCGCGCTGTTCGGCACGGCTCTCTTCGAGAACGGCACGGCGGGAAACAACGATGTTGCCCCGGCGACGGTCCATTTTCAGAACCTGAAACGGCTGCGGCATGTGCATCAGCGGTCCGGCATCGCGCACGGGGCGCACGTCCACCTGGCTGCCCGGCAGGAACGCAACCGCGCCACCCAGATCCACGGTGAAGCCGCCCTTGACCCGACCGAAGATCGCGCCTTCGACACGCTCTTCCTTTTCGAACGCCTTTTCCAGACGGTCCCAGGCCGCTTCGCGGCGCGCCTTGTCCCGGCTGAGCACGGCCTCGCCGCGGGCATTTTCGACACGGTCGAGGAATACCTCAACAACATCGCCCACTTCGATTTCGGGCGCTTTGCCCGGAGCCGCAAATTCCTTGAGGTCGACGCGACCTTCCATCTTGTAGCCTACGTCGATGATGGCCTGTCCCGCTTCGATGGCAAGGACGGTGCCTTTGACGACTGAACCCTCGTCGGGGGTCTCCAGCTCAAGGCTCTCGTTGAGCAGAGCTTCAAAATCTTCCATGGTTGCCGCAGCTGGCATACAGTTCTCCAAAGTTCATGTTTCTGGCCGGGCGGTTGATTCCGCCGGTCTTTCACCAAATTTCGCCAGAGCCGGAATGCACAAAAAGCACGGAGGCGGTCAGCCTCCGCCCTGAAGGCGTTCCTGCACATGTGCGATCGCTTGCGCGACGGCTGCGTTTATAGACAAATCCGTCGTGTCGAGCAAGAGCGCATCTTCGGCCGCCACCATCGGCGCCACATCCCGCTCTGCGTCGCGGGCGTCGCGGGCGCGCAGGTCCGCCAGCACCGTCGCAAGCTCCGGACTGCCGGGCAGTTCCGCCCGCCGCCGCTCCGCGCGCACCGTATCCGCGGCGGTCACGAACAGCTTCGCCTCGGCCGCCGGGCAGATCACCGTGCCGATGTCACGCCCGTCGAGCACGGCGCCGCCCTCGCGCCGGGCAAACCGCTTCTGAAACTCCAGCAGCGCGCTCCGGACCTCCGGCAGCGCCGCGACCTTCGACGCCGCCTGTCCCGCCCGCGCCGTGCGCAGATCCGTCCGCTGCATGTCTGCCTCGGTGAACCGCCGCGCCAGTTCTCCCGCCCAGGCTGTGTCGATAACGCCACGTCCGTCGTGCAGCGCCTGCACACCAACTGCCCGGTAGAGCAGCCCGGTATCCAGATGCGCGAAGCCGAAATGCGCCGCCAGCGCCTTTGCAATTGTCCCCTTGCCGGCCGCAGCGGGACCGTCCACCGCAATCGTGAATTTCATGTCTGCCCCTTCCCGATCCCCGGCAGCTACCGGTTTGGCCGCTCGAACTGCGCCCCGAGACCTCCCATCAGGTCCTCGAACACCGGAAAGCTGGTCGCGATCGGCGCGGCGTCGTCAACGGTGACCGGCGCCTGCGACGCGAGCCCAAGACACAGGAACGCCATCGCAATCCGATGGTCGAGCCGGCTTTCCACCGTCGCACCACCTGGCACGCCGTCTGCGCCGCGCCCGTGCACGATGATGAAATCCGTGCCTTCCTCAACGGTCACGCCGCAGGCTTCCAGCCCCCGCGCCATCGCATCGATCCGATCGGACTCCTTGACCCGCAGTTCCTTTACGCCACGCATCACCGTCCTGCCCTCGGCAAAGGCCGCCAGCACGCAGAGCACCGGATATTCATCGATCATCGACGCCGCCCGCTCCGGCGGAACCTCGATCCCCTTCAGCGCCGAATACCGCACCCGCAGGTCGGCCACCGGCTCCCCTCCCTCTTCGCGCTGGTTGGAAAACTCGAGCGATGCCCCCATGTCGCGAACCGTCGCATAGAACCCTGCCCGGGTCGGGTTGAGGCTGATCCCGGGAACCCGGATCTCCGACCCCTCGACCAGCAGCGCCGCCGCCACCGGAAATGCCGCCGAACTCGGATCGCGCGGCACGGAAACCGGCCGCCCGGTCAGTTCCGGCTGGCCGGTCAGGGTGATGACATGCCCCTCGTCCGTAACTTCGGTCTCGACCGTCGCGCCAAACCCGCGCAGCATCCGCTCCGTATGGTCCCGCGTCGGTTCACGCTCGATCACCACCGTCTGACCCGGCGCGTTCAGCCCGGCCAACAGAACCGCCGACTTCACCTGCGCCGACGGTACCGGCGTGGCATAGCGCACCGGCAGAGGGTTTTCCGCCCCGATCAGCGTCAGCGGCAGACGTCCCTGGCTGCGGCCGTGGGATCGGGCGCCGAACAGAGCCAGCGGATCGGTGATCCGCCCCATCGGCCGGCTGCGCAGGCTGGCGTCGCCGGTAAACGTCGCGGCGATCCCCGTGGTTGCCATCGCACCCATGATCAGCCGGACACCGGTTCCCGAATTGCCGCAGTCGATCACGTCCGCCGGCTCGCGGAAGCCGCCGACCCCGACGCCCTGGATGCTCCACTCCCCCGGACCGAGACGCTCGACACTGGCGCCGAACGCCTGCATCGCCCGACCGGTATCGAGCACGTCCTCTCCCTCGAGCAGACCGATGATCCGTGTCTCACCCACCGAAAGCGCCCCGAGGATCAGCGAACGGTGCGAAACCGACTTGTCGCCCGGAACCTCGGCCATCCCCCTCAACGGGCCTGGCGCCCTGCTGCGCAGCGGTTTCGCCTGACCATGTGACGCCATTCCGTAGCCTTTCCCTCTGAAACACGACGTCTCTTAGAGGAAGCCGAATGCGTGGTCCAGCAGGTGCTTTTTCCACCGGCCGGCCGGCGGAACCGGACGCACCTGGCGCCTACCGTTAACCAAACCCTCGGAGAATAAGCCCGGAAGTGCTACACTTGGCCGGAAATTCAGGCCCGGGGGGGAGAATGACAGTTCAGATCACCGAATTCGACATCCGCGAAATCACCACCAGCCCCAAAGGCAGCATCGTCAAGGGCATTGTCGAGAACCAGCACCTGATCGGTGAAGGCGGCATCGAAATGGCGCTGCAGCTGTGCCACTTCATCGCCCAGCTCGCCCACGAAAGCGCGCATTTCCGAACGACGCTCGAATTCGCCTCCGGTGAGGCCTACGAGGGTCGAAAGGACCTCGGGAACATCCAACAAGGCGACGGCAGGCGCTACCGCGGCCGGGGCCTGATCCAGACAACCGGACGGGCAAACTATCAGGAAGCGACCCGCGACATCCAGAATCTGGTTCCCGGCGCACCCGATTTCGAAGCCGACCCCAAGGCGCTCGAGGAGTTCCCCTGGGCGCTGCTCTCCGCCGTATCTTACTGGCGTCGCAGGAACATCAACCGCCATGCCGACCGCGACGACATCGAATCCGTTACCCGCGCGATCAACGGCGGGGTGAACGGCCTTCCGGACCGCAGGCGGTATCTGCGAAGGACCAAAGGGCTGTGGCTGGACGGTCCGCGGATCACCGACGCAAACCCGACGCTGCGCCGGGGCGACACCGGAAATGCCGTGCGCGACCTGCAGAGCCTGCTGACCGGCGTCGGCTTTGGCGTGCTGATCGACGGAGACTTCGGCAAACATACCGCGGACGCCCTCAAGGCGTTTCAGAAGTCGCGGGGCCTCAAGGCCGACGGTGTCGCCGGACCGGTGACGTGGGACGCGCTGCACCTGCGTTCGGACTGAAGACCCGAGGCCCCGACGCCGCTTTTCCACCTGCTACCAGGCGCAGATCCGCGTCTGCGTCGCTGAATTCTGCCAGCATGCCCCGTCGTCAGGGCTCCGCCGGTATTCCCCAGGCAGGGCGACGTTTCCGCCGCCCATGTTGATGAATCCCCAGGCCACTCCGGGCTCCGTCACCGTCAGGATGTAGGTCGGCCTGTCCGGAGCGGATATCTCAAAGCTGCCATTGTCGTCGGAAAACCGGAACGTACAGGCATATACCCCGTCATCGGTCGTCGCGCAGCGCGCCGGCTTTGACCCGGCGGGCGCCATCGATCCGGCCACCGCTCCGGCAAGCAGTGCGGCCAAAAATACCGGTCCAGTTTTCATCCCGCCTCCCCCGTTTCACCGTTTCGGGCCACCATCACCCTACCCTGCCGACATGACCCGCGCAAACGCCGGCACGGCCGGCCCCTGCAACTCGCGCCCAAATCTGACTGGACCGAAAAACCGCCATCAGCTTCCCAAACAGCGCAAACACGAAATGCGACCGTGCGTCCGACGTTTTGCAATCAGTAATCCTGACCGGAGCGCACGAAGGTCAGATAATGCGGTCGCCGGCCCGCCTTCAGCGCCTTGGCCTCATAGCGCGTACCGGGCCAGTCCGCCCACGGGACGCTCCAGTCCGGCGCGACCGGCGGTTCCACATCGAAAAACTCCGAATCTGCCACCGCTGCAAGCGCATGGCTCACGTACTGCTCAATATCGGTAGCCAGACGCAGCACTGCACCTGGGCGCATCACCCGCGCCAGACGCTTCAGGTTTTCCGGCCCGGCAAACCGCCGCTCCGCATGCCGCTTTTTCGGCCAGGGATCGGGATAGAGCAGAAACACCCGCTCGAGACTGCGATCGGGCAACAGCTCGATCAGGTCGCGTGCATCGTCCGGATGCAGACGCACATTGCCAATACCGCTGCCGTGCAACCGGTTGAGAAGCATCGCCACGCCGTTCATGTAAGGTTCACAGCCAATCAGCGCGACATGTGGATTTTCCCGCGCCTGATGAACCAGGTGTTCGCCGCCGCCAAAGCCGACCTCGAGCCAAAGCGGACGACTCCCGCCCTCACCTCGCGCGAACAGGTCCGAAGGCTCGACCGGGCGCCGGTCGGGATGCCCGGAGGGAAACACCCCCGGAACGCTGAGGACGGGCAGATCGGTTTCAATCAGCCCCTGCTGGAACGCACTCAGGCGCTTGCCCTTGCGGCGCCCGAACACCTTTCGGTGTCCGGGTCGGGGGCCTCGCCCACAGGGCGGGCCGTCGGTTTCGTCGGTCATTCGGTCTCCGGGCGGACTTCTGGTCTAGACCGCTTTGCGCAGCGCCTCGGCCAGATCGGTACGCTCCCAGGAAAACGCGCCGCTGTCTTCCGGCTCCCGGCCAAAATGACCGTAGGCCGATGTCTGCTGGTAAATTGGCCGGTTCAGTTGCAGCTGGGTGCGAATGCCCCGTGGCGTCAGGTCCATGACCTGGTTGACCGCTTTCTCGATCACCGATTCCGGAACCGTCCCCGTTCCCTGGGTGTCGGCATAGATCGACAGCGGCCGTGCCACGCCGATGGCATAGGAAAGCTGCAGGACACACCGCCGCGCCAGACCTGCGGCCACCACGTTCTTTGCCAGATAGCGTGCCGCATAGGCGGCCGAACGGTCAACCTTGGTCGGATCCTTGCCGGAAAACGCACCGCCGCCATGCGGAGCCGCTCCGCCATAGGTGTCGACAATGATCTTGCGGCCGGTCAGACCGGCATCGCCGTCCGGGCCGCCAATGACAAATTTCCCGGTCGGGTTGACATGCCATTTCGTCGCCGGCGTCAGCCAGCCGTCGGGCAGCACCGAGGCAATATGCGGCTCAACCATGGCGCGGACATCGTCGGATGTCATGCTGTCGTCGAGATGCTGGGTGGACAGAACCAAGCTCGAAACTTCAACCGGCCTTCCGCCGACATAGCGCAGGGTCAGCTGCGATTTGGCATCCGGACCGAGCCGCTTCTCCTCGCCCGACTTGCGCACGTCGGCGAGCCTGCGCAGAATCGCATGGGCGTAATGGATCGGTGCCGGCATCAGCGCATCGGTCTCGTCGGTCGCAAAACCGAACATGATCCCCTGGTCGCCTGCACCTTCCTCCTTGCCTTCGGACGCATCGACGCCCTGGGCGATCTGCGCCGACTGGCCGTGGATATAGTTGTGAACCTTCAGGGTCTCCCAGTGAAAACCCTTCTGGGCATAACCGATGTCCCGCACGCATTCGCGGACAATCCCCTCGATGTGCCCGAGCAGACCCGGGGCACCGCGCACTTCGCCGCCGACGACAACCCGGTCGGTCGTCGCAAAGGTCTCGCAGGCGACCCTGGCCTCCGGATCGTCGGCGAGAAACGCGTCCAGAACCGCGTCTGAAATACGGTCGCACACCTTGTCGGGATGCCCCTCCGAAACGGACTCGGAGGTGAACAAATAGTCGCTACGTTCGGTCATACTATTCAATCTACCTGTAATTTTTTCCCGCTTTCTCTACGCCAGCGGTACGAGACTGGTCAACGGGCAATCGAATTCCGACCAGTTGACATGTTCAGCGAACGCACGAGCGCGAGTACGGATGCACGTGTATCCGCATCGGAAATGCTTGAGAAAGCGTCAACGAGCGCCTTCAATTCTTCCGGATCGACCGGCGTCGGCGTCGATGTCAGGCTGTTGGCCGGCGACGAGTCCGATTTCAGACCGTCGAAAAAGTAGTTCGGCGCGACGCCCAGGAATGTCGCGATCTGATACAGGCGCCCGGCCCCGACCCGGTTGGACCCCTTCTCATATTTCTGGATCTGGGAGAAGGTAAGCCCCAGATGCCGACCCAGCCGACCCTGGCTGATCCGCAGGGTTTCCCGCCGCTCACGCAGCCTCTGACCGACGTGTTTATCGACCTCATTCGCAAAATTTGAAACTGACACAACTCACCTCAACAAGCATACAGCACAATTGGTCGTTCCAGCGATCAGGCGTGCTGCCCGAACCTGCGCAATTCAAACGCTTGGAATTCCCACCACACTCACTGGAAGTTATCAGGAATGCTCTCGAGAATTTCCAGTTCCAATTTTAGCTAAAGTTAATGCAAACATCAAAACAAGAAGTGCAAAGTACGGGGTTTCACCATACTGCGAGTATAGTGTTTGCGGAAAAGGACCAGGTAATTGAGCATCAATGTATCCCTGTTTACCAAGTGCGAGAAATTCCAGAACACGGCCCCGCGCATCTATCACCGCCGAGATTCCGGTATTGGCCGCCCGCACCAGAGGCAGCCCCTGCTCGACCGCACGTACCCGTGCCTGCGCCAGGTGCTGGTACGGCCCGGACAGCTTCCCGAACCAGGCGTCGTTGGTCACCTGAAGCAGCCAGTCCGGCCGCGCACCGGCAACCCGCAGTCC
This sequence comes from Alphaproteobacteria bacterium, assembly GCA_030432315.1. GTDB lineage: Bacteria > Pseudomonadota > Alphaproteobacteria > Rhodobacterales > Rhodobacteraceae > Amaricoccus. The sequence goes on along the minus strand of JAUIHM010000056.1, from coordinate 15,743 downwards.
CTGGGGAAAGATCGCCTCGTAACAGATCAGCGGCAGGAACGCCGGAACACCCGGCACATCTACCACCTCCGGGCCCGGGCCCGCCTGAAAACCGCTCCCGGTCAGGCCGGTAATCCCGGTCAGCCCGAGCACGGCCTGCATCGGAACATACTCACCGAACGGCACCAGGTGGTACTTGTCGTAGGACGCCACGACTTCACCGGTCCGGTCCAGCACCGCAAGCGCGTTGAACCAGGAAGCCCGCTCTGCACCGTCCACCACCCGCATGATCCCAAGCGCCAGCAGGCTGCCTGGGGGCAGTGCCGCCCCTGCCTCCGCCTGCAGCCCCGGTGCGCGGTCCAGAACGAAAGGCACCGCCGTCTCCGGCCAGATCACCAGACCGGGAAGCACCTCAGCCTGTGCCCGCGTCGCCTCAAGCAGCCGGTCAAAATAGATCTGCTGATACGTCGGATCCCATTTCAGACGCTGCTCGGCATTCGGCTGCACCACCCGCACCACAAACGGTTCCGCGCGCGCCGGCTCGGGTTCCGCCAGCCGCCAGCTGCCAAAGGTCCATCCGAACGCCGGCAGCCCCAGACAGACCAGCAGTGCCAACGGGCGCAGCAGTCCCGCCGACAGACAGGCCACCAAAGTCAGCAGTCCGACGCCATGCGGCCCCAGCAGTGCCGCCGTCTGGATCACCGGTGTCTCCACCCAGGCATAGGCAAGCAGCCCCCAGGGAAACCCGGTCAGCACATGGGACCGGGCAAATTCCGAAACCGACCACAGTCCTGCCAGCAACAGTACCGCCCCGGCGCCCCGCAGCCCGATCCGCCCGGCAATGCCGAAGGGAGCCGCCCAGAACAGCGCCAGACCGAACGATATGCCCACCAGTGCAAACGGCGCCATCCAGCCGAACACCTCCGGTTCGACCAGAAACGGCTCGACGATCCAGAAAAGTGACGCGGCGAAATATCCCGCCCCCGCACACCAGCCGATTCCGAACGCCGCCCTCGGCCGGTCGGCGCCATCGAACAGCCAGAAAAGCACCGGCAGCGCCAGGAACATTGTCCAGGGAAACGAAACCGGCGGCTGCCCCAGCGCCAGAACCATGCCGCAGATCAGCGACAATGCGCTTCTGCGCCAGCCGGCAAGGCCGGCAATACGGTCGCGCAGGACCCTCAATGTCAGGCTATTCCGCGGCTTCCGCCGGCTGCACTTCGGCGGGGTCACGTCTGATCCGGACCCGCAGCCGCTTTATCCGCCGCGCGTCCGCGTCCAGCACCTCGAATTCGTGGCCGTCCTCGTGGGTGACGATCTCGCCGCGCTCCGGAACCCGGCCGCCAAGCTGGAACACCAGACCGCCGAGGGTATCCACGTCCTCCATCGTGTCAGGCAGGTTGAGGTCAACCCCGGAGGCCGCCTGGAAATCGTCCAGATCCAGCCGTGCCGAGGCCACGTAGACATCCGGACCTTCGGTGACCCAGTGCTCGTTCTCGTCCTCGTCATGTTCATCGGAAATGTCGCCGACGATCTGCTCCAGCAGGTCCTCGATGGTGACCAGACCGTCAACGCCGCCGTATTCGTCGATTACGAGTGCCATGTGAATCCGGGCGATCTGCATCTTGTGCAGCAGAACGCCGATCGGCATCGACGGTGGCACGTAGAGCAGCGGCCGCAGCAAGTCCTGGAGCGAAAAGGTCTCGGTCGGTTCCCCAAACCCGTAGCGCAGCGACAGGTCCTTCAGATGCACCAGACCGACCGGCTGATCGAGCGTCTCGGTAAACACCGGCAACCGCGACCAGGTATGCCTGCGAAACACGTCCACCACTTCCGCCAGCCCGGCATCGGCGGAAACCCCGACGATGTCGGCCCGCGGCACACTGACGTCATTGACCTTGAGGGTGCGCATGTTGCGCAGGTTGACAAGCATGTTCCTGGTCCGGAGCTGTTCGGCGACCGAGGTAACGCTGCCCTCTTCGGGCGCCTCCGCATCGGTATCGCTGCGTCCGAAGAGACGCGTCAGAAACGAAGGCTTTGCCGGACTGTCCGCATCCCCGTCGTCGGAACGGGCCAGTTCCGATGAATCATCGCGCCCGTTGGAAGTATCGTCCATCTATCCTATCCGGAACTCACGCCAAACCGGCGCATTTCGCTTATATGGGGGCATTATATGGATTTGGTATATCGAGTGTTACAAGAATTTTGACCTCCAGCGCCTCCATCTCCTCCGCTTCGGAATCCTCGATATGGTCGTGGCCGAGCAGATGCAGGATCCCGTGAACCACGAGGTGGCTGACGTGGCTGGCAAACGGCAGCCCCGCCGTGTCGGCCTCCGCCCGGCAGGTATCGTAGGAAATCGCCAGATCACCGAGAAACAACGGTTCGGCCTCATCCGCGTCCGGCTCCGGCACCGCACCATCGAACGCGGGCCAGGACAGCACGTTGGTCGCCGTCTCCCGGTTCCTGAACTCCCGGTTCAGCACCGCTATACGCGCATCGTCACAGCCGAGCAGGCTGATTTCGTGCATCCCCGGATCCCGTCCGACGGCCCGAAGCGCCGCCGAAGCCGCCCGTTCGGCCAGCGCCGCCAATCCCGCCGCCTCCCAGCGTTCGTCCTCGATGACAGTGTCGACGGTGCCCGGCAGGTCAGGCGTCATTCGGCCGGGCCGCTTCATAGGCCCGGATGATCCTGGCGACCATGTGGTGCCGCACCACATCCTCGGCGGTGAAATGGATAAAGCCGATCCCCTTCACGTCCCGCAGCACCCGTTCCGCCTCGACCAGGCCCGACATCACCCCGCGCGGCAGGTCGATCTGCGTCACGTCGCCGGTGATCGCCATCCGGCTGCCTTCGCCGAGCCGCGTCAGGAACATCTTCATCTGCATCGTCGTCGCGTTCTGCGCCTCATCCAGCACCACATAGGCGTTGGAGAGCGTCCGGCCGCGCATGAACGCCAGCGGCGCGATCTCGATCTGCTTCTCCTCGATCATCTTCTGCACCTGCTTGGGCGGGATGAAATCGTTGAGCGCGTCATAGAGCGGCTGCATGTAGGGATCGACCTTGTCCTTCATGTCGCCGGGCAGGAACCCGAGACGCTCCCCGGCCTCGACCGCCGGCCGGCTGAGAATGATGCGGTCCACGTGTCCTTCGAGAAACATCGACACCGCCGCGGCAACGGCGAGATAGGTCTTGCCGGTTCCGGCCGGTCCCAGCCCGAACACCAGTTCATGACGAAACAGGTCCTGCACATATGCCTTCTGCGTCGTCGTGCGCGGCTCGATCACCTTGCGGCGGGTACGGATTTCCAGCTTGCCGCCGGCAAACATTTCCAGCTGACCCTCGCCGGGCGGACGCACGGGCTGCGGCCGGGGGGCAGGTTCACTCGGCAGTCCGGGAATCATGCGAATCGCCGCATCGACTTCCCCCGACCCGACCTGCCGCCCCTGCTCCAGCCGCGCGTAGAGCGACCGCAGCACACTGTCGGCGCGCTCCCGCTCTGATTGAGTGCCGTGCAGGGAGAGGTAATTGCCGCGTCGATGGATCGCGACTCCCAGTCTTTCCTCAACATGTACGAGGTTTTTGTCGAGTTCTCCGCAGAGATCGATCAGAAGTCGGTTGTCAGGAAATTCCAGGGTACTTTCGGACAGATCGTCCGGATGCGGGGCATGCTGCGGGGCGTCGATCGCCAATTGGCCTCCAGATTTCAAATACTGCACCAACGAGGATTCTACGTTGCCCGACCCGCCCGGCCTGCGCAAGCGCCTTGCACTGCCAGGATCAGACCAGCACCCCCGAAAGGGTGTTTCTGCCCGTGGCGGTGATGCTGACGTCAACGATCCGCCCGGTCATGTCTGCCCCGGCATCGAGATGCACCGCATGCAGATACGGCGACTTGCCGACCATCTGCCCGGGCAGACGACCCGGCTTCTCCAACAGCACCGGAAGAACCCGCCCGATCATCGCCGACTGAAACGCGTACTGCTGTTCGGTCAGCAGCGCCTGAAGCCGCTGCAGCCGTTCCGAAGCCACCTCGGGCGCGACGAACGAACGGCCGGCCGCCGGCGTCCCGGGCCGGGGCGAATAGACGAAGGAATAGGCCTGGGCGTAGTTGACCGCCGCAATCAGATCGAGGGTCGCCTGAAAATCCTCTTCCGTCTCGCCCGGAAAGCCGACAATAAAATCCCCCGACAGCGCAATGTCCGGCCGCGCCGTCCGCACCCGTTCGATCAGCGCCACATACTCGGCGGCGGTGTGCTTCCGGTTCATCCCTTTCAGAACCCGGTCACTGCCCGCCTGCACCGGCAGATGCAGATAGGGCATCAGCGCCGGAACCTCGGCATGGGCGGAGATCAGGTCGGCGTCCATGTCGTTGGGGTGGGAGGTGGTATAGCGGATCCGGTCCAGCCCATCGATCTCCGCCAGCCGGCGCACCAGCTGCGCCAGGGTCACGCCGTCCGCGTCCCTGTAGGCATTCACGTTCTGCCCCAGAAGCGTTACCTCGACCACGCCCTGGGCAACCATGTCCCGCGCCTCGCGCATCACCTGATCCGCCGGGCGCGATGCCTCCGCACCGCGGGTGTAAGGCACCACGCAGAACGCGCAGAACTTGTCGCAGCCCTCCTGCACCGTCAGAAACGCACTCGGCGCCCTGCGCCCGCGCTTCACCGCCGGCAGATGGTCAAACTTGTCCTCGACCGGAAAATCCGTTTCGAGGGGCCGCTCTCCACGCGCCATCCGATCAAGCATCTCCGGCAGACGGTGATAAGACTGCGGCCCAACCACCAGGTCCACGGCGGGCGCACGGTCCAGAATCACCTCGCCCTCTGCCTGGGCCACGCATCCGGCGATGCCGATGCGCAGATCCGGCCGGTCCGCTTTCAGCGGCTTCAGACGTCCGATCTCCGAATAGACCTTCTCCGCCGCCTTTTCCCGAATGTGACAGGTATTGAGCAGGATGAGGTCGGCGTCGTCGGGCGTATCGGTGGTCACATAGCCGCGCCCGGCCAGCGCGGAGGTCATCCGCTCGCTGTCGTAGACATTCATCTGGCAGCCGTAGGTCTTGACGAACAGCTTCTTGTCGTGACCGGACATCAAAGTCCCCCAAAAGCAAAGAGCGCGCCCAAACGGGCACGCCCTGATCTAAACCCGCGCGGCCTTGACCGCAACCGGCCCCTATTTGCCGCGCGGCTTGCGCCCGAGACCGATCTTCTTCGCCAGCTCCTGCCGCTTGGCGGCGTAGTTCGGCGCCACCATCGGGTAATCCGGCTTCAGCCCCCATTTCGCCCGGTAATCTTCCGGCGTCATGCCGTAGGACGTCATCAGATGCCGCTTCAGCATCTTCAGCTTCTTGCCGTCCTCCAGACAGATGATGAAATCATCGGTCACGGATTTGCGGATCGGAACCGCCGGATTGAGTTCAATGGTTGCAATGTCCTCACCGCTGGCAAGTTCCTGAAGCTTGCCGAACACGGAATGGATCAGATCGGGAACTTCGCTCTGGACCACGGAATTGTTCGCCACATGGGCAGATACGATATCCGCCGTCAGCGAAAGCAGCTCACCGCGATTGATTTCATGCTCTTCGTTCATCGTGCCTCTTTAAGGCCCGGCGCGATCACGCACCAGAGCCAACCCTTGGAATTACTTGACGGTGCCGAATCTATAACATTCTTTTTTGGCATCATGTTTTGGCAATTTTGATATTATTTATTCCGCCATATATTTGCAAGACGCGCCCTGCGCGAATTTCTCGACGATTATAATTGAATGCCCACGAATAAGACCTGATTACCTGTTTGAACCGGCCATTTTCACGATTTTGAGCCTTTCCAGTACAAGTTCCGCAGTTTCACGACGTCCAGGCGGATTTTCGCCTATTGGTTTTTCACCTCCTCGCGCGCCGCAAAACCCGGAATTTTCCGCTTTTGTGACCCCGCGGCGCGCCATTGCGGATTAAGCCGCAACAAGTCCCCTTTGCGCCAGCAGCGCCTCGACTTCCGGCATCCTTCCCCGGAACGCCTCGTAAAGCGCCACCGGGTCCCGCGACCCGCCTGCGGCATAAACGTTCCTGAGCAGCTTCCCCGCCACCTCGGCGTCGAACACGTCACCGGTCTCACTGAATGCGGCAAAGGCATCCGCATCCATTACTTCCGACCACATGTAGGAATAGTATCCCGAAGAATAGCCGTCGCCGGAAAACACATGCTGGAAATGCGGCGTGGCATGCCGCATGACGATTGCATGAGGCAGACCGATCCGGTCCAGAATCCCCGCCTGGACCGCCATCGGATCCCCTTCGGGCGCGCCGTCATGAAACTCCAGATCCACCAGCGCCGAAGCGACGTACTCAACGGTTGCAAATCCCTGGTCGTAATTCCGCGCTGCCATCAGCCGGTCGAGCAGGTCCTGCGGCATCGCCGCGCCGGTCTCCGCATGCCGCGCATGGGCATTGAGAACTGCCGGGGTCTCCAGCCAGTGCTCGTAAAGCTGGCTCGGCAGTTCGACAAAATCACGGGCAACGCTGGTGCCGGATATGAACGCATAGGTCACGTCCGACATCAGCACATGCAGCGCATGGCCGAATTCATGAAACAGCGTCCGCGCATCATCAAACGTCAGCAGCGCCGGCGACCCTTTGGGCGGCTTGGAGAAGTTGCACACGTTTACCGCGATCGGCCGCACCTCGCCGTCGAGGCGGCTCTGGCTGCGGAAGGAGGAACACCAGGCTCCCGAACGTTTGGAGGAACGGGCGAAATAATCGCCGATGAACACACCCATGTGCCGGTCCCCCCGGAGCACCTCCCACGCCCGCGCATCAGGGTGATAGAGCGGCACGTCCAGCGGCCGGAACGACAGACCGAACAGCCGCGACGCGACATCGAACACCGCCTCAATCATCCGGTCCAGCTGCAGGTACGGCTTCACCTCGTCCTCGTCGAGATCATGCTCCTCACGCTGGCGGATGGCCGAATAGTAGCGCCAGTCCCAGGGCTCGAGATCGCCGTTGATCCCGTCCCCCCGCAGTCTGGCCGCAAGGTCCGCCGCGTCCCGCTCCGCCTGGGCCCTCGCCGGACCCCAGACCGCTTCGAGCAGTCCGCGCACCGCCGCCGGCGTCTCGGCCATCTGATTTTCCAGCTTGAACGCCGCGAAACTCGGATATCCGAGCAGCGCCGCCCGCTCTTTGCGCAGCTTCAGTGTTTCGCGCACGATCCCGAGATTGTCGGTTTCACCACCGTTCGCGCCGCGCGCCACCCAGGCTTCAAACGCCTGGCGGCGCAGATCGCGATGCGGACTCGACTGCAGAAACGGCACGATCAGCGACCGCGACAGGGTAATCACATGCCCCTCGAGACCCCGGTCCGCCGCCGCCTGCGCCGCAGCGGCGACCAGCGACGATGACAGCCCCTCGAGCCCTTCCGCATCCAGCGCCATGTACCAGCCGTTTTCATCGGCCAGCACGTTCTGCGAAAACGACGTGCCCAGGCTCGCCAGCCGCTGCATCACCTCCGCCAGCCGCTCCCGGTCCGCGCCTTCGAGCTGTGCCCCGGACCGCACGAACATCCGGTGATAGAGTTCCAGCACCCGCTTCTGCTCGTCGGTCAGACCCAGGTCGTCGATCCTGCGAAACAGCGCATCAACCCGCGCGAACAGCGCCGCATTCATCATCGTTGCCGAGGAATGTGCCGCCAGCTTCGGGCTCAGGTCGCGCTGCAGCGCCTCGAGGGCCGGATTGGTATGCGCCCCGGCGAGGTTGAAGAACACCGCCGCCACCCGGTCGAGCTGCCGTTCCGCCCGTTCCATCGCCTCGATCGTATTGGCAAAATCCGGTTCCGCCGGATCGGCGGCAATCGCGTCGATGTTGGCCCGCGCTTCCGCCAGCGCCGACTCGAACGCCGGCGCAAAGTCCGCATCGGAAATATCGGCGAACGGCGGCACGGCAAAAGGTCCGGTCCAGTCTGACAAAAGCGGATTCATTGCACACTCCATAATTGGCGATGCAGATATACTTGCATCCGTCAGGAATCGTAAACCGCCAATGCTTCATTTCTTCATCCGGTAACGTGGCTGTTTGTTTGCACTCCACACCGGCGTCCGAAGCGCCGGGAGATCAGCCGGAGCCGGTCGAAAAACGACATGCCCGCTGGCGCAATCAGGACAGTTCCGTCGGTAAATTTGGGCAACTTCCTCGCCTGAACAAAATTAAATCCATTGGAGCGGAACACATGATCCGAAAACTCTCTGCCGAAGCGGTCGGCACCTTCACCCTCGTCTTCGGCGGCTGCGGCAGCGCCGTGCTTGCGGGCGGCTTTCCCGAATTCGGCATTGCCTTCACCGGCATCGCCATCGCCTTCGGCCTGACGGTACTGACCATGGCCTATGCGGTCGGCCCGATCTCCGGCGGGCATTTCAATCCCGCCGTGACCCTTGGCCTGGCGGTCGCCGGCCGGTTCGGCTGGCGCGACCTGCTGCCGTACTGGGCCGCGCAGCTTGTCGGTGGTTTCATCGCTGCACTCGTGCTCTACATCATCGCCTCCGGCGCCGCCGAGTGGGTCCCTGCCGGTTTCGCCTCAAACGGCTACGGGGTGCGCTCGCCCGGCGGCTATACCATGACTGCCGCCTTTCTCTGCGAAGTGGTTATGACCGGCATCTTCCTCATCGTCATCCTTGGCGCGACCCGCCCCGGCGCTCCTGCCGGTTTCGCGCCCATCGCCATCGGCCTGTCGCTCACCCTGATCCACCTGGTATCGATCCCGGTCACAAACACCTCGGTCAACCCGGCCCGCTCCACCGCGGTGGCATTCTTCGCCGACAACGGCGCGATGGGTCAGCTCTGGCTCTTCTGGCTCGCCCCGCTGATCGGCGCCGCACTGGGCGCAATCCTCTGGACCGCCCTCGCCGCCGACGCCCCGGCCACCTCCACCGGCGGCGCGGAACCGGCCTGAAAACTGCCCGCCAGGCCCTTCCCGTTTCATCCAGGGCGGGAAGGGCCGGCCGGGCACCGGCAAGAAGGCTCGACCGAATCTGCAATAACCAATACAATGCAGCGGCTGCGCATCCCGCATGACCCTGCAACCGGGATCGCGGGAGGGGGTCCCAATGGCAGAAGACGATTCAAAGCCGTCCCACGGACTGTCTTCCGAGGACTTCGCCGGCCTGCGCGAGGACTCGCTGCAATGGCGTGCAACGGAACGCTTCTACCGCTCCTGGCAGTTCCGGGTCGCCGTAGGCATGCTGCTGCTTTCGGCAGTGTTCGCTCTGGGCGGCACCTTCATGATCGGCAGCCAGGCGATAAACCTGCGCAACGAACTGAGCACGACCGCCGCTGCGACCCGGGACAGCCTGAGCGACCTCGCCACCGAAACCAGAACCGACATGAACGCGCTTGCCGCCCAGACGCGGCAGAACGTCCGCGAACAGGAAACGGCGATTGCCACCGCCCTGTCCGCGCTTAACGACCAGCGCGCAACCCTCGCGGAGAAAATCACCGAAGCCCAGGGCGAACTCACGCAGTCAACCCGGGATGCGAAGGCCGACGCCGACGCGCTCGTCGCCGAATTCAAAGCGGAAACCGGGGAAATGAAAGCCGACGCCATCGGCTCGGTGCTGGAGGCGGTCAGCGCCGACCTCGCCTCCGAGAACAGCCGGCTTCGCACCGACATGGCACGCGTCGCTGCGGCATTCAGCGATGACCTGACCTCTTTCAGCGATGGCGAAGTCGCCGACATCAAGGCATCCGTCAGCGCAATCGAAGTGGATGTCAGGCAAACCCGCCGCACCCTTGAGGCGGCAAATGTTTCACTTGCGCGCCTCGAAGCATTCTCCACTGCGGTTGACGCCTATCGCAGCAGGTTCGAGTCCGCGCAGTCCCTCGCCGGCGCCATGGAAGAAACCGCCGGAACGGTGACGGCCAGCGCGGGTCAGGCCGCCATCGGCGCCAGCCGCATCGCCGACCTGCTCGCCGCTGCCGAACGCGATCGCAGTGCAGTCGAAACCCTGCTCGACGATCTTCCGACCCTGACCGGTCAACTGCCCGATGCCTGGCAACAGCTGGGGGCACTTCAAAGTCGGCTCGACGCCCTTGAACAGCAGATAGAGGGACTTGGCGGCGACACCGGCACCGCGCGCGAGACCCTGGCTCCGGTTCTCACCGGCACCGGGTCCCTAAGCGCCGCATTCGCGCCCCTGCCGGAGATGGTTGCCGGTCTGGAGACCAGGGCCTCCGGGATCGCCGCGCGTCTCGACCGCCTCGACGCGGCGGTAACGGCGGCCGAAGGCGCCGCTCCCGCGCCGCCCGCACCCGCTCCGGCCCTGCGCACGGAAGCCGACCTCGGCCCGGCCGGATGGCGCACCGTCCAGGCACGTCTCGCCGCGCTCGGTTTCGATCCCGGTCCCGTCGACGGACAGCCGGGCACCCGGACCCGATCCGCCATCTCCCGGTTTCAGGCCGAAACCCGCAACGAACCCGGCAGCGGCAGGCTGACGCCGGCACAAATCGCCGACCTGATCGGCGCGGAACCCTGACCGCTTCAGGTGGGCCAGTGCTTCGGCAGCGCGTCCCCAATCGCAGCCACCCCCAACAGCGCGATATACTTGTCGATTCGGTGATCCTCGCCCTGATGCACCGCCTGCGGTGAAATCCAGTAGCGGCTGCCGATATGCCGAAACCCGAGGATCGACGAGGGCACGTGACAGACCGCATCGTCGCTGCGGCAGATGTTGACCACCCAACCCTCGCCCGGCATCCGCTCCGCCCCGCGCACCACCATCGGCGAGGCAAAGGCAACCGTCGGGGTTTTCAGCGACATGCCGACAATCTGCGCCGACGCCGCCCCCAGCGAATGGCCGATGATGAACTTCGGCTTCAGCGCCTTGGCGAAGGAATAGACCATCTGCGCATGAGCCAGGAACCCCGCATGATACATCACCCCGCTGTCGCCCGGCACGACGGTAAAGCCGTGCGCATCCACCGTCGGATCGACGAGGTTGAAGTTGAAATCAAGCCAGTCGGCAAATTCATTGGTCCCGGGAATGACCAGGGTCCGGTCCTTGAGGAACACCGCCTGCACCCCGGCGACATTGAGCGACACCTCAACCTCGGCACCATTGGTGCCGTCGTATGTCCGCTGCATGATCTCGGCCGCATCGGTCAGCTTCAGCTTCGCCATCCCACCCACTCCCGCAAGTTTCGCCAATTCCGGCAGTATAACCCGAATCAGCTCCATTTCCGAATGCCGGGGCCGGACCGGCAGGCCGCGCCGATCAAGGTTTCCAAACCAGGAAACCGTCACTTGACCTGTCACCCGCTCCGCAATAGTTTCAGTACCCGGAAACCATTCCGGAAGCCGCAATGACCCTCACCCTCTATTCCCATCCGCTCGCCTCCTTCTGTCACAAGGTGCTGATCGCACTCTACGAAGCGGATACCGTCTTCGATGCCGTGACGGTCGATCTGGGCAATCCCGCCGAGCACGCGAAATTTCTCGACCTCTGGCCGGTGGGCAAGATGCCGGTGCTGCACGACAGCGCCCGGAACGCCACGGTTGCGGAAACCTCGATCATCATCGAATGGCTCGACCGCCACCACCCCGGCGCACGGCCGATGCTGCCTGCCGATCCGGACACCCGCCTTGAGGCACGGCTCTGGGACCGCTTCTTCGACCTCCACGTTCACGAACCAATGCAGCGGATCGTCTTTGACCGGCTCCGCCCCGAAGACCGGCGCGACGCCGACGCGGTCGCCGAAGCAGAGCAGCGCCTGGTCACCGCCTGGAACATGGTCGAAACGCGGATGACCGGGCGGACATGGGCCGCCGGCGCGGATTTCAGCATCGCCGACTGCGCCGCCGCCCCGGCGCTGTTTTTCGCCGGCCTGCTGGTGCCGTTTGGCGACCGCCCGGCCCTGCAGGGATATTTCGACCGGCTGACCGGCCGCCCGTCCTGCCGTCGCGTGCTGGCCGAGGCCCGGCCCTGGTTCGACCATTTCCCGTTCCGCGACCGGATCCCGCAACGCTTTCTGGACGGCAACGGTGCGTGACGCCGCCGCATCCCCCGACGCGGCCGACCTCGACGCGGTGTTCCACGCCCTGTCGGATCCCCGCCGACGCGACATGGTGACACGTCTCTCGCACCAGCCGCTTTCGGTCAGCGACCTGGCCGAACCTCTGGGAATGCGGCTGCCGTCCGCGATCAAGCATCTGGCGATCCTCGAGGCCAGCGGCCTGGTCACTACGGAAAAGACCGGTCGCGTCCGCACCTGCCGCATCAATGCCGCCGCACTCACCAATCTGAACGCCTGGATCGCACGGCGGGAAACCGCGCTCAACGCCGCTTTCGACCGGCTCGACGAAGCCATTGCCGACTTTCCCTGGGACCCCGACACATGACCGCGACAGACCCCGTGCAGCACACGCAGTTTACCGTCGAACGGATGCTGGCAACCCGCCCCACCCACGCATTCCGGTTCTGGTCGGACCCGCATCTCAAGGCCCGCTGGACCGGCTGTCACCCCGACTGGACCGTCCGCGAGGACAGCTTCGACTTCCGCGTCGGCGGCTCGGAACGCAAACGCTGGCGCACGCCCGACGGCGCCGAACAGACCTTCACCGCCCACTGGCTCGACATCGTACCGGACCGGCGGCTCCTCTATGCCTATGAAATGAGCTTCGCCGGCACCCGACTGTCCGCGTCGCTGGTGACAATCGTGCTGGCAACGGCCGGGAACCGGACCCGGATGACCTGGACCGAACAGGTCGCGCAGCTGACCGCTGACGGCGACGCCGGAACACGGCGCCGCCTCGGCACCGGACAGGGCCTCGACCGGCTGGTGGCGGTCATCGCCGATGCCGCCCCGGACGCCTGACTGCCGCGGCCCGACCCGCGCCGCCTCCTGCAGAAAACCCCGCCAGATCCGCCCGTTGCCAAGTATGACATAGACAACCCGGTCCGCCCCGCATTACACCGGACGCAACAGTGACAGTCGCCGGGGGCAGCGGAAAACCATGGCTCCGGCCCCTGCCCCGATATCCGCCACCCTGCCCTCCCGGACCGGGACAGGGTGCGTCTTTTTGCCGGACCAGGAACGTCCCAAATGCCCAAAGCCACAACGCCACCGCACCTCATCACCCTGATCTTTCTGGCCGGGCTGTCGCCGCTGTCACTCAACATGTTCTCGCCGTCGCTGGCAAACATCGCCGAAGACCTCTCGACCGACTACGCCACCGTCAGCCTCGCCATCGGCGGCTACCTCGCCACCACTGCAGTGATCCAGCTGATCATCGGCCCGCTCTCGGACCGCATCGGCCGGCGGCCGGTGATCCTCGGGGCTCTGGCGGTCTTCACCCTCGCCTCGATTGTCTGCGCGCTCGCCGAGGATGTCGGCACCTTCCTGATGTTCCGCATGTTCCAGGCCGGCATGGCGGCCGGATTTTCCCTGTCCCTGGCGGTGGTCCGCGACACCACCAGCGAGCAGAAGGCCGCCGGAATGATCGCCTTCATCAGCATGTCGATGGCGATTGCGCCGATGACCGGTCCGATGATGGGCGGGATCCTCGACACGGCATTCGGCTGGCGCGCGAATTTCTGGTTCTACGCCATTTCCGGATCAATCCTGCTCGCCCTCTGCTGGGTCGATCTGGGGGAAACGCGCCCCGACCGCTCCGGGGAAACCGGGCTGGCACCCGAAACCACCCTGTCGCTGGTGCGTGAACCGCTGTTCTGGGCCTTCGCCCTCTGCAACGCCTTCTCGACCGGCGGGTTCTTCGTCTTCGTCACCGGCGCGCCGCTGGTCGCCAGGTCCGCCTTCGAGATGACCTCCGCCGAACTCGGGTTCTGCGTCGGCACCATCACCGCGGGCTTCATGCTCGGCAGTTTCATTTCCAGCCGCCTCGCCCCACGCGCCCGGCCAACGGCGATGATGCTCGCCGGCCGCCTGATTACCTTCACCGGACTTGCCGTCGGCCTTGCCATTCTGTCGGCGGGCTGGCTCTCGCCCTGGCTCTACTTCGGCAGCACCGTATTCATCGGCCTCGGCAACGGCATCACCATGCCGAGCAGCAACGCAGGCGTCCTGTCGATCCGGCCGAAGCTCGCCGGAACCGCGTCCGGGCTGAACGCCGCCCTCGTGGTGGCAATCGGCGCGGTCCTGACGACCCTGACCGGCCACGTTCTGCCGCAGGACGGTGCCGCGCCGGTGCTGATGACGATGCTGCTCGGCACGGCCGTCGCCGGTCTGCTGGCGGTTCTCTGGGCGATCCGGCTGCGGCGCCCGCACCCTGCCGGCGCCTAGATCCGCTCGACCCTTCACCCGCCGGCTCTTGCCTTACCGGAACCAAACTTTGCTATAGATCACACCTGTTCAGGGAGAAAATCAGATGTCCAAGAAAATCCTTTTCATCGGCGGCACCGGCCAGATCTCGCTGCCCTGCGTCGAACGCGCCGTGGCACAGGGTCATGACGTCAGCGTCTACAACCGCGGCGAACGCGCCGCCACCCTGCCCGACGGCGTCACCTCGATCACCGGTGACCTGACCGACAACGCCGCCTACTCGGCGCTCGCCAAGCATGACTTCGACGTGGTCTGCCAGTTCATAGCCTTCACTGCCGACCAGGTGGCCCGCGACGTGGCAACCTTCACCGGCCACACCGGCCAGTACATCTTCATCTCTTCCGCCTCGGTCTATGAAAAACCGGCGCAGCATTACGTCATCACCGAGACGACCCCGGCGATCAATCCCTACTGGAAATACAGCCAGGACAAGATCGCCGGCGAAGAAGTGCTGAAAGCCTCCACCGGCCTGAAATGGACCATCGTCCGCCCCAGCCACACCGTGCGCTCCGGTCTGCCGACGATGATGAACGAGGGGTTCTCCATCGCCCGCCGCATGGTCGCGGGCAAACCGGTCCTGGTCGCCGGGGACGGCACCACGCCCTGGACCCTGACCCGCTCCGCCGACTTCGCCGTGCCGTTCGTCGGCCTTCTCGGCAAGGATGCGGCGCTGGGCGAGACCTTCCACATCACCTCCGACAACGCCTGGACCTGGAATCAGATCTATGACGCCATCGGCCGCGGCCTCGGCGTCGAGGCAAAAATCGTCAACGTGCCTTCCGCCACCCTCGCCCGCTACCACCCGGACTGGGAAGGCCCGCTGATGGGCGACAAAACCTGGGCCGCCCTGTTCGACAATTCCAAAGTCAAATCCGTCGCCGGCGACTTCAGCTGCGAAACCTCCCTCGACGCGGTGCTTGCCGAATCCCTCAAACACACCCGCGCGCATCTCGCGGCGAATCCTGACGAAACCTACGCACTTGATCCCCTGATGGACCGGATCGCCGCCGAACAGTCGGCGCTGGGCACAAACGCCTGAGTCCAGGGCGCCGGCCTGTCGGTTTCCGGACCTGACAGGTCGGGCACCGTCTTTCCTCACTGCCGTTCCTGCGCCATTGTCGCAAGGTGCCCGGTCCGGAGGAGAGAAGTGCCATGAAGTCCCACGTTCGCGCCCTTGTCGTCGGCGGCGGCGCCGTCGGCACCTCCGTCGCCTATCACCTCGCGAAGGCCGGCTGGTCCGACGTGGTGCTGCTTGAACGCGACGAACTGACCTCCGGCTCCACCTGGCACGCCGCCGGCCTGCTGCCGCTGTTCAACATGAGCTACGCCACGTCACACATCCACGACTACAGCGTGAAATTCTACAAGACCCTGGAGGCGGAAACCGGCCTCAACGCCGGCTTCTCCGTGGTCGGCAACCTGCGCATGGCCCAGACC
>JAUIHM010000055.1 GCA_030432315.1 Alphaproteobacteria bacterium | reverse complement strand
CGAAGTCGGAAATTGCGCGCATGACCACACTGTCGGTGCAGACCGTCGCCGTCATTATGCGACAGCTTGAAGCCGACAGTCTTTTGTTGCGAGGAGAACCGGTCCGCGGTCGGGTGGGTCAGCCGTCAGTTCCGTTTTCGCTCAATCCTGACGGCGCGTACTTTCTGGGCGCGAAAGTTGGGCGCCGCAGCATTGAAATCGTGCTGGTCGATTTTACCGGGGTGATCCGCTTTCACACTTTGGTTTCGCACGCGTACCCGCAACCCAGTCAGGCAGTTGAACTCATTCTGAACAAGGCAGAGGAATATGCCGCCGCACTGGGGCCGGCAGCGGAGCGGATCGCCGGCCTCGGGATCGCGATGCCCAACAGCATCTGGGAATGGGAAGAAATGCTCGGTGTGCCATCGACCCAATTGCACGGATGGCGGGGCACAGACATCAGGGCCGAACTGGGGACGGCACTTCCCTACCCGGTATACCTGCAAAATGACGCGACGGCGGCCTGCGGCGCGGAACTCGCGTTCGGAAAGAACACCGACCTGCGGGAGTTTCTGTATTTCTATCTGGGCACTTTCATCGGAGGTGGCGTGGTGCTGAACCGGGGGCTCTACTCCGGAATGACCGGAAATGCCGGAGCCCTCGGTTCTGCGCCGGTTCCCGACGGAAAGGGCGGAACTGCACAGTTGATCGACCGCGCTTCGCTGATCCTGCTGGAACGCGAGATGACCGCCGCCGGACGTTCAGCGGACCTGCTGCAGGATCCGGATGCGGACTGGAGCAAAATTGGATCGCCCCTCGACGCTTGGCTCGACACTGCCGCGCACGGAATTGCCCATGCAACCGTGGCCGCGGCGGCAGTCATAGATTTCGAGGCAGCGGTAATCGACGGGGCTACGCCGCGACACGTCCAGACCTGTCTGATCGAGCGTGTGCGCAGGGAGATCGCAAGGCTTGACACTTCGGGTATCGCCGCGCCGGAAGTCAGAGCCGGAGATGTCGGTACAATTGCGAGGGCCCTCGGCGGCGCGAGCCTTCCGCTGTTTGACAGGTTTCTGGTCGACCGGCACACGCTCTCAAATGCAGGAATCTCCCGACCAAAGTAGCAGGAGCCCGCGACGGCATCTCCGCCACGGTCCACTTGCGAAGCCCGGCCGTCCCGCCAACGGAAGCGTGTTGCTCATGCCAAAGTCTGAAAAGAACAAATTGCCGAACCGACCGCGACATTTCAACGATTCGCCAATAATCCGCTGTAATGGGGACTGCCGGACGAACGGGGACACGAACGTTACCGGGAAGCCGAGCCGGAGGAGCATTGCCATCTGCGCGACGGCAGCTCTTGCGATGGTCACCGGCCCTGCATCCCTGGCCTACGCGCACGCTGCGGAACGCATGGTTATTCTGACACTGCCGACACGCGCCTATTTTGTCGGCGCGGTCGCGACAATCGTTTCCACCGTGGTTCTGGCCGCTTCCTCCCGACGCTTCCCGGCATTCCGGACCTATCACTTGATGGCTTTCACTCCGGGAAGACCGGGTGACTACACCTGCTGGGCCAGTACCCTCCTGCTCTGGGCGCTGACAGGCATGGGCTTCTTCGGGCAAAGCGATCCACTGACCAATCCGCTTTCGCTTGCCATCTGGACTGGCCTTTGGGTGGTGCTGCCCCTCCTGACCGCTTGTTTTGGCAATGTCTGGTCACTGATCAACCCCTGGGTCGGGCCAGTGCGGCTCCTGCGCCGAATCCTGCGCTGCAAAGGAAGGGTCGGTCTCGGGAAACTGGGGCACTGGCCTGCCTGCCTTGGGTTCTTCGGTTTCGCCTGGTTCGAGATTGTCCACCTCTCACCCGCCGATCCTCAGACCCTCGCGTGGGCGGTGACGCTCTACTGGTGTCTGATCCTCGCACTTGCGCTTCTGGAGGGTGAGGCCTGGCTTGCAACCGGCGAGGCGTTTACCGTCTACTTCCGGTTTCTCGCGCGGGTCGCGCCGGTCTGGTTCTCCCGACGTGGCCGTGCCTGTGACGTTAAAGCGGGGCTGCCCGGAACGCAGATCCTGAACACGACGCCAGTGATCCCTGGAACATTCGCCTTCATATGCCTTGTTTTGGCAGCCGTCAGCTTCGACGGCCTGTCGGAAACGTTCCGGTGGTTGGCCCTGCTGGGGATCAACCCGCTCGAGTTTCCCGGCCGTTCCGCGGTCACAGGTGCAAATACCCTCGGGTTGATCTTGATGTGGTTGTTGGTAGCTACCCTGATTGGATCTGCCGTGACCGCCGGCTGTTGGCTCGGATCCCGCGCCCTTCCCGATCGCCAGACGCTGGCGCGCCACGCGCTGACCCTGCTGCCGATTTCGGCTGCATATCATGTGGCCCATTATCTGATCGCCCTGCTGACCAACGGTCAGTATGTCGTCGAAGTCCTGAATGACCCGCTTGGCACTGGAGCAGCACTGCTGAGCCTCGGCCCGCACTGGGTCTCTTTCGCCTTTCTGACCCGGCCGGAAACCGTTCGGATGATCTGGAACGTTCAGTTTGCCCTCGTTGTCGGCGCACATGTCATCGCAATCATGCTGGCGCAACGTATCAACGGGCCGGATCGGAACCCGCAAAATCCTCTTGCACACCTGCCGATGGCCGTGTTGATGATTGCTTTCACCGTTTTCGGTCTCTGGCTTCTCACAACTGCCACCGGCACCTGAAAAAGGCCGTGACATGCCTGACCGTTCCACACATTCTGCCCTCAGCACGGGCTGCGCCAACAGAGCCGAGCCTGACCAGACCTCAGGAGAATTCTCATGACCGTAATATGGCATGCCGCCAAGGCGAACAGACGCAGTGTTATCAAGGGGCTGATCGCCGGTGGATCGACCCTCGCCGCCACTGCCAGCCTGCCGCGCTATATCCAGGCGCAGACCTCCGAACCGATCCGCTTGGGTTTCCAGCTCCACCGCACCGGTATCGGCGCTGCCTACGGACGCTGGTACGAACGCACGGCAACCGCCGCTCTCCAGGTACTGAACGATTCAGGCGGGATCAACGGACGCCCGGTGGAAATCCTGTTCGAGGATGACGGTACCGATCCGAAACGTGGCGCGGAAGTCGTCGAAAAGCTTGCGGTGCAGCAAAACTGCGACGTGGTGTTCGGCACCCTCTTCAGCCATGTGGTGATGGGTTCCGCCCCTCGCGCGGGCGAACTGAAAGTCCCCTATCTCGTCTGTTCCGAAGGCCACCATGTCGCCAGTGGCGCACTTGACCGCTGGACCCTGCAACCGGGCATCACCGACGTGAAAAGCCAGGTTCAGTCGATGGCCCCCTGGGTCACGCAAAACCTCGGCAGGAAAGTGACTATGGTTTTTCCGGATTATGCTTTCGGCCACGACCACCGGGACTACTTCACTGCCGCCGTTACCGCCCAGGGCGGCGAAGTGATCGAACATGTGGCAATCCCGCCAACCGAAACCTCCTTCACCCGCTACCTGCCGCGCATTCCCAATGACACCGAAGTGCTCTACCACGTCATGGTCGGCCCGGCCGTGCTGACCTTCGTCAAGGAACTGGGCGAATTCTACGGCTCCGGCAGCCGCCCGGAAATATTCGGCTTCATCGACTCCCTTGAAGCGGTCGACATCACCGCCCCCGGCCTAGAGTTTCTCGACGGAACCCACTTCTGGGAGGGACACCCCCGTTTTTTGCAGCAAGATGCCAGTGACTACGAGACCTACTATCGCGCGGCGGTGGGTGTCGATGAAAACGGTGCGTCTGCGGCGGACCCGCGGGACGTGACGACCTATGCGCACATGTTCTCGGTATGGGAAACACTGTTTTCCATCCGCGATGCGATGGAAGCGGCGAACTACCGGACACCGGCGGACCGTCCGGCATTTGTCGAAGCGATGGAATCGGTAACGGAAATACCGGCCTCAATAGAACACCCGCAGGGTGCAAAGCTTTTCAACGGAAAGACCCATCAGGTGTTCGGAATTCAGAACATCTCCGTGGTTGCGGACGGGCGCATGAACGTGGTCCACACCACCAGCATAGATGACGGTCTCTATGAGGATGAAGTCGACTACACCACCCTGCCGTTCTAATCGGTTGAAGCCGGGGACTGTACGTGGATTTTGGTCCATTCCTGCTGCTTGCCTCGCTTGAGGGTCTCGTCATGGCGGCCGTTCTCGCCCTGACCGCCGTCGGCCTGTCACTGGTGTTTGGCGTGATGCGTGTTGTTAACGTTGCCCACGGCGAGTTCTTCATGCTTGGCGCGATTTCGGCCTGGTTTGTTGTCGATCTGGTTCCCGGCCCGGCCGCGCTCGGCTTCGCCGCAGCGCTCATAATCAGCCCGCTGCTTGTCGGCGCCATCGCCGCCATTGCAGACATGACGATACTCAAACGGCTGCACTACGAGCCCGAAGCAACAATTGTTGCAACAATCGGTCTTCTCTACATCTTTCAACAGCTCGCGCTGACCTTTTACGGTGCAGATGCCCGCCCGGTTGAAGCACCGTTCAGTCTGCGCATCCAGTTCCCCTGGTTCGGCTATTCCGGCTACAAACTCGCCGTCATCGCCGCATCTGTGGTGGTTCTCGTTGGCGTTTGGGCGTTTCTGACCAAGACACGAGCCGGCCTCGTCATGAGGGCAACGCAGCTTGACCGCGAAACCGCCCAGGCGTTCGGTATCAACGTCGACCGGGTTTTCGCAGGCGTCTTCGCCCTCGGTGCTGCACTTGCCGCAACCGCGGCCGTGCTCGTCGTGCCCATCCAACAGGCCCACTACCTCATGGGCGGCGATCCGCTCCTGCTGTCGTTTATCGTCGTGATTATCGGCGGGCTCGGGAGCCTGCGTGGAACGGTGGTCGCCGCGCTTCTCATCGGCCTTAGCGACGGTATCATTTCTGTCTTTTTCTCACCGACACTCGCGAAAATTATCGCCACGCTGCTGGTAGCGATGGTTCTCGTATTCCGCCCCCAAGGCCTGTTCGGCAGGAGGCCCGCATGACCGGAGTGCTGAACAGGTCCGCCATCCTCCATATTGGCGTCGTGATACTGCTGTTCGCGCTTCAGTTTGTTCTCCCTCCCTACCATCACACCAATATGGCCCGCATCATGACCCTCGCGGTGTTCGCAATGGGGTACAACGTCGCGTTCGGATATACCGGTCTGCTCAGTCTGGGCCATGCCCTGTTCTTCGCCTCCGGCCTTTATGCTGCCGGACTGCTGATCCAGATGGGTGGATGGAGCGCACTTCCAGCCTTTTCCATGGCACTGATCGCTGGAGGGGGATTGGCCCTTCTGGTCGGTGTACTTGCGCTGCGCACCACCGGTGTCGCTTTCATGATCGTCACTCTAATGTTTGCCCAGGCCGGATATTTGACCGTCCTCTATCTGGGCGAATGGACGCGCGGAGACGAAGGCCTCGTTCTGCCTGCCGCATCCCGCACGATCGGGTCGCTGGATCTCACCAATGACACCACCCGGTACTTCTGTGCGCTGGCTCTGTTTTCGATAGCCCTTCTGGGCTGTTACCTGCTGGCACGGTCCAGCACCGGCCGCGTCCTTATCGCCATGCGCGAGAACGAAGAGCGCAGCCGGATGCTCGGGTATGACCCGCTACGGTACCGGTTGACCGCTCTGGTGATTTCCGCAGTCATGTCCGCCGCCGCAGGCGCCGCTTACGGGGTGCTGTTTGGCTATGTCGGAGCCACGTTCGCCTCAATTCAGTATTCCATTTTTCCGCTTCTGTGGGTGCTGCTTGGCGGCGCCGGTACCGTGCTCGGTCCGTTCCTCGGCGTCCTGCTGATGACCTACCTGGTCGATCTGGCCGGCGACGTGACCTCCGCGCATCTGCTTGTGGTTGGCATCGCCCTGGTATTGACCGTCCTGTTTGCTCCACGCGGGTTGCTGGGCACGGTCCGCGCGCGCTGGCTACCGTGGCTGCCATGAGTCTGCTTTCGACTCAAAAGCTTTCCCGGAGCTTCGGCGGCCTTAAGGCAGTGGATAACGTCGACTTTGAGCTCGAGTCCGGTCAGATCCATGCTCTGATCGGACCCAACGGAGCAGGGAAAACCACTTTTGTCAGCCTGCTTTGTGGCAGACTGCGGCCGGATTCCGGTAAAATACGTTTCGGCGGACAGGAGATCACCCGCCTTCCAGCACACGAACGGGTCGCGCTTGGCATTGCCTACACCTTTCAGATCACCTCGATTTATGCCAACCTCAGTGTCTTCGACAACGTCGCTCTGGCTGCGGCAAGCGCCGCACGCCGTCCCAATGGAAACCGAGACGTCCGTGCGGCAACCCATGACGCGCTCGAACGGACCGGCCTTCGGTCCAGGGCCTCCGAAACTGCGGGTACACTCAGCTACGGCCACCGGCGTCTCGTTGAAATAGCCATGGGTCTCGCCCTGAAACCCAAACTGCTGATCCTGGACGAGCCGACGCAGGGCCTGGCGAACAGTGAAATCAGCGATTTCAAGAATTTGGCCGCAGGTCTCAAACAGACCACAACCCTGTTGCTGATTGAGCACAACATGGATGTCGTCATGGATCTCGCGGACTCCGTTACCGTGCTCAATTTCGGCCAGGTTCTTGCGACGGGCCCCCGTGAAACGATCCGCTCCAATCCGGCGGTGCAGTCCGCATATCTGGGGACATGATGCTTACAGTCAGCCGACTTTCCGCAGGTTACGGTCAGGTGCAGGTCCTCAGGGAAGTAAACCTCACGGTCGCACCCGGTGAAGTTTTATGCCTCATGGGCCGAAACGGTGCAGGAAAGTCTACGGCGCTGAAGGGAATAATGGGTCTGGTAAGGGCAACCGGCGGCGAGATCTCCCTCAACGGTGTTCGCATTGATACCCTGCCCGCGTACAAGGTACCCGGTCTCGGCATTGGCTACGTGCCACAGGGGCGCCGACTGTTTTCGGAACTGACAGTTGCGGAGAACCTGCAGATCGGCCTGGCGGTACGCGGCCACGACGCCGACAGGTTGGAGCATGTCCTTGCACTGTTTCCACGCCTGCGCGACCGTATGGGCCAGACTTCCGGTTCCCTTTCGGGGGGCGAGCAGCAGATGCTGGCAATTGGCCGGGCCCTCTGTGTGGAACCCGCTGTGCTTCTGCTTGATGAGCCCACCGAGGGGCTGCAGCCGTCGATGATCGCGCTCATCCAGGAGACCGTGCTGAAACTGCGCGCGACCGGAGTGGCGACGGTGGTTGTGGAACAGAGGGTCGATGCTGCTCTGGCAATCTCCAACCGAATTACCTTCCTCGTCAACGGCCGGTCAGCAGATACCGTTGCAACCAGAGACATGTCCCCCGTCGATCCGCTGTTCGCCAGATACGTAGGGATTTGACCTCGGGTGCCGCGGTCGGGCGATCTCCCAACCCCTTCGCGCACACGGCGCCGCGGCCAGGGTTCTCCTCCTGCCGGTCCCCCCTGCCTGCATCTCCCGATCGCGGAACCTGCGGCGCCAAATCTCGACCGGAAGGATCAAAAACGCAACATTGTCATGGCTAACACCGGATTTTTGTGGAAGTTTAATATCGAACGGCAGCAGCGGGGCGCGATCACATGGCGATCAAGGCAGGCATCTATCATCTGACGCATTACAAGTACGACAGACCGGTATCGCTGGGTCCGCAGATCATCCGGCTGCGGCCCGCGCCGCACTCGCGCACGAGGGTTTTGTCGCACACGCTCAGGGTGGGGCCCGCCAAGCATTTCGTCAATCATCAGCAGGATCCGTATGGGAACTGGCTTGCACGGTTCGTTTTCCCGGAGCCGGTTCGCGAGTTCAAAATCGAAGTCGATCTGATCGCCGACATGACGGTCTACAATCCGTTCGACTTCTTCGTGGAGGAACAGGCCGAGGAATGGCCGTTCGAATACCCCGAGGATCTCCGCGAAGACCTTTCGATCTACCGCAAACCTGAACCCGTCGGTCCGCGCCTGGCAGAGTTTCTCGCCACGATCCCCCGGGAACGGACCCGCACGGTTGACTTTGTCGTCGATATCAACACCCGCGTCTCGCGCGCGGTAGGTTACGTGATCCGCCTCGAGCCCGGTGTCCAGACGGCGGAAGAAACGTTCGAGCGCGGCACCGGCTCCTGCCGCGATTCGAGTTGGCTGCTGGTTCAGACCCTGCGCAACCTCGGCTTTGCAGCCCGTTTTGTGTCCGGCTACCTGATTCAGCTCAAACCCGATCTCAAGGCGCTCGACGGCCCCTCGGGCACCGAACACGACTTCACCGACCTGCACGCCTGGGTCGAGGTATTCCTGCCCGGCGCCGGATGGATTGGATTTGACCCGACCTCCGGGCTGTTGGCCGGCGAGAGCCACATCCCGCTCGCCGCCACCCCGCACTACCGAAACGCCGCTCCGATCAGCGGCCTCGCCAGCGCCGCCGATGTCGAATTCGGTTTCGACATGCAGATCAGCCGGGTTGCGGAGCACCCCCGCATCACCAAACCCTTTTCCGATGAATCCTGGGCCGCCCTCAATGATCTCGGCAACAGGGTCGATGAGGTGCTGGCCAAGGGCGACGTCCGCCTGACGATGGGCGGCGAGCCGACTTTTGTTTCCATCGATGATTTCGAAAGCGCCGAATGGAACACCGGTGCAGTGGGTCCAACAAAACGCGGCCTCGCCGACAAATTGATCCGCCGGCTGCGCGACCGGTTTGCTCCGGGCGGTTTTTTGCACTACGGGCAGGGCAAATGGTACCCTGGGGAAAGTCTGCCGCGCTGGACCTTTTCGCTCTACTGGCGCAAGGACGGCAAGCCGATCTGGCAAAACCCTGAGCTGATCGCGTCCGAAACCACCGATGCGACACCCACCCCTGCAGCTGCCGAAGCGCTTCTGCGCGGAATCGCCGAGGAACTGGAAGTCGATCCCGACGTGGTCACGCCGGCGTTCGAGGATCCGGCAGAGTGGCTGATCAAGGAAGGGGATCTTCCGGCAAACGTCACCCCGGAGAACTCGAAACTCAAGGATCCCGAAGAACGGCACCGCATGGCTAGGGTATTTGAACGCGGACTTACGACCGCCTCCGGCTACGTCCTGCCAATTCAGCGCTGGCAATCCAAAGCGGCGGGCAAAAAATGGCGCACCGAACGCTGGAAGCTGCGCCGTGGGCATCTATTCCTCGTCCCTGGCGACAGCCCGGTCGGTTACCGGCTTCCGCTCGGCAAACTCCCCTATGTTCCGCCATCACAGTACCCCTACAGCAACATCGCCGATCCAACGGAGGACCGTCCACCGCTGCCTGAATTTGGCAGGTCTGCGAAAATTGCCACGGATCCTCCTGACCGCGAACAGCCGGTTTCGCGCGTGGAGGTGGCCGATACACCGACCCACCAGGACCGTGTGGAACAGGAACTGAACGATCTTGACGGTGCCGTCCGCACGGCAATCTCCGTTGAACCCCGTGACGGCCGACTCTGCGTCTTCATGCCTCCGGTAGAACGCATGGAAGACTATCTTGAGCTGGTTGCCGCCGCCGAGGCCGCCGCCGAGGCCGCCGGCCTTCCCGTGCACATCGAAGGCTATTCCCCTCCGCCGGATCCGCGCATCAACGTCATCCGTGTCGCGCCCGATCCGGGCGTGCTCGAAATCAATATCCATCCTGCGTCCAACTGGCAGGATTGCGTGGATATCACCACCGGTGTCTATGAGGACGCACGCCAGACCCGGCTGGGCGCCGACAAGTTCATGATCGACGGCAAACACACTGGCACCGGTGGCGGCAACCACGTCGTGGTTGGCGGCGCCACCACCCTCGACAGCCCGTTCCTGCGCCGTCCCGACCTGCTGCGCTCGCTGATCCTGCACTGGCAGCGCCATCCGTCGATTTCCTACCTGTTCTCCGGCCTGTTCATCGGCCCAACCTCCCAGGCCCCGCGCATTGACGAGGCGAGACACGACACGCTCTATGAACTGGAAATCGCCCTCAACCAGATCCACGGGCCAGGCGAAGGCGAAGGCACGCCGCCATGGCTTGTCGACCGTCTGCTGCGCAACATGCTCACCGACGTTACCGGCAACACGCATCGGGCCGAGATCTGCATCGACAAGCTCTACTCGCCAGACGGTCCGACCGGTCGACTCGGTCTCGTCGAGTTCCGCGGCTTTGAGATGCCGCCCAACCCGCGCATGAGCCTGGCGCAGCAACTGCTGATCCGCGCCATCATCGCCCGGATGTGGGAAAACCCGATCAAGGGAACCCCGATCCGCTGGGGCACCACCCTGCACGACCGCTTCATGTTGCCTCACTTTGTCTGGCAGGATTTCCT
Source organism: Alphaproteobacteria bacterium (assembly GCA_030432315.1). Lineage (GTDB taxonomy): Bacteria > Pseudomonadota > Alphaproteobacteria > Rhodobacterales > Rhodobacteraceae > Amaricoccus. Next base: position 13,134 of record JAUIHM010000055.1, on the reverse strand, counting down.
CGATGTGCTGCGCGACCTTGGCGACAATGGCTTCCCGATGCGCTCTGAATGGTTCGAAGCCCTGTGCGAGTTCCGCTTCCCGTTCTGCGGCGAGGTCGAGGTCGAAGGCGTCAAACTTGAACTGCGCCAGGCACTCGAACCCTGGCATGTCCTCGGCGAAACCGGAGCGATTGGCGGAACCGTGCGCTACACAGACAGTTCGGTAGAACGGCTTCAGGTCAAACTCACGACCACCGACACGGCCCGCTACGCCGTCACCTGCAACCAGCGCCATATCCCGCTCCAGCGAACGGAAACTGCCGGCACCTCGGTGGGCGGAGTGCGCTACAAGGCGTGGAAACCGGCCGAATCCCTCCACCCGGTCATCCCGGTTCACGCCCCTCTGACGCTCGACATATTCGACACCTGGACCGGTCGGGCGATCGGCGGATGCACCTACCATGTCGCCCATCCGGGCGGACGGAACTATGACACCTTCCCTGTCAACGGCAACGAGGCGGAAGCCCGCCGACTTGCGCGGTTTGAGCCTCACGGCCACACCCCGGGCCTCTACACCCCGCCACCGGAAACGCCGCACGCGGATTTCCCGATGACACTAGACCTGCGTCGCCCGCCCGGACTCTGAGAGTGACAGCGCAAGACCGTCAGTTCGATCCAGGTCGAAACCGGCACCTCGCGGGCTACAGGACGCTTGGAGGCGTACCGGATGAACTGCTGGACCAGGATGGGAACATCCGTCCGGTCTGGCGGCCGTTTCTCGACCACTTCAGCGCCCTGAGCGACAAGGACCTGGCACGCCGGTTTGCCCGGGGCGACCAGTATCTGCGGGACGCGGGCGTATTCTTTCGGCAATACGGCGCCGAAGGCTCCACGGAGCGGGAATGGCCGCTGGCGCGCATTCCTGTTCTGGTTGAGGAGGCCGAATGGAACTCCATTTCCGCCGGGCTTCGTCAGCGCGCGGATCTCCTCGAGGCGATGGTCGCCGATCTTTATGGTCCCAACCGGCTTGTTGCGAACGGTCATTTGCCCGCAAACCTGATCGCCGGAAGCCGTGAGTGGCTTCGGCCCATGGTGAATGTCGTGCCCCGCGGCGGCCACTTCCTGCACTTTCTCGCTTTCGAAATCGGGCGCGGTCCTGACGGAACGTGGTGGGTGCTGGGCGACCGCACGCAGGCCCCGTCCGGCTCGGGATTCGCCCTTGAAAACCGGGTTGCGACCTCCCGGATATATTCAGACTTCTTCGCAGACTCACACGTCTTTCGCCTCGCTGAATTCTTTCGCAGCTTTCGCGACGCACTGCACGGCCTGACTGACGGTCCCGGCGCCCGACCCGCGATTCTCACACCCGGGCCGCTGAACGATACCTATTTCGAGCACGCCTACATTGCCCGCTATCTCGGCATTCTTCTGCTCGAAGGCGAAGATCTCCTGGTCGAAAACGGCGAGGTGATGGTCCGCACCGTCGACGGTCTCCGACCGATCAGCGTTCTGTGGCGCCGGCTCGACGCCTCGTTTGCCGATCCGCTGGAACTCAATCCCGACTCCCGGCTGGGTACAGCAGGTCTTGTCAGTGCGATTCGCCAGGGCAATGTTACGATGATGAACGCGCTCGGCTCCGGCGTGCTGGAAACCCGCGCCTTAATGGCGTTCATGCCCCGAATTGCCCCCGAACTCCTGTCCGCACCGCTGATGATGCCAAACATTGCCACATGGTGGTGTGGCCAACCAGCTGAACGCGAGCATGTGGCATCGAACCGGCACCGGATGATGATCGGCTCGGCCCATTCGACACGCCTGCCCTATGAAAGCGAAGAGACCACGGTACTCGGCGGAAACTTCCGCTCGCTCGCCGATGAGGCTGTCAGAAACTGGCTTGTCAGCGACGGTGCAAACCTTGTCGGCCAGGAAGCCGTCACCCTGTCCACGACACCCGCCTACGAAAACGGCAAGCTGGTCCCCCGGCCCCTCAGCCTTCGCGTTTTCCTCGCCCGAACCGGTACCGGCTGGCAGGTCATGCCCGGCGGCTTCGCAAGAATTGGCCAGGGTCCGGATGCCAATGCCATTGCCATGCAGCGGGGCGGGACCGTCGCGGACGTCTGGGTGGTCAGCAACGGGCCTGTCAATACCGCCAGCGTCCAGTCCACACCGCAGCGACCCTATGTCCGCACCCGCCCTACCGTTCTCCCGAGCCGGTCCGCCGACAACCTTTTCTGGCTGGGCCGCTACACCGAACGTGCCGAGGGCATGATGCGGCTGCTGCGTGCCTATCACGTTCGAAAGGCCGAATCCTCGACTGCAGGCGCCGCGCTCCCGGCCAGTCTTGAAGACTTCATGAAGTTTTCCGGCATCGACCCGGACGACCCCGTTCCGACCGGTCTGTTGCACACGATCAATGGCGCCATCACCAGTGCCCGCAACGTCCGTTACCAGTTTTCAACCGACGGATGGCTGGCCCTCACCGACCTCGAAAATACAGCGCGGCGCTTTAGCAAGACACTGGTTCCCGGCGATGACACGGCCAGGGCGATGTGGGTGTTGCTGCGCAAGATCACCGGATTTGCCGGCCTGGTGCAGGAGAACATGTACCGGTTCACCGGTTGGCGGTTTCTGTCGATCGGCCGATCGCTTGAACGGGCAATCGCCGCCTGCAACACGCTGGCGGTATTCACCGAACCCGATGCACCCGACGGTTCGCTCGATCTGGCGGTCGAACTGGGCGACAGCGTCATGACCTACCGCCGCCGATTTTCGGTATTCACCAGCCGTGACACGGTGGTGGATCTGCTGGCGCTCGACACCCGCAACCCACGCTCGATCCTCTATCAACTGACGGAAGTTCGCGATCAGGCAGCCTATCTTCCCAATGCGAGCGTGAACGATCAGATGTCCCAGTTGTCACGCGCCATCCTTGAAGCCCATACCAGCCTCGCGATCCAGATTCCTGAAACACTGGATGCCGACGCCCTCTATGACATCCGGTCGGATTTTGAAGGAATTTCCGATCTGATTGGCGAAACCTATTTGAAGTAGCCCCATGATCTACGACATCGGCATGAAGATCACCTATGAATACGAACGGCCCGTAAGTGTCGGTCGTCATCTGCTGCGTCTCATGCCTGCCGATCTTCCGGGGGTGCAGCGGAGACTCAGCGGATCTCTGAAAATCGACCCGGTCCCGTCCGAACGCCGGGAACTGCAGGACTTCTTTCGCAATTCCTGCGTCGAAGTGGGGTATCGCGAATCCTACGCCGCCATCTCGTTCGAAATTACTGCCCGGGTTGAATGCGTCGCGGAAATCCCCAGCCTCGACTTCTCACCGGATCTCACGACCCTCGCCGTGGAAATCGCCGGCTACCGCGGCCTTGACCCGCATGCACCGCACCATTTCACCGGCCCGAGTCCACTGATACGTCCGACCCCAGAAATGGCGGCCTACGCCAGAGAGTTGATTTCACCCGATCAGACGGTGTTCAGCATGGTTCGTGCGGTTGGCGAAGCCCTGAATCGAGACCTGAAGTATGATCCGGATGCAACTGAAGTAGATACACCGGTGGAAGAGGCCTTCGCCAGGCGGCACGGTGTCTGTCAAGATTTCGCCCATATCATGATTGCCTGCCTGCGCGGCGTCGGCATCCCCGCCGGATACGTCAGCGGCTTCCTGCGAACCATACCGCCGCCCGGCCAGCCGAGGATGGAGGGCGCAGACGCAATGCATGCCTGGGTCAGGGTCTGGTGCGGCATCGAAACCGGGTGGGTGGAGTACGATCCGACCAATGCGCTGATCGTCGGAACGGATCATATCGTGGTGTCCCGCGGGCGGGATTACAGCGACGTCGCCCCGGTTCGTGGCATCCTGCGCACATCCGGTGACCAGAAAAACGACCAGTCGGTCGATGTTCTTCCGGTCACCGTAGGAGGTTGATCCTCTTCAGCGGTTCATTGTGCTGTCGTCCAGCCCGTTCGGCCGATGCTGTCGCGAAAAGTCAAACGGTCATCCAGCGACGAACTTCCGCTTCGTCCATTTCCGTGGATGCGCCGGCCAAAACGATCCGCCCACGGTCCATCACGGCAAAATGATCCGCCAGTTCGCAGGCGAACTCAAAGAACTGCTCAACCAGAACAATTGCCATTGTGCCTTCACTGCGAAGATACTGGATCGCGCGACCGATGTCCTTAATGATTGACGGCTGAATGCCCTCTGTCGGCTCATCAAGCAAAAGCACCTTCGGCCGGGTCACGAGCGCCCTGCCAATCGCCAGTTGCTGCTGCTGGCCACCGGACAGGTCTCCACCACGGCGGCCCAGCATCTCCCGAAGTACCGGAAACAGGTCAAAAATCGTGTCCGGAATCCGCCTTTCACCACGTGGCAGCAGCGACAGCCCTGTCTCGAGGTTCTCCTGAACCGTCAGCAGCGGAAATATCTCGCGGCCCTGAGGGACCACTCCGACCCCCAGCCGGGCACGAGAATCCGGAGGCATGCGGGTGATTTCATGGCCGCCAAGGGCAATTGCGCCGCCGCTGACCGGCTCCCGTCCTGAAATCGCCCGCATCAGCGAGGTCTTTCCGACGCCATTGCGCCCCAGAACGCAGGTGACCTTGCCTGCCTCGGCCGTGAGTGAAACCTCCCGCAATGCCTGCGCGGCCCCGTAATGAAGGTCGATCGAACTTATCTCCAGCATGTCAGCGACCCAGATAAACCTCTATGACTTCGGGATTTGCCGAGACGTGGTCGAGAGACCCCTCAGCGAGGACCGACCCGCGGTGCAGAACCGTCACCTTGCAATTCAGTGCCCGAACAAATTCCATGTCGTGTTCTATCACCAGGACAGACCGCTCACCGGCAATCGAGCGCAGCAGCTCAGCGGTGCGCATGGTTTCTGCATCAGTCATGCCCGCGGCCGGCTCGTCAACCAACAGCAACTCCGGCTCCTGGGCGAGCAGCATACCGATCTCCAGCCACTGCTTTTGTCCATGACTCAGATCCCCGGCAAGTCGCAACCCGTCGTCCGTCAGTCCTATTATGTCAAGCAGGCCGTCAATCCGATCGGCTTCGTCGCGGCTGGGGCGATGAAAGAGGCTCGCACGGACCTCGCGGTCGCCGGAAAGCGACAACATCAGGTTGTCGCGAACACTCAGGGTCTCAAACACAGTTGGTTTCTGAAATTTCCGGCCGATACCGAGCCGTGCGCAGTCAGCCTCATCGAGCTTGGTAAGGTCAGTGTCCTTGTTCCAGACCACCTCACCGGAATCCGGCCGGGTCTTGCCGGTGATGATGTCGAGCATGGTGGTCTTTCCGGCACCGTTCGGACCGACAACGGCGCGCAATTCGCCCTTTGCAATTACCAGGGACAAGCCATTGATTGCCTTGAACCCGTCAAAGCTCCGGTTGACGTCGTTCAGGTAAAGTTGCGACTCCCTCATGCCTTGGCCTCCGCCGACTTCGCATCCGGCACCAGCGTGTCACGCTTTTGCGCCCTCCGGCTCTCGATCAGGCCAAGCACGCCTTTTGGCAGGAAAATGGTGACAAGTATGAAGACCGCGCCAAGCACAAAAAGCCATATCTCCGGGAAGGCCGCGGTAAGGTAACTTTTGCCCGCAGCAACAAGAAGCGCACCGAGCGCCGCGCCGACAAGGGTTCCGCGCCCGCCAAGGGCGACCCAAATGACAATCTCGATCGAATTGGCCGGGCTGAACTCACCGGGATTGATGATCCCGACCTGCGGCACGTAGAGCGCCCCCGCGATCCCCGCCATCATTGCCGACACCACAAATACGAACAGTTTGTAATGCTCAACCCGATACCCGAGAAACCGGGTTCGGGACTCCGCATCGCGCACAGCCACCAGCACCTTGCCGAGTTTTGACGTTGTCAGAATCCGCCCGACGAGAATGCCTGCGCCCAGTGCCAGCCCCGACAGTACGAATAGTGCACTGCGGGTACTGTCCGCCGTGAGATCGAATCCCAGCACGTCCCGAAAATCCGTCAGCCCGTTGTTTCCGCCCAGACCCATTTCATTGCGGAAGAACGCGAGCAAAAGCGCATAGGTCATCGCCTGGGTGATAATGGACAGATACACGCCCGTAACCCTGCTCCGAAACGCAAACCAGCCAAACACGAAGGCAAGCACGCCGGGGACGAACATCACCATCAGGGCCGCAAACCAGAACATGTCAAACCCGTACCAAAACCACGGCAGTTCACTGTATCCAAGGAACACCATGAAGTCTGGCAGCAGCGGGTTCGCATAAACCCCGCGGTCACCAATTTCGCGCATCAGGTGCATGCCCATCGCATAGCCCCCAAGCGCGAAAAAAGCCCCATGTCCAAGGCTCAGAATGCCGGCAAATCCCCAGACGAGGTCAAGGGATACCGCCAAAAGCGCATAACAGAGATATTTTCCCAGCAGGGCGACGATATGGCTCGGAACATGGCCGGTGGACCCTGGCGCGATCACCAGATTCCCGAGCGGAACCGCCACCGTCACCACGAACAGAAGCGCAAGAAATATACCGATACGACGGCTGATCAGCGGTTCGGTCATCCCTCAGCCCTCCACGGCCCGGCCACGCTGCGGGAAAAGCCCGCGCGGACGCTTCTGAATGAACAGAATGATGAAGATCAGGATCAGAATTTTGCCAAGCACGGCACCGGCGAAAGGTTCCAGGAACTTGTTGGCGATCCCAAGTGAAAACGCGGCGGCAAAGGTACCCCACAGATTGCCCGCACCTCCAAAGACCACCACCAGAAAGCTGTCGATGATGTAGGACTGGCCGAGGTTTGGCGAAACATTGTCGATCTGGCTGAGCGCCACACCGGCAAGCCCGGCGATTCCGGCTCCCAGACCAAACGTCAGCGCATCCACCCGACCGGTCCGAATGCCCATTTCCGCCGCCATCGCCCGGTTCTGTGTCACAGCCCGCATTTGCAGCCCGAGCGCCGTGCCACGGAGCAGAAGCAGCAGCCCGGCGAATACGGCGACCGCGAAAAGAATGATGTAGAACCGGTTCCAGGTAACAAGCATCTCCCCGACCTCGAACGCACCCGACATCCACGACGGATTGCCCACTTCCCGGTTGCTCGGTCCAAACAGCGACCTGACCAACTGCTGCAACACCAGGCTTACGCCCCAGGTTGCCAACAGGGTCTCCAGAGGACGTCCGTAAAGATGCCGGACTATGCCCCGCTCAATCGCCACCCCGACACCGCCGGCAACCAGAAACGCAAGCGGTGCAGCGATCAGCAGTGACCAGTCAAACAGTTCCGGCATGCTGGTACGGATGAATTCCTGCACCACAAACGTCGTGTATGCGCCGAGCATGATCAGTTCGCCATGGGCCATATTGATCACGCCCATCACCCCGAAGGTGATGGCGAGCCCCACCGCTGCCAGCAGCAGCACCGAGCCGAGCGAAAGGCCGAACCAGACGTTTTGAACCTGCGCCCACATCGCCTGGGTACGCTCGATTTTCGCCACCGCCTCGGCGGCGGCCACGGCAATTTCCGGTTCGTCCGAAGCCCGGTAACCAGCGAGCGCGTTCAGTGCACCGCGCCCGCCCCGCTCGCCTATCACGCTGATTGCTGCGACACGGTCGGAAAGCGGTGCGTCGGTTTCGAGGATGGTCACCGCGCGCGCCTGCGTCAGTGCCGCTGCGACATCCGAATCCTGTTCGGCCACAAGAGCTGCCTCGATCGCCTCGAGTTGCGTTGCGTCTGGCGCATTGAACGCCGCTTCCGCCGCTTCCATGCGACGCACCGGGTCGGGGTGCATGAGACGCAGCGATCCGATCGCCGCCCGAATGGTCCGGCGGAGCGAATTGTTGACCTTGATGGCCGAGGTGCTGCGGGGTTCGACCGGGCCAAGATTCTCACCGGTCAGTGGATCGGCGCCGGTGAGATCCCGGCGGCTTCCGGTTACCCAGAGAATTGCCCCGTCCGACTTGCGCTGATGCAGCGACCCTTCCGACAGGACCTCCAGCAGTTTCGCCGCGCGGTCATCGCCGGTCGCGGCGATTTCCCTGACAACTTCTTCACGCTGGGAAAAATTGCCGTCCGGCAGCTTCGCCATCAACGCTTCGAGCGTCTGGGCGAACCCTGGCGAGGCAAAGGAAATACACAGCCAAACAACTGCAGCAACTAAACGCATTGAACCACCCGGTGGAAATAAATCAGAACGCGCGGATCAGATTCCGCGCGCCCTCAGGTCTCAGAGGATCAGTTGGTCGCACCGCCGCACTGACCGGTCTCAACGTTGTAGTTGCCGCAGGACATCGGCGCGCGCCAGTCGGCGATCAGTTCGGCCGACTCCGGCAGGTGATCGGACCATTCGTCGCCAAGGATCAGGCCCGGAGTTTCCCAGACGACGTCGAACTGGCCGTCGTCGCGGATCTCGCCGATCAGCACCGGTTTGGTGATGTGGTGGTTCGGCCCCATCGAGCTCAGACCACCGGTCAGGTTGGGTACGGCGACGCCGACCATCGCATCAATGACCGCATCCGTATCGGTGGTACCGGCTGCCTCGACCGCCTTCACCCACATGTTGAAGCCGATGTAGTGCGCTTCCATCGGGTCATTGGTCACCCGGTCTTCGGAACCGATGAAATCCTGCCATGCGGTGATAAACTCGTCGTTCTCCTCGGTATCGACGCTCATGAAATAATTCCAAGCCGCGAGATGTCCAACCAGCGGCTCGGTATCGAGACCGGCAAGTTCTTCCTCGCCTACCGAAAACGCCACAACCGGAATGTCTTCGGCGGAAATGCCCTGATTGCCGAGTTCCTTATAGAACGGAACATTGGCGTCGCCGTTGATGGTCGATACAACCGCGGTCTTTTTGCCGGCTGAGCCGAAGGCGGCAATGTCGGAGACGATCGTCTGCCAGTCCGAATGACCGAACGGGGTATAGTTGATCATGATGTCTTCCGGCGCCACGCCCTTCTCAAGCAGATAGGCCTCAAGAATCTGGTTGGTCGTGCGCGGATAAACGTAGTCGGTACCGGCCAGGACCCAGCGCTCAACACCTTCCTCCTCCATCAGGTAGTCGACAGCAGGTACTGCCTGCTGGTTCGGTGCCGCACCGGTGTAGAACACGTTGCGCTGGCTTTCCTGGCCCTCATACTGCACCGGGTAAAACAGGATCGAGTTCAGTTCCTCGAAGACCGGCAGAACCGACTTGCGGCTCACCGAGGTCCAGCAGCCGAACACCACGTCAACTCCCTGACCGTCAATCAGTTCGCGCGAAAGCTCTGCAAATCGCGGCCAGTCCGACGCAGGATCGACGACGACAGCTTCAAGCTGCTTGCCCAGAACGCCGCCCTTGGCGTTCTGATCTTCGATCAGCATCAGCATCACGTCCTTGAGCGTGGTTTCCGAAATCGCCATCGTGCCGGAAAGCGAGTGCAGAATTCCGACCTTGATCGTATCGTCCTGTGCGAACGCCGGAGCAGTTGCAAGGCAGCCGGCGAGAGCCGTCCCAATGCACAGATTCCTGAATGTGTTACCCATGTCTTCTTCCCGTCGTTTTATCTGTCTGTTGTGATCGTTTCGTCGGCGCCAGCTGACGATCTCATCCGGCCTGGCCCGCAGTATCCAGCCAGGCTGACCGTCATTATCAGGGCCGTCAGCGTCAAGCAGATCCGCCTAATTTTTCACCCACTACAAGAGAATGCCTGTTTTATCCCCACAAGCACGGCTCTGGTGCAGTCAGTGTTCATATTTCAGTCAAATCGAAAGAATGCAGCCCTGCGCCGGGCGTAAATGCCGGATTCTGGGGTTTCAACCGGACCGATAAATCAGGCTCGCGATCCGCACGCTTTTCACTCACACCGACTCTTTGCCGGCCGAAAGCGGTTCAATCCGCGACGGGCAGGTGTCGCAGAGGGACCTCACACTTACTGACAATGAAACGGCGCCGGCACGAAGGGTGCCCCTCCCCCCTACCGGGACTTCATGACTGGACAAAGGATGTCCTTCGGTCGCTCCCGCGGTTCAGCAAACGCAAACCGGGGACAGCTCAGCCCCGATGCACTGTCCACGACACAGGCCGGGAAAACAGACCTTCAACCGAGTCTTCACGCAACCGGTTTGGACGACGGAAGCGTCATGCAATAGTTCCAGACCCGCTGATCGAAAGTGGCACTGAAGTCACCACCACGCATTTCCGCAGCGGCGATCGCGAGGCAAAGCTCCCTTCGCACCTGCTCAACCGAAACACCCTCTCCGACACGGGACCGGTCACCGGAACCTTCCGGCAGATCTCCCGGCTCCCGGCCGGAGAACGTGAAACTGATTACATCGACAGATCGCTGCTGCTTTGTCTTTACCAGCACCTGCGGAAGAATCCCTGATGCCGACCTGATCGCATGGCAGAGGAGGATATTCAGGCTCGACATCAGAATTCCCCGATCCCCGACGATCGAGCCCTCCGCCTGGCGCAACGACAGCCGTACGTTACAGGAGGCGAGCAGATCCTTGTTATGGAGAGCCAATCCCTGAAAAAGCGTCCTGAGGTCGATCGCCTCGGATCCACTCCGCAGCAACTCCAACCGGTCCTTGCCAAACTGAAGTTCCGACAGCGCCCCCAGCTCAAGCTGGGCCGCATGAATGGCCGCGAGCGGCACAGTACCGCCCTCCGGCATGCTGTGCCCGGCCGCCGTTGCTGCTGATGTCGAATATTGCTCCAACAAGTTCGTAGCGGACGCCAGCGTCTCCCGAAGGCTGGTCCGGGCCGTGTCAGCGTCGCCCAAGACTTGATTGAGGCAGTCCGCATACCTGAATTGCTCAATTTCAGCCAGCCGCGCGGCATTTCGCAGCCTGCGCAACCGATTTGGATTGTCGGCATATCCCATCAGAAAGATCACCGCAGCAGCAATCGTCAGGCTGACCAAAAGGTAAAGGACCGCCAGCACAGCCACGTCATGTGACGCCTGCCCACCCAGTATCGCCAGGAAACCGTCAAGCCCGGCACTGGCAAAGATGGCATCAGCCAGCCGGATCGAAACCGTCGCGGCAAACGCAGCGGCACCGAGGGCGACCGCAAGTCGGCGGGCCCGTTCGTTCAACCGCGCATACTCGACGTCGGCATAGAGAAACATCGCGCTCAGGACCGCAAATCCAAGTGACTCCAGCCACGACAACGCCCCCAGTGCGCCAAAATGATGGAGACTGTCGATCCCGACGGAGCACCCCAACAGACAGATCAGCGAAATTCCAAAGATTACCCCGTCAAGTGTAGGCGCCAGATACGGTATTCTCGTCGCGGAAAATATCCGCAGCCCGGTCAGAAAAAGCATCAGGGCCGAAATGCGGTCAAGCGGCAGTATGCCCGGCGGTTCCGCCCGTCCATCAACCAGGGCGACCGGTTCGCTGCTGCCGGACAACAGGGCCGCGGCACCGATTGCCATCAGAAGCACCCAACTGATCTCCCGGGAAATTCTGCTCCAGGAAATCATCAGGAGCCCGCCAAACAGAATAAAAACCACTGCGGAAGGGGGTTCCATCGGCTCAGCTCCGGGCAAACCTGACGAGAGCCAACCGAGACCTGTCGACCACCCAACCATAGCCGCCATACCCAATACGGCAAAAAGTGCTCCAACCATGAAACGGATGCCTGGCAGTACTCCCTGGAAGGGCTGCGCCGAAACGTCTCCTTCGAGGTATTGCACGCCTTGATCAACAGTCATGCAGTCAAACTCTCACATTGGGCGGCTCTGGCACTCCGCTGCTGTTTTTTTCCCGTGCGCCCGCGGTCATCCGACACGGGGACCCGATAATTCGCGGGCCCGGCTGCAAATGCCAGTCAGACAACAGCCAAACGCTGCGAGGGCAGAAGCTGTAACCCAAAATCGCCAAAAACATATCGAAGGTTACGCATCCCATACGTGAAAAACAATCTCTTTCATCAATCCATAATTGCATACTCCGCGCCACGGGATTGTCGCGACGACCGTACGCGGACGGGCGGTATCACTGTTTCGGTTCCGATGTGGAACGATGCCGTTCGAGGCGACCCGGACAGCTGAAAGGCACATCCTCTCTGAGCGCTATTTGGGCATCCACCGGAAAATCCCCGGCCGCACCCACCAACGGCCCTTGATTTTCGTGCGGGCTTCGTAAAGCATTTTAAGGTGCCGGTATCCGCGCAACCCAGGACTTTTTCAGGGGACCGGACGATCGAAAGCTCGGCTGACGCCGGACCGGGACAAGAAACCCGCCAAGAGGGGCGCTTCATCCGTGCTGACACAATATCACCTGCCGCCGTTCCCGGAGTCAGCCTGCGCCGACGAAGGCCAAACAGCGTGACGAACAACACAACCCTCTACCGCACACGAAGCGCCGCAGAGATCGCACCCCATACAATCTGATCTGACCGGAGACCGTCCCATGCCCGCCAGAATTTCACGCGCCAGTTACGCCGACATGTACGGTCCCACCACCGGCGACCGCGTCCGCCTCGCGGACACCGAGCTCTTTGTCGAAGTCGAGCGCGACCTGACAACTTATGGCGAGGAGGTCAAATTCGGTGGCGGAAAGGTGATCCGCGACGGTATGGGCCAGTCCCAGGTCACCCGCGAGGCGGGCGCAGTCGACACCGTCATTACCAATGCCCTCATCATCGACTGGTCCGGAATTCTCAAGGCCGACGTCGGCCTGCGCGACGGCCGCATCTTTCGCATCGGCAAGGCCGGAAACCCCGACACACAACCCGGAGTCGACATCATTGTCGGCCCTGGCACCGAGGTCATCGCCGGTGAAGGCCGCATCCTCACCGCCGGTGGCTTTGATTCGCACATTCACTTCATCTGCCCGCAGCAGATCGACGACGCCCTGCATTCCGGCCTCACCACCATGCTCGGCGGCGGAACCGGCCCGGCCCACGGCACCCTCGCCACCACCTGCACACCCGGCCCCTGGCACATGGGCCGGATGCTTCAGGCCGCTGACGCCCTGCCGATGAATCTCGCCTTCGCGGGCAAGGGCAACGCCTCCCTGCCCGCCGCGCTCGAGGAACAGATCCTGCATGGCGCCTGCGCGCTCAAACTGCACGAGGACTGGGGCACCACCCCCGCCGCCATCGACTGCTGCCTGTCCGTCGCCGACGCCTTGGACGTACAGGTGATGATCCACACCGACACCCT
>JAUIHM010000054.1 GCA_030432315.1 Alphaproteobacteria bacterium | reverse complement strand
TGAAAAGCTGTCCGTGCCAGGGCGCACAATTACCACGACGCCGACGAGGCCAAGCAGAATGGCCGACCAGCGCCGCCAGCCGACCTTTTCGCCGAGCACCAGAGCCGCACCGGCAACCACGACCAGCGGAGTTGCCTGGAGGATTACGGTCGTCGCGGACAGTGGGGTCAGCGCAATCGCAAGCACGTAGAACAGGCGGCCCACGGTTTCAAATACCATGCGTATCAGCATCGGCGGGGAAAGCACCTCGGGTATGAACAGCGGCTGTCTCTTGAAAGTCGCGAGACACGCGAAAATCACCGCGCCGAAAAGGCCGAAAAGGATCAGGATTTGGCCGACCGGGAGATACTGGGACACGGCCTTGATGAAAGCGTCCTCGACGGCGAATCCGGCCATGGACGCGACCATCCAGCATCCGCCAACGAGATTGGCGCGGCGGGTGATTGCGAAAGGTGCCGTCACGGTTTGTCCAGTGCTGATTGCAGCTTTGGCGCTGACATCCGCCCCCCCCCCCCCCCCGACGGGGTCGGGAATACGTCGTGTTTCGAATGACCGAGTGCTGTCGGTCCGTCAACGGGAAACCCGTCGCTTTGGAGCACTGGGCTCCGGTTGGGGAGCGATCCTCGGGCGCCGCAGGCCGACGGGCGGGACGGGGACGGAACCGATCCCGACGGCTCTCCAGGTCATTTTCCGCTCACGGGTCGGCCGGCACCATTGCGGGGCTTCACGGGCAATCGCGCCAGTCGTATGAGGGCGAAAGCCTTCAGGAGACAGGTATGGGCAGAATTGTCAGGTTTGGCGTTGTGCTTGCAACGGCGCTGGTGCTCGCGGGGTGTGCGGGATCGTCGCCGCCCGAGCCACCGGCATCGCGGGCGCAGACAGCGCTCTATCCGAATGAGACGCCGGAGCTGCGCGGGCTGATCCGCAAGTATTCCGCTGTGTATGGTGTTCCGGAAGACCTGGTGCAGCGGGTGGTCGTCCGCGAAAGCACCCACAATCCCAAAGCCCGCAACGGCCCTTATTACGGGCTGATGCAGATCCTGCCGGCGACGGCACGGACCATGGGGTACGAAGGCAGTCCCAGCGGGCTGCTCGAAGCGGAGACCAATCTCAAATACGGGGTAAAATACCTGCGTGGCGCCTGGCTGCTGGCGGACGGATCACCGGACCGGGCGGTGTCCTGGTATTCGCGCGGGTATTACTATGAGGCGAAAAAGCGCGGCATGCTTCAGGAAACCGGTCTGCGACCCTGACCCGGAATTGCGGCGGGGGCTTCGTCGGGTCGCGCCGGGGCAGGCGTTCAGAAATCATTAATGTATTTCAGGACCTTGGCGGGGTGTGCCGTGGCGCCGGCCAACCCTCTGCGCCGCTTTTCCACGTGACACCGCCCCAGACGAACCGCACAACCTCAGGATGATCAGGAAATATTCGCCCGGGCGAAAATAATTCTTGATTCTGATTTCGGATGGCCACATATGCGTTTTCATGACGCCAACGCACGCGCCTCTGCTGGGTCCCGAAATCGGGCATGCCATGTAGCGACGGTAACGTCTCTTTTGGGAACGCCGGGATCATGAAGTCGCCCGGGACTGATGGAGATGCGCATGCTACATGCTGCCAATTTGGCGGAGTTTTCCGCCGTACCCGTTTCACACCTCAGCACCTCTGCCGTATCCGCCAGCCAGGACGCGTACATCCGCGCGACACGGTTCGAGCGGCCGACGATGGTGTTCGATCTCGAAATGCTGCGACGCAAGTATTCCGCCCTGGCCGAGGGACTCGGCACCGCGTCGATTCACTACGCGGTCAAAGCCAACCCGGCACCCCAGGTGATTGCCACGCTGATAGCGCAGGGTGCGAAATTTGATGCGGCGTCGCGCGGCGAGATCGATCTCTGCCTGTCGCTGGGGGCCGCGCCGGAAGACATTGCGTTTGGCAATACCATCAAGCGGGCGTCGGATATTGCCCATGCGTGGAAAATGGGCATTCGTCAGTTCGCCGCCGATGCCGAGGACGAACTGTTCAAGATCGCCGAGAACGCGCCGGGCGCGCGCGTCATTCTGCGGATGCGGATCGAGCGGAGTCAGGCCGACTGGCCGCTGAGCTTCAAGTTCGGCTGCTCAAAGCGCGAGGCCCTGCGGCTGATGCAGCTCGGGTCGATCCTCGGTCTCGACATTGCCGGGATTTCTTTTCATGCGGGCAGCCAGCTGCGCGAGGCCGGCATGTGGCAGGACGCGCTCGATACCGCGGCGGACCTGTGGAGTGCGGCGCAGGACGCCGGGTTCGCGCTGCGGATCCTCAACATTGGCGGCGGATTTCCGGCGTTCTACGGCCAGCCGGTCGGCAACACCCGCGATTACTGCGCCGAAGTGATGGCGTCGGTGCGGGCCCGGTTCGGGGATGCGGTCCATGTCATGGCCGAGCCTGGTCGCGGTCTGGTGGCCGAGGCGGGCGTGATCGTTTCCGAGGTGATGCTGGTTTCGAAAAAGGATGCCGACGACCCGCTGCGCTGGGTCTATCTCGACATCGGCATGTTCTCGGGCCTTGCCGAGACCATCGGTGAAGCGATCCGCTATCAGATCGAGACCGATCACGACCTCTGCGAGGCGGTTGAGCCGTCGATCCTTGCCGGTCCGTCATGCGATTCGATGGATGTGCTCTATGAAAAGACGCCGGTGATGCTGCCTGCGGGGCTGCGGGCCGGTGACCAGGTCCGGATCCTCTGCACCGGGGCCTATACGACCAGCTATTCCTCGGTCGGGTTCAACGGTTTCCCGCCACTGGACGCTGTATTCGTCGGCTGAGGGCGCAGGGCGACCGGCACCGGTGGTGCGGTCGCCAGTCAGTTCAGGTGGCCGCCGGGTCAGCGGTCGAGCGCGTGCAGCGTCGCGAGTTCGACCAGGCGTGCGGCGGCGGGCGGCGGTGTCGAGATCACCGGAATGCCGAGGTCCGTGAGGTGGTCTTCGGCGGGCCGCATCGAGGCCTGGGCGAGGATGATGCAGTCGGGCCTGCGACTTTCGGTTTCGGCGCGGATCCGGTCGGCAACCGCGCGACCGAAGGCTTCGGTTTCACCGCGGACAAACAGCGGCCAGGCGGCGTCGCAGAGCAGGACGCGCGGGGAAATGGCGCGGCCCCCGGACCGGGCGCTTTCCTCGAGCAGGGCGAGGCTGGGGCCGCGGGTGCTTTCGAGGCAGATCACCATCAGTACGTCGGGTCCGTGGGTGCAGGCCTCCTCCATCGCCGGGCGGTCGACGCGGATCACATGGGCGTGGTCGCGGGCGATCTCGTCGGTGCAGGGGCCGATGGTCGAGCAGGTGCAGAGCACGGCGTCGGCCGAGAGCAGGCCGCGCAGTTCGTCGAGGATCTCGGGCCGGGCGCTGTCGAGACCGGTGTCACGGGCCTTGGCCAGCAGGTCCTCGCGGACCCGGTGGATACGCTTGCCGGTATAGCCGAGGTCGTCGAGCAGGTTGTCGAACGTTCCGACAAGGCTTTGACCGGTGTGAAAGAGTGCGATTTCCATTTGGCTTCCCCCAATTGTTGCCCCGGCCGGCGCGGGTGGCGTGACTATGCGTCGAAGGTCCGGGCGGGGGCAAGGGCGGCGCGGGATCAGGCCAGCCAGGCGAGGGTGAGCAGCGACAGGGCCGAGGTCCAGACGATGACCGGGGCGATCTGGTCGGTGCGTACGCCGTGCAGGATCGCCAGCGCGAAGGCCATTGCACCGGAAGGCCCGGCGGCTGTCAGCAGCAACAGGGTGTTCCATGTGGGCGGGCGCTGGCCGATGTGCAGGGCGAGCCAGACCAGCACCGGAAAGGCGATCAGCTTCATTCCCGAAACGACAATGATGGTGGGGGTCGGGGTGAGCGCGTGGGCGGACAGAATCACCCCCAGCGCAAGCAGGGTCAGGGGCGCGGCGCCGGCGCCGGCGAAGTCCAGAGCGGTCAAAACCGGTTCGGGCACCTCGAGCGCGAAAGCGTTGCCGAGCGCGCCGAGGGCGATGGCGATCAGCACCGGGTTGGCGGCGATGCGGCGTACGGACTGGGCCGACGAGGCCTGGCGGTTGGCCATCAGGCTGGTGGTGATGATGAAGAAAACGAAGGTGAAGGCGGTGTCCCAGGCGACGATTCCGGTCACCGGCATCGCCGCATCCTCGCCGTAGATCAGATATGAAATCGGCCAGATGTAGAGCAGCGTGTTGACGAAGATCGTCGCCATTGCCAGCAGCCAGGCCTCGAGCACCTCCCGGCGCAGGACATGGCGTGCGATCAGGAACGTCGCGGTGAAGAGCACCGCCTGACAGGCACCGTAGAGGGCGATGGCATCGATGCGAAACTCGCTCCAGTGCAGCCCTTCGATCAGCGGAAAGATCAGCGCCGGCTGAAGCACCAGAAAGGCGATCCGGTTGATCGAGACCGCCTCTTCGCGGCTGACCCTGCCGGCACGTCCGAGGATGAAACCGAGCGCAAGCATCGCGAAAACCGGCAGGATGTTGTGGGTCAGGACGTGGAGCATGTGCTGGTCCCCCCCGGCCCCGCCGGTCTGACATCCGGGCTCATGCAGTGCCGCGCCTCAGTAGCTGTATTCCGCATAAATCCGGCTCAGATCCCCGCCCCATTCGCCGTGGTATCTGGCGAGCAGTTCGTCCGACGGGGTCTGGCCGGTCTCCACGCTTTCGTGCAGGGCGTTGAGGAAGTGGGTCTCATCGGCGATCAGGCCGCCGGCGCCGGGGCGGGCGCGGCCGACAAGGCCGGACCGGGAAATTTCCAGCACGTCGCGGGCGAGGTCGCGCATGGTGCGACCACGGAACTCGGCTTTCAGGCCGAATTTGGCGGCATCGTGATGCAGCGCGGCGCGTTCCTCGACCGTCCAGTCCTTCACCAGGTCCCAGGAGGAATCGAGCGCGGTTTGATCGTACATCAGACCGACCCAGAACGCCGGCAGGGCGCAGATGCGCCGCCAGGGGCCGCCATCCGCGCCGCGCATTTCCATGAATTTCTTGATGCGGGCTTCGGGAAAAACGGTGGTCAGGTGGTCGGCCCAGTCGGACAGGGTGGGCTTTTCGCCGGGCAGCGCAGGCAGGTTTCCGTCGAGGAAATCACGAAACGACATGCCCAGCGCGTCGATGTACTTGCCGTCGCGGTAGACGAAATACATCGGGACATCGAGCACATAGTCGACATAGCGTTCAAACCCCATGCCGTCCTCAAACACGAACGGCAGCATGCCGGTGCGCGCGGAATCGAGATCGCGCCAGATGCGGGCGCGCCAGGACTGCCAGCCGTTGGGTTTGCCTTCGAAGAACGGCGAGTTGGCGAAAAGGGCGGTGGCGACGGGTTGCAGCGCCAGGGCGACGCGGAACTTCTGCACCATGTCGGCTTCGGACGACCAGTCGAGATTGACCTGGACGGTGCAGGTGCGGCGCATCATCTGCCTGCCGTGGGTCCCGACCTTCTGCATGTAGCCGTCCATCAGACGGTAGCGGCCCTTGGGCATCAGCGGCATGTCGTCATGGGTCCATTCGGGCGCAGCGCCGAGGCCGATGAAGCCCATGCCGCATTCGTCGCCGACCGATTTGACCTCACGCAGATGTTCGTTCACCTCGTCGCATGTGCCGTGAATGGTTTTCAGCGGCGCGCCGGAGAGTTCGAGCTGACCGCCGGGTTCGAGGCTGACGTTGGCGCCGTCCTTGGTCAGACCGATGATGTTGCCGCCCTCTTCAACCGGTGCCCAGCCGAAGCGGTCGCGCAGGCCTTCGAGCATGGTGCGGATCGAACACGCGCCATCATAAGGCAGTGGTTTGTGCGACTTCAGGCAATAGCCGAATTTCTCATGCTCGGTACCGATGGCCCAGTTCTCGGGCGGCTTGCAGCCGTCGGCAAGGTACTGGGCGAGCTGATTGCGGTCCTCGATGAGGCCCCCGCCTGACTGGGGTATCGACATGTTGCGGTATTTCCTTGCCTGCGTAGGTCTGACGCATTTAATCCGGCTCGCCCGGTGTGGCAAGCGCGGGGAATGGAGCCGTTTTCCGGAGTTCAGGCTTCGTTAACAAATCCTGATGCATAAGCGGAAGCATTAACACATTGGGCAACAGTGGCACGGCATCATTTAAACCGATCCGGCACCATGCCGGTTTGGGACGGGAAGGAGAATTGCATGAAGGGTTTCGTGTTCACCGAATTTACCGACATGGTTGACGCAGCCTTTGGCGAAGAAATGACCGACGCGATCATCGCCGACAGCGATCTGCCGTCTGGCGGGTCGTATACGGCGGTTGGCACCTATGACTACCAGGAAATGGTAGCGCTCGTGCGCGAACTTTCCCGGCGGACCGGCACCCCGGTTCCGGAGCTGCTGCAGACCTACGGTCGGCATCTGTTTGGCCGTTTTGTCAGCGGATATCCGCAGTTTTTCGAACCGGAGCGGAACCTCTTCGAGTTTCTGCGCGATGTCGAGGACAGGATCCATGTGGAAGTGCGCAAGCTCTATCCAGAAGCGGAACTGCCGAGCTTTGAATATGACTGCAGCCAGGAGAACCGGGTCGAGATTCTGTACCGGTCCTGCCGCCCGCTGGGAGATTTCTGTCGCGGGCTGCTTGAGGGTTGCATCATTCATTTCGCCGAACCCGTGACCCTCGACCAGGAGCCGCTGACAACCGACGCGGGCACCGCGGTCCGGTTCACCCTGACCCGGGCCGCCTGAGTATCCCCATGAACACCGCGAACGACCGGATCACGGACGCGCAGCCCACGGTGTCACGGGAACGCCATGAGCGTGAACGGCGTGCCCGCGCCGAAGCCGAGCGGCTGCTGGAACAGAAGAGTCTGGAACTGTTCAATGCCAACCGCGAGTTGAAGCGCATCAACGAGGCGCTGGAGGAGCGGGTGCGGCAGCGCACCGAGGCCCTGAGCCGGAGCCTGGCCCAGGCAGAGGCGGCCAACCGGGCCAAATCCGAATTTCTCGCCACGATGAGCCATGAGATCCGCACGCCGATGAACGGTGTTCTCGGCATGGCGGGCCTGATTCTCGACAGCCCGCTCGATCCGGAACAGCGGCGGCACGCGGAAATGATCCAAAGCTCCGGCGAGGCGCTGCTGGCGATTCTCAATGACATTCTCGACTGTTCGAAGATCGAGGCAGGTCAGGTGGATCTCGAGCATATCGCCTTCGATCCGGCGGCCTTGGCCCGAAGCGTCCGGGATCTGCTGACACCGCGGGCGATGGAAAAGGACGTCGAGCTTCACCTCGAGATTGCCGCCGACGTTCCGCCGCTTCTGACCGGCGATCCGGGCCGCCTGCGCCAGTGCCTGACCAACATCGTCGGCAATGCGGTCAAGTTCACCGGGCAGGGCAGCGTTTCGATGTCGGTCGGCGTCGTCGGCCATACCGGGACGTCGGTGCCGCTGCGGTTCTCGGTACGCGACAGCGGCATCGGTTTGAGCCCGGACGAACAGGCGAGACTTTTTCAGCGTTTCACCCAGGGAGATTCGTCGACGGCGCGGCGCTATGGCGGCACCGGCCTCGGGCTGGCGATCACCCGCGGACTGGTTGAACTGATGGGCGGTGAAATCGGCCTGTCCAGCCGTCCCGGCCACGGCAGCCATTTCTGGTTCGAACTGCCGTTCCTGCGGACGGCTTCCGGGCCATGGCCGGCACCGGAGAGCGTGGAGACCCCGGCGATCCCGCGGGCCGCGACGGCGCGGGACGTGCTGCTGGTCGAGGACAACGAGGTCAACCGGATGGTCGCAGAGGCGGTGCTGCGCCGGAGCGGACACCGGGTATCCGTCGCCCGCGACGGACATTCGGCGGTGGACATGGTGCTCAGCGGCAGGTTTGACCTGGTGCTGATGGATGTGCAGATGCCTGGCATGACCGGCCTTGAGGCGACGCGCCGGATTCGGGCCGGATCGGGGGCCGCGGCCTCGGTGCCGATTGTTGCCATGACCGCCAATGCCATGCGCGGCGACCGGGAGCAGTGCGTCGAGGCGGGCATGAACGACTACATCACCAAACCGTTCCGGCCCCAGGCACTGCTGGCGATGGTGGAATGCTGGGCAACCGACGAATTGACGCCGGAGGCGCATACTGTCCAGGCGGGCTGACCGCCACCGACCCGCCGATGCCGGCCGGGATCAGCCCGGGCGGTGCGGGCTGCGCGGCGGGGCGATCCGGCGGAACGGCGTGACTTTCACCGACCGCTCCCACATCACCCGGGTTCCGCCACGCTGCAAGGGTTTGCCGCCAAGGGTAAAACCGGGCAGGACGCTGAGCGCGTCCGGCAGCCTTTCGGCGCCGGCGGCGCCCCGCGGAATGTTGACCTGGGCCCCGTCGACGCCACTCAGCCGCCAGAACCGGGCGGTGATCTCGACCCGGTCGAGGTTGTCCACGTCGATGAACGCCCCTCCGAGCGGACCGAAATAGCCGACGCGTCCCTCGTCGATCTGGACGACGCCTTCGGCCGGGACCGGATCGGCAAGGCGAATGCGGCGCACAGCGCCGAGGGCGAAAGCGGCTCCAACCGCGGCCAGCAGAAGGCCGGTGAGGGTCAGCAGCCACGCGGAACCGGCGAGGCCGGTCACGCTCCAGTAGGCCCCGACAAGAGCAGTCAGCCCCCAGACGGCCGGCTCGCGCCAGCGGTGCAGCCGTTCGGCGAGTTCGGGACGGATCAGGGACATGGCAACGGTTCCATGGACTGCGGCTCGGCAAAATGAATGATCGCATAGCTGCCGCAGCGGCGAAAGCCGATTGCCTCATAGGCGCGGTTGGCCGCCGGGCTGGCGGAGGCGAGAATCGCCTCGGTCACACCGGCCTGGCGGGCCTCATTCAGATGCAGCGATACCGCGCGGCGGGCGAACCCCCTGCCCCGGTTGTCCGGGGGGGTAAAAACGTTGCCGATCTGGACCATGTCCGGCAGCGCGGCATTGAATGCGGTCATGGCGACCGGCCCCGCGGCATCGCAGAGCAGCCGCAGTCGGTCGTTGGCGCGATAGGTTTCCAGATCCCGGTTTGCCTGAAGAAGTGCCATGGCCGGCGGCATCGACATGATTTCGGTCAGGAACCGTGCCCGCCAGCCGGCGAGCAGGGCGCTGTCAGCCGGTTCGGGTCTGCGCAGCCAGGTTTCACCGGCGGCGATCACCAGATCCGCGAGGTCGAGGCTGTAGAGCGGCTGCACGTCGTCCATGACCCGGGGCACGTCATGCAGATCGAGGCTGCGGAGCAGCGCCGCGACCTGATCCGCGTCACCGTTGACACCGTGCAGTGTTGCCCCCGCCAGGATCTGCCGCAGCGGTACGGCGGGCGCTCCTCCGGGCAGTTGAAGCAGCAGCCAGCCGGCCTTCGAAAGGCCGACAACGCCGGTCAGGCCGCTGTCGGGACCGGAGAGCCACATGCGGGTGGTGAACTGCATGTCGCCCGCACCGCAGGGGCCGCATTCCGCAAGGTTGGAGCGCAGGAACATCGATGTCTGACGCCGCGTGGCCAGGAAGGCGTCGATGGCCGGAGCGTCAGACTCCCTGGCCGGGCGAAATGTCATGTCCAGTCTCCGAGTGCCGTTTGCCAGACGGCGAGCGCGGCGGCGGCGGCGGTGTCGGCGCGCAGGATGCGGGGGCCGAGCGTCACCGGGGTTACATGGGGCTGGCTGCGCAGCCGTTCCACCTCCTCCGCAGCAAAACCGCCCTCGGGCCCGATGAGGATCGCCCATGGGCCGGGACCCGCATCGCTGAGCGCCGCGTGAGCCGGCCGTGCGGTCCGGGCCTCGTCGCAGAACATCATGCGGCGCGCCGGATCCCAGCGGTCGAGGAGCGCCGCCAGCTTCACGGGTTCGGCCACGTCGGGAACGAAGGTGCCGCCGCATTGTTCGGCGGCTTCAACGGCATGGGCACGGAGCCGGTCAATGCGCAGCCGTTCGGAATTGGTGTGGCGGGTGAAAACGGGCTGAATACGCGATGCTCCGAGTTCGGTCGCCTTTTCGACGATGAAATCGGTGCGGGCCTTCTTGATCGGCGCGAACAGCAGCCAGAGGTCCGGCGGGTTGCACTGGGGCGCGGTCTGTTCAAGTATGTCGAGCGTTCCGCCGCGTTTGCCGGTTCCGGTGATTTCGGCCAGCCATTCGCCGGCCTGGCCGTTGAACACCGACAGCCGGTCACCCGCCGTGCGGCGCATCACGTTGAAGAGATAATGCGCCTGATCGGGGTTGAGCATTACCCGCGCTCCGGCATAGAGGTCCGGAGTGACAAACAGTCTGATTTTTCCGCCGGGGTCCGCCATGGTCTTCTCCAAATGAACCCGAACATTAATCCGACGGCCGACCCGGAGGGAAGGGTTGCCGACGCGGTTCGCGGAAACTGGGTCGACAGCCGGGCACCCTCCTTCGCCCGCCCGTTCCTGCGACTGTCGCGGGCGGACCGGCCGATCGGCACCTGGCTGCTGCTGCTGCCATGCTGGTGGGGGGTGGGCCTGGCCGCCGCCGCAGATCCGGCGGGCGCCCGGTGGTTCGATCTCTGGATCGTGCTGGGGTGTGCGGCGGGTGCGTTCCTGATGCGCGGCGCGGGCTGCACCTGGAACGACATCACCGACCGGCATATTGACGCCTCAGTGGCACGCACCCGGTCGAGGCCCCTGCCCTCGGGCCAGGTCAGCGTGCGGCAGGCGCTGGTGTGGATGGCGGCGCAGGCCCTGCTCGCCTTCGCGATTCTGCTGACCTTCCCGCCGCAGGCCGTGTTGCTGGGGATCGCCTCGCTGGCGCTGGTGTGCATCTATCCCTTTGCCAAGCGGTTCACCTGGTGGCCGCAGGTGTTTCTCGGGCTTGCCTTCAACTGGGGCGCCATGCTGGCCTGGGTGGCACATACCGGATCGCTGGCCTGGCCGCCGGTGCTGCTCTATCTGGCGGGCATCGCCTGGACTCTGTTCTACGACACGGTCTACGCCCATCAGGACATCGAGGACGACGCGCTGATCGGCGTAAAATCCACCGCGCGGCTGTTTGGCGCCGCAACGCCGAGGTGGCTGCTCCGGTTTCAGATCGTCGCGGTCGCGCTCGGCGTCGCGGCGATCGTGCTGGCGCTTGGCACGTCGCTGGCGGAGATGATCGCGCTGATCGGGCTGCTGGGATTTTCGGCGCATCTGACGTGGCAGCTGCGCCGGCTCGACATCGCAGACCCGGCGGTCTGCATGATGCTGTTTCGCTCGAACCGGGACGCCGGGCTGATTTTCGCCGGTGCCCTGCTGCTGGCGGCGCTGCTGTAACGCCGGGGCAACCTGGCCTTGCCCGGGCCGGCCGCAGGGCCTATTTCCCCGGGACCGTTGAACTGGGATGGACTTCCACATGCGCGCACGCGCCCTGCTGCTTGCCACCGTTTCCCTTGCCGGATCGGGATACCTCGCCTGGATCGCCGCCGAACATGCGGTCGATTACGTGGAGAGCCGGACCAAAAGCCGGATCGAGGCGGCGCTGAACGATCCGGTGCATGCGTGGATGAACTTCACCACTGACGGGACCATCGTCACCCTGACCGGCGAGGCGCCGAACGAGACGGGACGGTTCCGGACGCTGGAGATCGTGCGCCAGGTGGTGGATCCGTCAAGGATCGTCGATCAGCTGACCATCGCCGCGCCGGACCCGATGGCGGCGCCGGAATTTGCCGTCGAGATCCTGCGCAACGGCAGCGATGTGTCGCTGATCGGCCTGGCGCCGCTCGAATCGGTCGAGGAACGGGCGATCCGAACCGCGCTCGGTGACGGGCGGTTCACCGGCCAGATCACCAATCTTCTGGAAACCGCCGACTACCCGGGGCCGGAGGGCTGGGCGCAGAGCCTTGGTTTCGGCCTGTCGGTGATCTCCGGGCTGCCGCGGGCGAAAGTCAGCGTCACGCCTGGCCTGGTGAAGGTGACGGCGGTGGCTGACAGCGCGGCGGCGCGCGATGCCCTGGAAACGTCGCTCAGGGCGACCCTGCCGGAGGGGGTCGCCCTGGACCTGGCGATCTCGGCTCCCAGGCCGGTGATCGCGCCGTTCCGCTTCGACTATTCCTTTGACGGAACCGACGGGGAACTGACCGCCTGCACCGCGGAAACGACTGCGGAGGCGGCGGTTCTGCAGGCGGCGCTCAGGCTGCCGGACGGCGCGGACGAATCGTCCTGCCGGATCGGAATCGGTGCGCCCACACCCGACTGGACACAGGCGGCGGTGCAGGCGGTGGAGGCCCTGCATGCGCTGGGCGCGGGCAGCCTGGAAATCAGCGATACCGACGTCACTCTGCACGGCGCACCGGACATTACCGCCGATCAGGTGGCTTCGGCG
Organism: Alphaproteobacteria bacterium; assembly: GCA_030432315.1. Classification (GTDB taxonomy): domain Bacteria; phylum Pseudomonadota; class Alphaproteobacteria; order Rhodobacterales; family Rhodobacteraceae; genus Amaricoccus. The sequence continues at coordinate 11,543 of JAUIHM010000054.1, read as the reverse complement.
GAAGCGGTTCTGCGCAGCCGGCTGCCCGCCGGTTACACGCTGACCTCCACGGTCGAGTGGCCGGAGGACGGCGGCACGGCGGAAGCGGGGACGGTGCCGGAATTCTCCGCTGTCCTCAATGAGGCGGGCCGGCTCGAACTGACCGGCGTGGTGGGCGATCCGACCTCCCGCGATGCGGTGACGGCCTATGCGGTGGCGCTTTTCGGCCATGAGAATGTCGAGCAGCGGCTGACCATCGACCCCGCCCTGCCCGAGGGCTGGCCTGGACGGGTGCTGGCGGGGCTGGAAGCGCTTCGCGGGATCCGACACGGGGTGCTGAACGTGACCGGCGGCGACGTGGTTCTGAGCGGTTGGGGTGTGACCGAGGATACCGAGGCCAGGGTGTCGCGCCTGCTGCAGTCGAAGGTGGAACGGGCAAAGGTGGACATCGCATTCGATGCCGCAGCGGCGGAAGCGCTCGCCCAGGCGGAGCGGCTGGCAACCATGTCGCGGCCGGAAGCCTGTGCCGAGGAAATCGGCGCGATCCTTTCGGCGGAGGCAATTGCCTTCGCGCCCGGATCGACGCGGATCGAACCGTCGAGCCAGGGCATCATCGCCGCGATCTCCGACATTCTGCAGCAGTGTCCCGGCGCCGGTTTCGAGATCGCCGGACATACCGACAGCCAGGGCAGCGCCGATGCCAACCGGCGGCTCAGCGAACAGCGGGCGCAAGCGGTGCGAGACGCACTGGAAGACACGGATCTGCCGCTGATTACGCTGAGTGCGGTCGGTTACGGCGCTGACCAGCCGGTCGCCGGCAACGATACCGAGGCGGGACGGCGGCAGAACCGGCGCATCGAACTGCGACTGATTCGGACGGATGCAGCAGCCGGATCGGAAACGGCACAGGCCGCAGACACCGGCGGATCCTGCGGCGGGGAAATCGCCGCGCTGCTCGAGGAGGCACCGATCGAATTCGACCCCGGCTCGACCTCGATCGCACCTGCAAGCCTTGAAACCCTGCTGTCGGTGGCATCGCTGCTGCGGGGATGCCCGGAGACCGGGTTCGAGGTGGCCGGTTATACCGACGACCGGGGTGACAGCGCCGCCAACGAACGGCTGAGCCTTGAGCGGGCCGAAGCGGTGGTCGGAGCGCTGGAAGGGTTTGACACCGGTTCGGTGACACTGACGGCGCGGGGATATGGAGAGGCCAATCCGGTGGCGGACAACGACACCAGCGAGGGTCGCGGCCGCAACCGGCGGATCGAAATCACGGCACTCCCGATCGGCGCGGCGTCGGACGACACCGTAGCGGAAGCGGACGGACCGGTGGAGGCCGGTGCCGAAGAAGAAGCGATGGACCACAGCGCCGACGAGATCACGTCGACGCCGGACGGATGCGAACGCGACATCGCCGCGATCCTCGCGGAGGGGGGCGTGCAGTTCGCGCTCGGCTCGGCGACCATTTCGCCGGAGAGTGCCGAACTGATCGAGGGGGTGGCCGAAGTGCTGCGGACCTGCCCCGGCCTCGCATTCGAGATCGGCGGCTACACGGACGACCGGGGCTCGGAGGAAGGCAACCGCACATTGAGCGCGCGGCGGGCGGAAGCGGTCCGCACCGCGCTTGCGGCCCGCGATCCCGGTCCGGTGACGCTTACCGCGCGCGGCTATGGCGAGGAAAACCCGGTTGCCGACAACGGCACGCGCGAGGGCCGGGCCCTGAACCGGCGCATCGAGATCAGACTGGTGACGCAGACCCCGCCCGGTACCACGACGGAGCCGTCATCGGAGGACGCGCCCGGCGACGATGCCGCCGGGGCGCCGGAAACGGCGGCGGATGAAACGGCGGCGGCGCAGACGCCTGGCACCGTGGAGACGGACGGCACGGACGAAGCAGCGACGGCCGCGGCATCCGGCGAACCGGCACCTGAACAGGAAACCGGCGAGGGAGACGGCCAGTGAACCGCGATGAACTGATACTTGTGATTGCCGGAGCGCTGTTTGGCGCGGTGCTTCTGGGCTGGGTGCTGCGGGCGCTCTATTCGGCGCTGAATGCGCCGTCCGGGGCGCATGGCCCGCACCAGACCGCGACGCTGATCGGCAGGCTGGAACAGGCCGAAGCGGCGCGAATGGAAGCGGAGGCCGGTCTCGTGGAAGCCGAAAACGCCATGATCGCCCGGCTGCGGCAGATCCAGGCCGAACTTGACGATGCGGACCAGCGTGCGGCTCAGGCGGAGCAGCAGATGACAGAGATGCGCGAGGCCTGGGTCGCCGCGTTCCCCGACGACCGCAGGGACAACTGACGCTGCCGGCCGAAGCGGGTCAGCGAGGTTTCGTCCAACGCGCCAGCGCGGCTTCGTCGAGATTGCGGGCATCGACCCATTTCGCGCCGGCGGGTCCGTGTTCACGCTTCCAGAACGGTGCGCGCGATTTGAGGAAGTCCATCAGAAACTCGGCGGCCTCGAACGCGGCCTGGCGATGGGGAGAGGCGGTGGCCACCATCATGATCTGCTCGCCCGGAAGCAGCCTGCCCCAGCGGTGCACGATCAGGCAGGCCTGGAGCGGCCAGCGGTCCCGCGCTTCCGACTCGATCTTCGCCAGCGCCTGTTCGGTCATGCCGGGATAATGTTCCAGTTCCAGTCCGGAAACCGCGTCCCCACCGGCGCTGTCGCGCACGAGGCCGGTGAAACTGACAAGGGCGCCGATATCCGTGCGCCCGGCCCGCAGGGCGGCGAGCTCCGCGCCGAGATCGAAGTCATCCCGCTGCACCCGGACCGTCATTCAGCCCCCGGTCATCGGTGGAAAAAACGCCACCTCGCGCGCCCCGGCCAGCGGCGCATCGAAACCGGTCAGCTCCTGGTCGACCGCCACCCGCACCGACCTGAGATCGGAAAAGGCCAGCGCATAGCGCTCTTCTCGGGTCCGCAACTCGGCAACCAGATCGGCGACGGTAGCCGCGCCGGTGTCGACGGTTTCCGACGGAACGCCGATCCGTTCGCGCAGCCAGGCAAAATACAGCACCCTGAGACTCATTCGCCGTCCCTCAGAAACGGCATCGCCTTGCGGAAATAGTCGTATCCGGTGACAACGGTCAGCAGCCCGGCCAGCCAGATCAGCACCAGACCGATCGCCCCCATCACCGCACCAAAGCCCTCGGGAACCGCCCCGTTGATCCGGAACACGCCGGCAACGAGCAGGACCGGGATCGCCACCATCTGGACCGTGGTTTTCCACTTGGCGAGCCAGGTGACCTTGAGAGTGGCGGCCTTCGTGCCAAGGAATTCGCGCAGTCCGGAAACGAACACCTCCCGCAGCAGAATGAACGCCACCGGCGCGAGAATCCACGGATCGAGGTGGCTGACACCGACAATCACCGCGAGGGCGATCACCACGATTGCCTTGTCGGCGATCGGGTCGAGCATCCGGCCGAAATTGCTTTCCTGTTTCCATGCCCGGGCCAGGCGGCCGTCCAGCCAATCCGTCACCGACGCCAGCACGAACAGCGCCATCGCCACCCAGTCCGCGGTCGGCCGGTCGAAGAGCACGAATGCAAGCGCGACACCTGGGGCCGCAAGCAGCCGCACCAGTGTCAGGATATTCGGGATGTTCCAGGTCATTCAACTGTCCGTAAGGCACACCGGCAGCGGCGTACGCTAGTCATATAACCCGTCCGGGCCGGACCCGAAAGCCGCTCGCGTCGCTCCACGCGTAATTTCCCCCGCCGCCTCGACGCTTCCGCCAGGCCCGGACTACCGTTCGCCGTGGAAAAACGCGTAGATGGTTTCGGCCAGGGCGTCGGAAATGCCTGGAGCGGCCTTGAGATCGGTCAGCCCGGCCCGGGATACCGCCTTGGCCGAACCGAAATGCGCCAGCAGCGCACGTTTGCGGGCGGCGCCGACGCCGGGCACCTCGTCCAATGGCGTGGCACGGGTCTGCGCCGCGCGTTTGCTGCGGTGGGCGCCGATGGCAAAGCGGTGCGCCTCGTCGCGCAGCCGCTGAATGTAGTAGAGCACCGGGTCGCGGTGGCCGAGCGCCATCGGCCGTCTGCCGGCGCGGTGAAACTCCTCCTTGCCCGCGTCGCGATCCTCGCCCTTGGCGACGCCGATCAGGGTGACGCCGCTGATGCCCAGTTCGGCCAGCGCGGCTTCGGCGGCGGATATCTGCCCTGCGCCGCCGTCGATCAGCACCAGATCCGGCCAGGTGTCGCCCTCGCGGTCCGCGTCCTCTTCGGCGAGGCGGGAGAAACGCCGGGTCAGCACCTCATGCATCATGCCGAAGTCGTCGCCAGGGGTGATCTCCTTCGATTTGATGTTGAACTTGCGGTACTGCGACTTGATGAGGCCTTCCGGCCCGGCGACGATCATGCCGCCGACGGCGTTGGTGCCCATGATGTGACTGTTGTCATAGACCTCGATCCGCCGCGGCGGGGCATCGAGACCGAACGCCTTCGCCACGCCGTCGAGCAGGGCCGCCTGGCTGGCGCTTTCGGCGACCCGCCGTGCAAGCGCTTCCCGGGCGTTGCGGGCGGCCTGTTCGACCAACTGCGCCTTTTCGCCCCTTTGCGGCACCAGCAGTGACACCCTGCGCCCGAGGCTCGCGCTCAGCGCCTCTTCCATCAGGTCGGTATTCTCGATCGCCTGGCTCAGCAGGATCATCCGCGGCGGCGGTTTGTTGGAATAGAACTGGCCGAGAAACGCCTCGAGGATTTCCTCCGGCTCGGCGCCTGCCCCGGTGCGCGGGAAATAGGCCCGGTTGCCCCAGTTCTGGTTGGCGCGGATGAAGAACACCTGAACGCAGGCATGGCCGCCATCCTGGTGCAGTGCAATAACGTCCGCCTCCTCGACCCCCTCCGGATTGACGCCCTGGGTGGCCTGAACATTGGTCAGGGCCCTGATGCGGTCGCGCAGGGCCGCCGCCCGCTCGAATTCCATCGCCGCCGAGGCTTCAGCCATGTCGCTGGCAAGCTGGGTCTGTATCCGCGTCGAACGTCCGTTCAGAAACAGGGCCGCGTCCTCGACAAGGGCTGCATAGTCCTCCTCGCTGACCTTACCGACACACGGTGCGCAGCATCGTTTGATCTGAAACATCAGGCAGGGCCGGGTGCGGCTCTCGAACATCGCATCCGAACAGTTGCGCAGCAGGAACGCGCGCTGCAGCTGGTTCAGGGTACGGTTGACGCTGCCGGCGGACGCGAAGGGACCGAAATAGCGGCCGGGTGTCTTTTTCTGTCCACGGTGTTTGGTGATCTGCGGGAAGGCATGGGCGTCGGTGATGAGGATGTTGGGAAAGCTTTTGTCGTCACGCAACAACACATTGTAGCGCGGTTTCAGCTGCTTTATCAGGTTCTGCTCCAGCAGAAGGGCTTCGGTTTCCGTCTCCGTCGTCAGAAACATCATCGACGCAGTTGCAGCGATCATTCTCCCTATGCGTGCATTGTGACCTGTCGGTTTGGCGTAGGAGGAAACCCGGCGTCTGAGGCTGCGGGCCTTGCCGACATAGAGAACCTCCCCCCGTTCATCGAGCATCCGGTAGACGCCGGGGCTGTCATCCAGCCCCTTCAGACAGTCACGGATCACCTCATGACCGGGCCTGCGGGCCGTGGTTGCAGAGCTGCCCTCCTCGAAAGTCGGAGCATCCGCCAAACCGGGTGATTCTGTCGAATCTTCTCTACCCATGGTTGATTCTCACTCTCCTCAGCATAGAGCGCGGGACGAATTCAAGGGAAAAGGTGTCCACCGTTTCTGTGGATAAGTCTGTTGGAAAGTTCCCGCGACGGCCGTTTTTCCCATAGGAAACTGAGGCGATCAAGGTTTGACTAAAATTTAAGCAAATTTTTAAGTCACTGATTTTACTGTATTTTTTAATTAGCATAGCGTAAATTTCTGGAATCGTTGACAGAATCAAAACGGAAATGTGACGCCGTTCCTGCTGGTGGAAAAGTCAACATGGTTGCATCGGATTCCGCGTCCCAAATTGCTGGAATTCACTCCACGCCCAGAACGTCGGCAGTCTGCCATACCAGATGCTGACCACCATCCACGCACAGGAGCTGGCCCGTGACCCCGGGCGCGGACAGCAGGTATTCCATCGCCGCCGAGATCTCGTCGGGTCCTGAACCGCGTTCGAGGATTGTCGCCGCCCGCTGCGCTGCAAAATGTGCCTCCGTCTGACGGGCGCCCTGGATCGTCGGACCGGGGCCGATGGCATTGACGCGAATGTCCGGTGCCAGCCCCTGGGCTGAGGTCTGCGTCAGCGCCCACAGACCGACCTTCGCAATCGTATAGGTTGAAAACTCCGGCGTGAGTTTTCGCACCCTCTGGTCGATCATGTTGATGATGCAGGATCCCGCGACCGGTTCGCCATGCGCATCTGTCGCGCCGCGTGTTGCCTGAGCGGCAAACGCCTGGGTCAGTTCAAAGGGCGCCCGCAGGTTGGACCCGATGTGCCGGTCCCAGCTGTCCCATGTCGCGGTATGGATCGTGTCGTGTTCGAAGATCGAGGCATTGTTGATCAGTACGTTCAGCGGACAGCCGAGCGCGCTGGCGGCGGCGGGCACCAGGTCGCGGGTCTGGTGGCGGTCGAGCAGGTCCGCCTTCAGTGCCACACCGCGTACACCATGCGCCTCGATCTCGGCCACCACCGCTTCCGCTTCTTCGGCGCTGGAATTGTAGTGTACGGCGACATTGAGGCCGCGCCGGGCAAGGGTCAGCGCCAGGGCGCGGCCGATCCGCCGCGCGCCGCCCGTAACAAGTGCTGCGCCAGATTTCATGCGGGACCTCCGGTGTTGTAAAGCAGCACGGCGACATAGCCGGCGTAGAGCAGGAGAAACACCACGCCCCAAGTCCGGCCGATGCGGCGCCCGGACATGACGAACGGTCCGATCAGCAGCGCCGCGGCGAGCATCACCCACAGATCGCGGGCGAGGAACTCCGGGCCCACGGCAATCGGGCCAAACAGGCTGGTGATGCCGAGGATCGACAGGATGTTGAACAGGTTCGAGCCGAGCACGTTGCCGATCGCCACATCTGCATGTTTGCGCAGCGCCGCCACAACCGTCGTCGCCAGTTCCGGCAGCGAGGTGCCGACCGCCACCATCGTCAGGCCGATCACCGCTTCGGACAGACCAAAGTCGCGGGCGATCGCCACCGAACCGTCGATCAGCAGCTTGGCGCCAACCGGCAGGCCGACAAGTCCGAGGACCAGAAACACCAGCATCCGCCACGCCGGCATCCCGCTCGGGAAATCCTCCAGCCCGGCCTCTTCGGCCTGCTCGCGGCCGGAGCGGATCATGTCGGTCATCAGCAGGGCAAACAGGCCCAGCAGCACCGCCGCGTGCCAGAAATGCAGCGGCCCGAACAGGCAGAGCGCGATCAGCACCAGCGAGGCCAGCAGCATCTGGATATAGCTTCGGCTGCTGCCGTTGCTGGTGGCCGGCACCGTCGAGATCAGCGCAGGCAGGCCCAGCACCAGCAGCACGTTGGCGATATTGCTGCCGACCACGTTGCCAAGGGCAATGCCGGGAAAGCCGTCGAGCGCCGCCTGAATTCCGATCAGAAGCTCCGGCGCCGAGGTGCCGAACGCCACCACCGTGAGCCCGACGATCATCGGCGACAGGCCGAGCCGGATGCTCAATGCAACCGCGCCCCGCACCAGCAGATCGCCGCTGACCAGCAGAATCACCAGACCGACACCCGTAAGTAGACCATGCATCCGTCGCGACCTCGTTGCCGTCGTGGGTTAGGCGTCGCGGTCGTAACCACAGACACAGGGGCTGCTGCCCACAAGATAGGTGCCGCATTTGGGACATTTGCGGGCGGATTGAATTTCGGGGCCACGCCGGTCCTGCGGTTTCGACCGGGTGAACCGGCCGGTCATGCCGAGAAGTCCGATGACGACGAGAAACAGCAGAACCGCCTTGATGATCATGGCGCCTGGAGCCCGAACCGGGACCAGAGGGCCGCCGCTTCCATGCCGCCGATCGCATCCGAGACTCCGGGAAGTCCGAGCCGGCGAAACAGACCACGCCGCGGCCGCACCTGGTTGAACCGGACATCCTCGCCAAACATGCCCTGCATCACCGGCACGAGATGGCCGACCGCGTCGGCGAGCCCCACCTCGACACCCTGCCGACCGAGCCAGATGTCGCCGGAGAACAGGTCGTCGCGCTCGAGGCTGGCGCCGCGGCGGTTCCTGACCTGGGAAATGAAATTCCCGTGGATCACCTTCTGGAGCCGTTTGAGCCGCGCGACGTCCTCTTCCCGCTCGGGGCGGAACGGGTCGAGCATGCTCTTGTCCTCACCGGCGGTATGAACCCGGCGTTCGATGCCGTTGCGGCTGAGAAACTCGTGGAATCCGAACGAGGCGGAAATCACGCCGATCGAGCCGATGATGCTGCTTTCGTCCACATAGATCCGGTCAGCCGCGGTCGCCAGCCAGTAACCGCCGGAGGCCGCCACGTCCTCGACGAAGGCGAACACCGGCACCGCGTTTTCATCGGCGAGGCGCCGGATCCGGGCGGCGATCAGGCTCGACTGCACCGGGCTTCCGCCGGGCGAGTTGAGTGCCAGCGCCACCGCCTTCGGCTTGCCGCGGGTGAAGGCGGCCTCGATCAGCGGCGCCAGCGCCACGTCGCTCAGCGCCGGTCCCCCGAGACGTGATGCGCCACCGATCACGCCCTCCAGGCGCAGCACGGTAACGCTGTTTTTGCGTCGGAACAGTGTCAAAGGGCTTTTCATGCTGTCGATGTAAGTCACCACCGCAGGCCCTGCAAGGGCAACGGCGCTTGACCGCGCAGGCCGGGCGACGCCAAATCGCACCGGCAACAGACCGAAGGACCGAAAATGCAGCCGAACCGACCGCTCGCCGGCCTGAAGGTACTCGAACTGGCGCGGGTGCTGGCCGGTCCCTGGATCGGCCAGACCCTCGCCGACCTCGGGGCCGACGTGATCAAGGTGGAAAGCCCCTCGGGCGATGAAACCCGCGGCTGGGGCAGGCCGGTGACCGAAGACGGTACCGCGGCCTATTTCATGGCCGCCAACCGCGGCAAACGCTCCATCGCGCTCGACTTTCGCAACCCGGAGGATCTGGCCCTGGTCCGCCGGCTCGCCGGAGCCGCCGATGTGGTGCTGGAAAACTTCCGCGTCGGTGCGCTGGAGAAATTCGGTCTCGACCATGCCGCGCTGTCGCGGGACCACCCAGGCCTGATCTATGCCTCGGTCACCGGCTTCGGCCAGGACGGACCCTATGCCGCCCGTGCCGGCTACGATTTCATCATCCAGGCCATGGGCGGCATCATGGACCTGACCGGCTCGCCGGACGGCCCGCCCAGCAAACCGGGTGTCGCCTATGCCGATCTGTTCACCGGCATGTACGGAACCGTCGCCGTGCTCGCGGCCCTGCAGATGCGTCAGCGCAGCGGCCTCGGCCAGTGGATCGACCTCAGCCTGTTCGACACCCAGCTGGCGGTGCTCGCCAACCAGGCCACGGACCACCTGGTCGGCGGCGGCGATCCGCACCGCCTCGGCAACAGTCACCCGACGATCGTGCCATATCAGGTGTTCGAAGCCGCCGACGGGCCGCTGGTGATCGCCTGTGGCAATGACGGGCAGTTTGCACGGCTCTGCGAGGGCCTCGGTCTGACGCTGCACCTCGAGCCCGCCTACCGGACCAACCGCGACCGGCTGGAGCACAGGGAGGCGCTGACGACGGCGCTGGCCGACCGGATCGCAGTCCTGCCGCGGCATGCGGTGCTGGCGGAAATGGAGGCGCGCGGCGTGCCCGCCGGGCCGATCAATTCGGTCGCAGAGGCCTTCGCCGATCCCCAGGCCGCCGCGCGCGGCATGGTGGAGGATATCGGCGGTCTGCGTCTGCCGCGCAGCCCAATGCGGTTCAGCGCCGCCGATATGGGGGCATATGCCCCGCCGCCGGCGCTCGACCAGCACGGCGCGGAGATTCGCAGCGCCCTGGCCCTGGGCGTAAACTGGCCTGGTTCCGACAGTCCCTGAACGGGAAAAACCCCGCGGCCGCTTCGGCAACGGGGTTTTTCGGGGTCTGCGGCCAGGGGGAAGGTCCGCAGACCCGCCCGGACGGCGCGCACGCTATTTTACGAGCTGCCGGTCCGAGTACGATGCGTCACGGTTGTACTTCGCGGCGACGATCTGGTTGAGCGTCAGGCCCTCGGCCTCTTCCTGTGTCAGACCGGCCGAAGCGATCAGCTGGGCGTGACGGCCCTCGACTGCAACCGAACGGCTTGCCGCGGTCAGGTTTCCGGTCTCGGGCGTCGCCTGAACGTCGGTCTGGCTTTTGCCGGCGTTGTAATTGGCGATCGCGAGGCCGTTAAGATCATCTGCGTCAACGGACGATGCGCCAGGGACAATGACCACGGCCTGGCGGTCGGTATAGGACCGGTCGCGGTTGTATTTCGCCGCGGCGATCTGGTTGAGGGTGAGGCCTTCGGCTTCAGCCTGGGTGAGGCCGGCTGCGGCGATCAGCTGCTGGTCCGCGGCAATGGCTGGGGCAGTTGCGCCGAGTGCGACGGCCGTAAGGGCGGCGAGGGCTGTAAATGTGCGTTTCATGGTCGATGTCCTTCCATCTGTCTCTGTTTCGATCCCGCCGGCATTTCTGAGATGCTGTGCCGGTGGCGGAGCGTCTCCCGCTCTCTGGGAAACAATTAGGTGCAGTTTGCCAGATTGTTTCCCTTTCTCACGGAGCAGTGTTCAACCTTCACCTCCAGGTGACACCGGGCGGAGTCGGGGTTGAAAATCGAAAAAATGAACAGAACCGTTTCGTTTTATACTGCGCCCCGGAAACGTTGGGAAATTCCGGCGCAGCCTGGCTGACGGTTGGCGCAGGTGCGCGACCCGGCACCAGTGGACAACCTTGGAAATGTTTCAGGCCGACCCGGTCTCGACCCGGCGAACCACGGCCGGGAACCCGGCTTGCGGCCCTCGCCGCCGCCGCGACGCCGGCAGGCGTTGACTTCCGGCCGGAGGCTCCGTCCCGGCCCGTGGGCAGACAGCGAAAAACCCCGGCGAGAGTATCGCCGGGGCCGGTGTTTCGTGTGTCCTTCAGATTGCCGGGCGGCGCAGCGTCGCGACCCGGTCGGCCGTTACTCGGCCGCGTGCGCTCCCTTGAACTTGCGGATCTCGCCCGACTTGAGCCGTCCCATGTAGGACTGCAGCTCGCGCCGCACGATCGGCATCAGGAAGTAGAGCGCGATGATGTTCACCACCGACATGGCGAAGATCATGGCGTCGGAGAAGTCGATCACCGCGCCGAGCTGTGCTGCCGCGCCGACGATGACGAAAAAGCAGAACAGCAGCTTGAAGATCAGTTCCGTGGTCTTGCCCTCGCCGAACAGGTAGGTCCAGGCCTTGAGGCCGTAGTAGGACCAGGAGATCATCGTCGAGAAGGCGAACAGCACCACCGCGATTGCCAGCACATACGGGAACCAGCTCAGACCGGTTGCGAATGCCGCCGACGTCAGGGCCACACCCTGGACATCACCGGTGGTCGCGATCATGCCGCTTTCGGCGAGCACGAACCGGCCGGTTTCAGGGTCGATG
>JAUIHM010000053.1 GCA_030432315.1 Alphaproteobacteria bacterium | reverse complement strand
GCTCCCATCCGGCAATGCGGTCTTCGAGGTTCATCAGTTTGCCTGCACCGGCATAGAGCGCCAGCCAGCGGTCGGGCATTTCCACCACATCGGGCTCATCGCCGCCGGCAATCATCGTCGCAAATTTCTCGAAAGCCTGGCCCCAGGGAAGCGAAACGATCTCGACTGTTACGCCTGGATTTGCCACCTCGAATTCGTCAACCATCGCCTGAAGCGTTTCGGTACGCTCCGGACTGGTGATTACTTCCACCAGCTTCAGTTGCGTGTCGGCCAATGCGGCCGTCGAGAACAGCATGGCCGCAGCCGTCAGTCCGTGTAGCAGGGTCTTCATTTTCTTTTCTCCCAGTTGAAGTCTTGGTTTTCCGCCCCCTCAGGCGGCACTTTCCGTCAGGGCCGCCGCGAAATCGGCCCAGAGTTCCTCGGCTTCCTCCAGTCCGATGCTCAGGCGAACCAGGTTGGCGGGAACACCAAATCTTTGCATCGAATTCTGTTCACCCGCCTGCCGCAGACCGACCTCAGCCGGCAGGATCAGACTTTCAAACCCGCCCCAGCTCACGCCAAGACTGAACAGCTTCAGGCCGTCAGCGAGCCGGCGAATGTCAACCCCGTGCGCCAGTTCCATCGACAGAAGCCCGGACCGTCCGGTGAGACCGGGCACGGTATTGGCGCCCGGCGCATTGATTTTCAGAACCTCGGGCCGGGTCGCAAGCCGGTCAATGAACAACTGCGCACTGGCCTCATGCTGCCGCATCCGCGCCCCGAGTGTCCGCAGCCCCCGGATCAGCAGCCAAGCCTCGAACGGTGCCAGCTTGGCGCCCAGCAGCGGCAGGGTCAGGTCGCGGATCTTTGCGATATGTGCCTGGCTCGAGACCACCACGCCGGCGACGGTGTCGGAATGGCCGGAAATGTATTTTGACGCGGAATGGATCACGATGTCGACGCCTGACTCCAGCGGCCGCTGGAACACGGGCGTTGCCCAGGAATTGTCGATGACCGTCAGCGCCCCATGCCTGCGGGCATGTGCGGTGACCTTGGCGAGGTTCAGCGGCCGGAACACGACCGAACTGGGGCTTTCGAGATAGGCCAGCGTCACGTCCCGCAGCAGATCGGCCTCGTCTTCGAACGCTTCCACCGGATGATAGCTGACGTCGATTCCGAACGGCCGCAGCATGCGTTCAAAGAAACGGTAGGCATCCGGGTAGACATGTTCGACGCAGGCCACCCGGTCGCCGGGTTTGAGAAACGCCAGCAGCGTCGAGGAAATCGCCGCCATGCCGGAGGCAAACCCGACCGCCGCCTCTGCCCGTTCCGCCTTCGCCATCATCGCCTCGAATGCCGCAACGGTCGGATTCTGCACCCTGGTATAGAGCGCGGTATCCGTACGGCCGGCCATGCGGTCCTCGAATTCCTGGTAGCTGCCGAAGGTGAACAGCGAGCTTTGATAGATCGGCGGCATGACCGAACCCGCGGCATCTCCATAGGCAGTGCCCATCAGCGTATCGAGGGAAACTCCCATGGCGTCAGTCCCGTTCATTGACAATGGCCCTGACTTCCGCATCGACGACATCCATGATTTCTCCAATTATGCGCATGGCGACGGCCGCGTCTCCACCGGTAACGGCTTCCGCAAGGTCCCGGTGCATGGGCAGCGACGCCTGCCCGAGATGCGGCTGGCCGAACGGCGCCGAATACAGTTCGCCAAACGCCTGCTGAATCTGCCGGATCAACTGCGCAAACAGCGGATTTCCCGAGGCGGTGTGAATGGCTGCATGAAACCGGTGATCCGCCGGGCGCCAGTCCTCGCCGGCGTCAAAAACGTCCATCAGATCCTCGAGCCGCGCCCGGATCACCTGGCGCTCGGCCCGGCTGGCGTTCAGCGCCGCGAGCCGTGTCGCCTCGACCTCGAGCGGCCGGCGCACCCCCTGGGTCCGCAGCAGGCTCTCTGCCTCCAGCTTCAGGGTCAGCGGCACCTGGATCGAATTGGAGACGTCGACCATCAGGGTGGTGCCGGCACCCTTGTTGCGCACGACAATGCCCATGCCCTGCCAGGCTTTCAGCGTCTCGCGCACGGTTGAGCGCCCACAGTTCAGCAGCCGCGCCAGTTCGATTTCCGGCGGCAGACGGTCGCCGACCCTCAAGCCCATCCGTTCGATCAGCGCCGTCAGTGCATCGACGATTTTCAGATCCCTGCCGGATCCGCTCCGCCCCGGGTATGCACCTGCCGACCCCGGGTCGGCGGGCGGAACTTTCAGGGAAGATAGCGCGCTCAACTTCGAAACACCTGACGCCTGGGCTCTGATTCTGCCCGAGCCTAGCATTTTGTCTGACATAGTCAATTTTATGTCTGACAATGTTGCCGGGGCCGTGAAGATTTTCCCGCCACTGGCCGGAAGTGACCCGTCCGGTCACCGTCCCGTGCGTGTTTGTGCCGCTCCTGTTCCGGGGAACCGCTCAGGCGTACCGTTCTGCCGTCAGGCCATCGAAGGAAATCTCCGGCGTGCGCTCGAGCACCAGGTCTGCCACCGCCCGGCCGGATCCACAGGACATGGTCCAGCCGAGCGTGCCATGGCCGATGTTCAGGAACAGGTTCGGATATTTCGAGGCACCGAGCACCGGCGTACCGTCAGGCGTCATCGGCCGCAGGCCGGTCCAGCCCTCGATCGTTTCGAGATCTCCACCGCCGGGGAACAGATCCCCCAGAACATGGCGTACCGTATCGGTTGCATGCGGGCCGAGCCTGTTGCTGTAGCCGGCGATTTCTGCGGTTCCCGCCACCCGGATCCGGTCGCCGAGACGCGTTATCGCCACCTTGTGTGTCTCGTCCATGATCGTCGACTGTGGCGCCCGGGCATCATCGATGAGCGGGACGGTGATCGAATATCCCTTCACCGGATAGACCGGCAGATTGATGCCGATCTTCTTCAGCAGCAGCGGCCCGTAGCTTCCGAGCGCGCAGACATAGGCATCCCCGCTGACCCGGCCCTGATCGGCGGTGTCGATACCCGCAACCCGGCCGTTTTCAATGGCGATGCCGTTAATCGTCTGACCGTAGCTGAACTTCACGCCGAGCGCCTCGGCCTTTTCCGCCAGCGCCACGGTAAACATTCGGCAGTCGCCGGTCCGGTCCGACGTAAGCCGCAGCCCCCCGACGAATTTTTCCGGCACGGCGGCCAGGGCCGGTTCGGCGGCGATGCAGCCGTCGCGGTCGAGCACTTCGAAGGGCGAATCGTATTCGGCCAGGATCTGCTGATCTGCTTTCGATCCCTTGAGCTGCTTTTCCGTGCGGAACAGCTGCAGCGTCCCGCGCTCGCGCATGTCGAACTCGATGCCGGTTTCGGCAATCAGATCGGGCAGGGAATCGCGACTGTAGTTAGAAATCCGAACCATCCTGCCCTTGTTGACCCGGTAGCTTTCGTCGTTGCAGTTCTGCAGCATCTTGATCCCCCAAAGCCACATGGTCGGGCTGATCAGCGGCCAGATGAACAGAGGGCGGCGTTTCATGAACAGCCATTTGATTGCCTTGACGGGGATGCCGGGCGCCGCCCATGGCGACGTCATGCCATAGGAAAGTTCGCCTGCATTTGCGTAGCTGGTCTCAAGCCCGGGTCCGGGCTGGCGGTCGAGCACCACAACCTCGGCGCCGGCCTTGGCCAGATACCAGGCGGTGGTTACTCCAATAACTCCGGCTCCCATGACGATGACCTTCAATGTACTGCTCCCGTGGTTTGAGACATGGACAATTGACGCAGTCACAAGGATGGCGGATCGGACCCCGTTTGCCAATGATCAAACTCCTGTCGCAGCACGCACCTGATTCTTCGGTGTTTTCTGCCTGCGACACCATTGCTGACCGGTTGAGGCACCCGCTCAGCCGGAGAGCGGACCGGCCTGCGATACCAGATTCTTGACGCTGTAAAGCTTGCTGGCCCGGTTCAGGTGGTCCCGCATCTGCCGGACCGCCTGGTCTTCGTCGCCGGACCTGATCGCATCGAGGATCGCCTGATGCTCGAGAAGGGTGACGTTTTCGTTTCCCGGGCTCTGCACGAGGTGCCGGTGAAAGTCCGTCAGCCAGCTGAACAGCGATGCGCTCAGGGTGATGAAGATCGGGTTGTCACTGAACTTCGCGATTTCCAGGTGGAATTCGCCGTCAAGCGCGGTGAACTCCGCAGACGGCTGTGTTGCCTTCGCCTGAGCCTCGAGCACCCGCTGCAGATTGGCGACGTTCCGGGCCGTATGCCGTCGGGCCGCAATGCGTGCCATTTCCGATTCGAACACAACCCGCGCCTCTTTCAGATGCTCGAGGCTGCCTTCCGAATGGACCAGAACATGCTGCATCGACTCACCCAGGGTGCCAATCACCCGGCCCATCGAGGGTTGCGCGACCCGCGGACGTTCGCCGTGTTTGATCTCCACCAGGCCCATGCGCTGCAGATTCTGCATTGCTTCGCGCACCGCCGGCCGTCCGACCTGAAACTGGGCCATCAATTCGCGCTCGGACGGAAGCGGATCACCGGGAGTCAGTCCGCCATCCTGAATCTGTCCCAGCAGCCGCTCCTGAACGAGATCGGACAGTTTGCGGCGTACAATGGCATGTGGAGATTCGGATGACATGGCGGGCATGGCTCCAGGATGGATCGTTCGGCGAATGTGCCGGGTCTCTCTTTCACTGCAATGCCGTCGGCACAAGCCTCAAGCCGGTTTTGGTGTCAAACAGATGATCCTTTTGTACGTCGGGGCTGATGTGGACCGTGTCTCCTGGGTGGATGTCCAGCCTGTTGCGGTCAATCGCCACCAGCTGCGCATTCGAAGTCCGCAGCAGCACATGGGTCTCGGCGCCGGTCGGCTCGACCACTTCGACGGTGGCCGGCGTTCCCGTTTCGGTGATCTGCAGGTTCTCCGGACGGACGCCATACGTCACCCGGTCCCCGGAGCCAACCTGTACCCCGACCGGCAGCGGCCAGAGGTATCCGTCGGCCATCCGGAACGCCGGACCCTGTTCCGACACGTCAATTGTCCCTTCGATCAGGTTCATCGACGGTGACCCGATGAAGGTCGCAACAAAGATGTTTGCCGGTGTGTCATATAGCTCCAGCGGAGAGCCGATCTGTTCCATGTGCCCGTCGCGCATCACCACGATCCTGTCCGCGAGGGTCATTGCCTCGATCTGGTCATGGGTGACGTAAACCGTGGTGGTTTTCAGCCGCTGGTGCAGCGATTTGATCTCCGCCCGCATTGCCACCCTCAGCTTGGCATCCAGGTTGGACAGCGGTTCGTCGAACAGAAACACCGACGGATCCCGGACGATCGCCCGGCCCATCGCCACCCGCTGCCTCTGGCCGCCGGAGAGGGCTTTCGGCAGGCGGTCGAGCAGGGCGTCGAGGTCGAGAATCTTCGACGCCCGGTCGACAAGAGTCCTGATCTCCTCCTTGGGGCGGCGGGCCTGACGCAGCGAAAACGCCATGTTGTCGCGCACTTTCATATGCGGATAGAGCGCATAGTTCTGGAACACCATGGCGATGTTGCGCTCTTTGGGAGGCAGGTCGTTGACGACGGTGCTGCCGATCGAAATCGTCCCCGAGGTAATCGCCTCAAGACCGGCAATCATCCGCAGCAGCGTAGACTTTCCGCACCCGGACGGTCCGACCAGAACCACGAACTCTCCCTCGTCCACATCCAGATTGATCTGATGAAGCACCTCGAGCGCGCCGTACCTTTTTACGGCGCCCTGCACACTGACCGACCCCATGCGGAACCTCCCTGATTTCCACTCTCTTTCCAACTGGTATAATGACCTGTTGACATCATGTCGAGATTCGATGTTTCCTGATGCGAAGAGAGGGCCGTGACGAAGCGCGGACCCGCAGGTTCGGGAGGAACACAATGACCAGGATTGCCCTGCTGGGGGCCGGCGGAAAAATGGGCGTCCGCCTGTCGCTCAATCTGCAGCGTGCCGACTACGACGTGGCCCATGTCGAGATCTCGGCGGAAGGCCAGAAGCGGCTCCGCGATACGGTCGGCGTCGAATGCGTTCCACAGGACCAGGCACTGGCGGCGGCCGAAATCGTCATTCTGGCAGTGCCGGACCGGCTGATCGGCAAGGTGCTGGATGGCATATCCGATCAGCTTGGATCCGGAACATGCGTCATCATGCTGGATGCGGCAGCCCCCCATGCGGGCGAACTTCCAGAACGTCCCGACCTGACATATTTCGTCACCCATCCCTGCCACCCGCCGATCTTCAACGACGAAACCGACCCGGCGGCGAAAGCCGACTTCTTCGGCGGGGTGAAGGCAAAACAGCACATCGTCTGCGCGCTCATGCAGGGCCCCGAAGAGCACTACGCCCCCTGTGAGGCGGTTGCCCGGACCATCTACGCGCCGGTGATGCGGTCGCACCGCTGTACGCTCGAGGCAATCGCGATCATGGAGCCGGCCCTCTCCGAAACGGTCGGCGCGACGCTGGCGCTGGCCCTGCGCGAGGCGGCGGACGAGGCTGTCCGGCGCGGCGTGCCGGAGGAAGCGGCACACGATTTCCTTCTCGGGCATCTGAACATCGAACTCGCGATTGCCTTTGGTCTGTTTCCCGAAGGCAAATTCTCGGACGGCGCACTGCAGGCAATCGACGAGGCACGTCCAGTCATTTTCAGGGATGACTGGCTGGAGAGGGTGTTCGATCCGGAGGCGGTTCTGGCCTCGGTCAAACGCATCTGCAATCCGGCCTGAGGAAACGGGCATCCCGGTATCCGGGGCATTGGCGACCGGCGCTCGGAAAGATCAAGGACAAGCCGGGCACCGACTTTTCAACTGGTTCTTAAATCTCTCGGGAGGGGATTATGAAACTGACGCAACTGGGAACAACCAAACTGCTGCTGGGGACCGCCGCTTCACTGATGATGCTGGCGGCCAATGCCGAGGCGCAGGAGAAGATCCGCTTCTTCACGATCTTTGACGCCACCCAAGTCGAGTTGTGGACGCCCGTCATCGAGGCGTTCGAAGCGGCGAATCCGGAGTATGAAGTCGAACTGGAAACGGTCGCCGGCAGCGGTGCCGCAGTCTATCCGGACGTTCTGCGCACGTCGATGGCCAGCGGCGACCCGGCGGACGTGTTCTTCATGTGGGGCGGCTCGATTGCCCAGCCGTTCATTGACGCCGGCCAGGTCAAGGAACTGTCGGCGGAATATGATGCGCACGGCTGGAACGACCGCTTTCCACCCTGGATCAGGGACCGCCTGAGTTCCGACGGCAAGATCTATGGCGTTCCGTACCACGCGCGCGGCATGGGCATCTGGTATCGCAAGGACATGTTTGAAGAATTCGGCCTTTCGGAACCGGCAAGCTACGAAGAACTCGAAGGCATGTGCCAGACCCTCGCGGACAACGGCAAATACTGCGCCTCTTTCGGAGGCAAGTTCGGCTGGCACACCATGCGCCTTGTCGACTACTTCCTGGAAGACACCTGCGGTGCGGAGGTCCACGACGCGATCAACGCCAGGACCGATACCTGGGACCAGCCCTGCGTGGTGGAAGCATTCGCCCGCCTGCAAAAATGGGTCGACAACAAGTGGCTCGTTCCCGACTTCCTGACCGTGGCGCCCAACGATGCACGCATGCCGATGTATCTCGGTGACGCGGCCATGGTCTACGAAGGGCCGTGGTTCGAGCGTGTCCTGGCCGCCGACGAGCAGGATTCCTCCAACTTCGAGTTCTTCCTGCCGCCGACACCCAGTGGACGGTACCATGCCTTCCCGGAACAGTGGATGATCCCGGCGGGCGCTGCCAATCCTACCGGCGCAGCCGTCTTCGTTGACTGGATCACCGACGCCGAAAACCAGGTGAACTGGCCCGCCACCTTCGCCGGATCGGCGACCATCGGTGTCACGCCGGATTGCGGCGAACAGCCGCACGGATGCAAATGGGCCGAAATCCTCGGCAGCGACCGCGGCACCTATCCGCCAACCGATCAGGCCTTTTCGAAAGAGCTGATCGACAGCTTCTTCGAGGCCCAGGACTCTGTGGTTGCCGGCCGGATGACTCCGGAAGAAGCCGCTGCCCTGATCCAGAAGCGCGTCGAAGCGGCGATGTAACCGCGACTTCGTCCAATCCCGGGAAGCCGGCCCGTGCCGGCTTCCCTTCTGAAATTCTTTGTGACGGTGTCCCCAATGGCCGGAAAACACGCCCGTGTTATCAGAAGTGCTACGCCATGGCTGTTTCTGGCACCTGCCGTGTTCGTATATTCGATGTTCCTGGTCGGCCCGATGCTGTTCACCCTCTACACCAGCTTCTATGAATGGGACGGCCTCTCCGACACAATGATCTATGTCGGCCTGCGCAACTATATCGACATCCTGTTCAACGACGAGGTCTCACAGCTTGCCCTGCGCAACAACCTGCTCTGGACCGCCGGCGCCGTCACCATCCCGACGCTTCTCGGACTTCTGCTGGCGGTTGGGCTGAACTCCGTATCTCCGGTCAAGAAGCTTCTGCGTACCCTCTACTACATGCCCGCCGTGCTGCCGCTGATTTCCGTCGGCCTGATCTGGGGCTGGATGTACAACCCGCATTTCGGTGTAATCAACGTGTTCCTGCGCGCCGTCGGGCTGGAGCAGTGGGCAGGCGGCTGGCTTTCCAGCTATTCAATGGCGCTGCCCGCCACCTTCATCACCTATGTCTGGAGCCATGTCGGATTTCCGATGATGCTCTATCTCGCCGGCCTGCAGGCAATCCCGCGCGAACAGTACGAGGCGGCGCGCATCGACGGGGCAGGGCTCTGGTCGACCTTCCGCAACATCACCCTGCCGGGTCTCGCCGAGACCCACGTGATCGTCCTCTCCCTCGCGGTCTTCAACGGTTTCCGGGTGTTCGACCTGATCTACACCATGACCTATGGCGGGCCGGGCCGGTCAACGCACGTGCTCGGCACCTGGATGTATTTCCAGACCTTTCAGTACTACGAGGCCGGCTACGGTGCCGCACTTTCGTGGGTAATCGCCGCGATCGTTCTGGTCGTCGCCATTCCCTACATCCGCCGCATGTCCCGGGACTGAGGAGAAACCGATGATCGCTTCCGGAAGAGAACGCGGCTTCATGATGGTCTCGAACATCCTGCTGATCATCTTTGCCATCGTCTGGCTGATGCCGTTCGTCACCATCCTGCTGTCGGCGACCCGCACCCAGGGCGATCTGATCAGCAACGGCGTGTTCTCGATCCCGAAGAGCATCCGCTGGGAAAACTTCGTCGATGCCTGGAACACCGGCGGCTTCACCGACTATTTCAAGAACAGCCTGCTGCTCATCCTGTTCAAGGTGCCGCTCGGCATCCTTATCGCCTCGCTCGCGGCCTATCCGCTGGCCAAAATGCAGTTCCGTGGCCGGGGGCTCATTTTCATCTTTTTTCTGATCGGCCTTGCCGTTCCGGTTCAGGTGACGCTGCAGCCGCTGCTGGTCATGATGAAGGATCTCGGCATTGCCAACAGCCTGGCGGCGCTGGTGCCGCCCTATCTGGCATTCGGACTTCCGTTCCAGATCTTTGTCATGCGCGGCTTCTTCCGTCTTCTGCCGAACGAACTTCTGGAGGCGGCCCGGGTGGACGGGGCTTCCAATACTGCGATCTTTTTCAAGATCATGCTGCCTCTGTCGCTGCCGGCGCTCGCCACCCTTGCAATCATCGACACCCTCGCGACATGGAACGAATTCCTGATCGCGCTGGTTCTGATCAGCGGCAAGGCGTCCAGAACCGTGCCCGTCGGGCTGCTGCAGTTCCAGGGTGAGTTCAGCAGCCAGTATACCCTGCTGATGGCAGGGGTGCTCATCTCGATCCTGCCGGTGCTGGCGGTGTTCGTGTTTCTGCAGAAATACTTCGTCGCCGGGCTCACCGGCGGAGTCAAAGGCTAGTCGCCGCAAAGCGCGTCGCTTCCAGACGAACCCAGGGGAGGGGTCATGGTCAGCTTCAGGAAAAGGTCGGTCGCAGAATGGTCGTTCGAAACCGGCCACGCCTATCAGAACCCGTTTGCCGATGTGCAGGTCGACGTCACCTTCACCGCACCCTCCGGTGCCAAATTCCGGATGCCGTCCTTCCACGACGGCGGCAGCACCTGGAGGGTGCGCTTCAACCCCGGTGAGGCCGGCACATGGTCCGCTCAGGTTTCGAGCCGCCCGGCCAATCCCGACTTTCAGGGCAGCTTCGACTTCGACGTGACCGACGCGGACACTCCGGGTTTCCTGACCGCCTCTCCGGGCGAGGCCTTCGGCTTCAGACATGAAAACGGTGACCCGGTCTTCATCTCCGGCGATACGACCTACGACCTCTTTGGCATGCAGTACTGCGGCGGCAACGTCGAAGGCTTTCTGAAGCGCAGGAAGGAGCAGGGCTTCAACCTTTTCCGGACCCGCCTGCATGTCAGCTACTTCCACCCGCCCGCAGGAAACTTCGAATGGCAGACCCGGCGCATGTGGCCCTGGGGCGGTTCCAACACCTCGCCGCGGTTTGACCAGTTCAATCTGGACTGGTTCAGGTCCGTGGACCAAACCATCGCCATGATCGAGGACCTGGGCGGCATCGGGCTTGAAATGATCATGGAAGGGTGGGGGTTCGAGTTTCCCTTCAACCACCGGTCCTGGTTTACGCCGGAATGGGAAGCGCTCTGGATGCGCTATCTCATCGCCCGCTACGACGCCTACCGCTGCGTCTGGTTCTGGACCCCTCTGAACGAATACGAATACTACCCCAACGGCGACTGGCACTGGACACCCACCGCTGACCGCTGGGCGCTCAGGATCGGTCGCTGGATCAAGGAAACCGCCCCGCACGGCCACATTCTCGCGATGCACAACGGCCCGATCCTGCCACCCTTCGCAGAGCGGTTCCGCGCCGACCCGGAAGCTGTCGATGCGATCATGTTCCAGTCCTGGGGCACCCGCGACCGGCAGGACGGCTGGCTTGCCATCGGCATCGAGGACACGATCAACGCCGCACTCGACGGTTGGCACGGCAGCGCGGTGTTTGCCGAATGGGGTTACGAGCGCAATCCCGAATACGAACTCAAACTGCCCAGCCACGAATTCTGCGACCGCAACCACACCCGGCGGAGCGCCTGGCGCGGCATCTGCACCGGGCTTGGCATTATCGCCGGGTTCGAGAATTCCTGGGGTCCGTGGATGGACCTCGAAAACGACCTGCCGGGCGTTGCGGACCTGGTGATCCTGAACCGGTTCCTGCGCGAAGACATGCCGTTTCACACCCTGAAACCGGCGCAAGACCTGGTGACGGGCAGCTTCGAACCCGGCCACCGGCCGCTGGCGATGCAGGGCGGGGACACGACGCTGGTCTATTTCCCGGCCGGCGGCAGCCTCGATCTCGCTCTCACCGGCCCCGCGGATTGGTTCGACCCGCGCAGCGGCGAACGGTCTCCGGCCACCGCCGACCACGGGCGCTTCCACTGTCCAGATCAGCAGGATGAAAGCGGCCATCCACAGGACTGGGCTCTGATCGTGAAGCGGGTCTGATGGACAGTGAACGTCTGAAATTTCTTTACGGAACCGATCAGCCGCCCATTCCTGCGCGCCGCCTTCGGGCGGGGCCGCTCTCGGTCCTGGTGGGGGCCGGCGGCCTGCAGGAGGTCCGGTTCGGCTCCGTCGAAATCCTCCGCGGCCTCGACTTTCCGGTTCGTGACGCGAACTGGGGCACCCTTCCCGCCCGAACCGGCGCGGAGGAAATCAACGAAACCGACGGGGCATTCTCCATTGTCCGCGAATTCAGCGTCGCACCGGCGCTGACGGGAATTTTCCGCTGTGAAGGCACGGCCGACGGGGTGCTGACGGCGGACCTGACGCTGACGGCCGATGCACCGGTCGAGGTCAACCGTGCCGGCTTTGTGCTGCTGCATCCAACCGCCTGCGCCGGCGCCGCCCTGCGGATCGGCCACTCGGACGGGACCACCGAAGCAACCCGCTTCCCGCTCAACATTTCACCCTCGCAGCCCGCGTCCGACATCCGGCAGATGCACCTGTCCCAACAGGGCGTCGATGTCGCGATCACCTTCGCTGGCGAAACCTTCGAGATGGAGGACCAGCGCAACTGGACCGATGCCTCCTACAAAACCTACTGCCGTCCGCTCTCGCTGCCCTGGCCCTACGAAATCGCCGCCGGATCCCGGATCACCCAGACCGTCACCATCGCCGTTGCGCGCGCCGGTGAGGTGGACGCGGGTGCCGGACGGGCGGCTCTGCAACTGTCGCCCTCAAGACACCGCGTGCCGGAAGTGGCCCTCGCCATGGAGCAGGGCTGGCACCGGTTTGCCGCAGGGGCCGAACCACCGAAGGCCGGATCGACGCTGCTGCGGCTGGACCTGCGAACCGAAGCCTGGCGCGCGGATCTCGCGGACCTGCTTGCTGCCGTCGTCGGTGCGCTTGACCTCGAACTTGTCCTTCCCGACCGGAACGCCGCGCTTGATTCCGCCCTGCGCGGTTTTGCCGCCGAACTGAAGGAGCGTCGCTGCGCCCCGCGCTCGGTCACCGGCCTGCCGTCTGCCTGGCTCAAAAGCTACCAGCCCGACGCCGACTGGCCTGAGGGTCCGTCGCCGGAAGGCATCGTCGGGCTGGTCCGGCAGATCTTCCCGGACAGTGAAACCGGCTGCGGCATGCTTACAAACTTCACGGAACTCAACCGCCATCCGGCCGCCGCACGGGCCGGCGACTTTGTCACCTGTTCGACCACGGCAATCGTACACGCCGCCGAGGATGCGGCGGTGATGCAGACGCTCGAAGCCCTGCCGCAGGTCTACCGCAGCCTCGCAGACATCGCTCCTGGCGTTCCCTGCCGGCTTGGCCTCGCCTCGATCGGCATGCGCACCAACCCCTACGGCAGCGACATTGTCGCCAACCCGGACCGGATCCGCATCCCGATGGCACGCGAAGACCCGCGTCAGAGCGGACTGTTTGCCGCAGCCTTCATGACCGGCGTGATGGCCGCCACCCAGGGCAGCGTGGTGGAGCGCATTGCCCTGGCGGCGCCGTCCGGCCCGTTCGGCCTCGGCGACGGAGACAGACTTCATCCGGTGAGCGTGGTGTATGACTGGCTCTGCGCGGCCTCCGGCCGGGCTCGGCTCGACGTGAACCCGCCGGCGGACCTCGCTGCGGTCGCTTACGCCGGAGACGCCGGAACCGAACTGCTGGTCGCGAACCTGACTGCCGCGGAAACCGACGTCGCACTCCCGCATCCGGCGGGCTTTCGCATCCTCGGCGCGGCTGCGGACCTGACCGGGGGCCGGCTGACCGCGCCAAGGCAGTCCGGCGACGGCTTTCGGCTCGACGCCTGGGGCATTGCATTCGTATCGTTCGGAAAGGTTGGGTGATGACGGGAGTAACCTTCAGGGGCGTGCTGATCGGCTGCGGCTTTTTTGCCCAGAACCACATGCATGCCTGGGCCGAGGTCGAAGGCGCGGAGATCGTGGCAGTCTGCGACCGCGACCCGGAAAAGGCCCGTGCCATGGGCGAAAAGTTCAGTGTTCCGGCCGTGTTCGAAGATGCGGAAACCATGCTGCGCGAGGTGAAACCGGATTTCGTTGATGTCGCGACCACCTCGCTGACCCACCGGCCACTGGTCGAACTTGCCGCAAGGTACGCGGGTGTCGTCATCTGTCAGAAGCCGATTGCCGACACCTTCGCCGATGCTGCTGCAATGGTTGAAGCGGTTGAGACGGCAGGGGGGCGGCTGGTCATTCACGAAAACTTCCGCTGGCAGAGGCCGTTTCTGGAAATCGGCGAAGCGGTGAAGTCAGGGGCCATCGGCGAAGTCAATTTCGCCCGGTTTTCCTTTCGTCACGGTTACAACAATTACGTCAACCAGCCTTATCTGGCAGAGATTGAACGTTTCACGATAATGGATGTCGGCCTGCACCTGTTCGACCTGGCCCGGTCGCTGGTCGGCGATGCGGCAACCCTGTCGTGCCGCACCCAGAGCCTCAATCCGATTGTCCGCGGCGAGGATTCCTTCGTCGCCCTTATTGGTCACACCGGGGGCGCAACCTCGATTGTCGACTGTTCCTTCTACTCGAAACTGGAACCGCACCGCTTTCCCCAGACCCTCGCAACCGTAGAGGGCACACTCGGCACCCTGGAACTGGGCGAGGACTACATCCTGACCGTACACCGGGACGGCACGCGCAGCACCCGTTCCGTCGAACCGCCGGTCCCGGCCTGGGGTGAAAAACCCTGGCACATCATCCAGGACAGCGTCATCGCGTTTCAGCGACACGTAGTCGAAATGTTGCGCGGCAATGCCGATCCGATGCCTTCCGGCCGCAACAATCTCGACACCCTCAAACTGGCCCTCGCCGCCTACGACGCGGCCGGGACCGACACGGTGGTCGACCTGAAATCGTGGAGCGAACGCTGATGACCGACCGGATCCACGCAACCTATCTGATCGAAACCGCAGCCGACCCCGCAGGCGCGGTCGCCGTCATGGCCGGGGAGCAGTCTTCCGGCACCTTCATGAAACTTCCCGGGGAAACCGACGCGCTCCGCGAACGTTCCGGAGCCCGGATCGAACGCATCGAACCGCTTGAAAGCACCGACGCACCTTCACTCCCCGGGGCCATGGCCTCCGGAAATGGCGTCTATGCCCGCGCAACGGTTGAACTGTCCTGGCCGCTGGAAAACATCGGTCCGTCGCTGCCGAACCTGATGGCAACGGTGGCAGGCAACCTGTTTGAACTCAAGCAGTTTTCCGGGCTGAAGATCCTCGACATCGACCTGCCGGCACCGTTCTTCGAGCGGTATTCCGGTCCGAAATTCGGCATCGATGGAACACGGAAACTTTCCGGCGTCCACGACCGGCCGCTGCTCGGCACGATCGTCAAGCCGAGCGTCGGACTTGATGTTGCGGGCACGGCTGCCCTGGTCGATACGCTCTGTGCCGCCGGTCTCGACTTCATCAAGGACGACGAGTTGCAGGCCAACGGCAGTTTCTGCCCGTTCGAAGACCGCGCCCGTGCGGTGATGGACGTCATCAACCGGCACGCGGACCGCTCCGGCAGCAAAGCGATGTACGCGTTCAACATTACCGGCGATCTCGATGAAATGCGGCGTCACCACGACCTGGTGCTGGAGCTTGGCGGCACCTGCGTGATGGTCAGCCTGAATTCCGTCGGCATCGTCGGCATGGTGGAAATTGCCGGCCATTCGCAACTGCCCGTGCATGCACACCGCAACGGCTGGGGTTATCTCAGCCGGTCGCCGGCGCTCGGCTGGTCCTACATCGCCTGGCAGAAGATCTGGCGGCTGGCCGGGGCGGACCACATGCATGTCAACGGGTTGCGGAACAAGTTCTGCGAATCCGACGACAGCGTCATGGCCTCCGCCCGCGCCTGTCTCACGCCAATGTCCACCGACCATCCATGCCTCGTCATGCCGGTTTTCTCTTCCGGCCAGACCGTGCATCAGGTGGCAGAGACATTTTCCGGTCTGGGGTCGAACGACCTGATCCATGCCGCCGGTGGTGGCATCGTCGGCCACCCGGACGGTGTTGCCGCCGGAGTGTCGGCGATGCGCGAAGCCTGGGAAGCGGCACGCCTGGGAATTTCTGCCCCGGCGCGGGCCGCGGATCACCCGGACCTCGCCCGGGCACTGGAGTTTTACCGACCATGACCGCCCTTCCGCCCGGCAGACTCCTTTCGTGGTACGGCGACGACTTCACCGGGTCCTCGGCGGTGATGGAAGTGCTGAGCGCCGCCGGACTGAAATCCGTCCTGTTTCTCGATGTGCCGGACGCCGAACTTGAGGCCGAATTCGCCGACTGCCGGGCCATCGGCATCGCCGGCGTCGCCCGCGCCCATTCTCCCGAATGGATGGACCGCAACCTTCCGGCGGCGTTCCGTTACATGGCCGAGCTGAATGCCCCGGTCGGTCACTACAAAATCTGTTCGACACTGGATTCCTCGCCAACCGTCGGCTCGATCGGCCACGCGATCTCGCTGGCCGAGCCGGTCCTCGGAGGCGCCTGGTGCCCTGTGATGGTCGCGGCGCCCGAACTTGGCCGCTATCAGGCATTCGGCAACGTGTTCGCGCGGGCCGGGGCGGTGACCTGGCGGCTCGACCGTCATCCGGTGATGCGCCGCCATCCGACAACGCCGATGGACGAGGCGGACATCCGGCTGCACCTGATGCGGCAGACACCGCGGCCGATCGGCCTGCTGTCGCTCGATGACCTTCGCTCCACCGAAACCACCGATGCGGTGATCGACGCGGCAGTCGCAGCCGGTGAACCGCTTCTGGCAGTCGATGCGGTCGACCGGGACGACATGATCGCCGTCGGCCGCGCCATCTGGGAACGGCGGGGCAGGCGCCTCTTTGCGGTCGGCTCGCAGGGGATCGAATATGCGCTCGTCGCCTACTGGCAGTCCGCCGGCCTAATCCCCCCGCCACCCGCCAACCCGGGCGCAGGCGCGGTCGATCAGATCGTGGTTCTGTCAGGGTCGGTTTCCGAGATTTCCGCCAGCCAGATCGCATGGGCGCGACGCGCAGGTTTCGCGGCCGTGGCAATCGATGCCACCCGCCTGCTGGCCGACGACGGCTGGGACTCCGCCATCGCCGATTCCGTGGCGGCAGTGAAAGCCGCGCTGAGCAGCGGCCAAAGTGTCGTCAGCCATACCGCTCTGGGTCCGGAAGATCCGGCGGTTGCGCAGTTCAACCAGGCACTGGCGGCATCCAATATCGACCGTGCCGAGGGAAACGCCCGGATCGGCCGGGCGCTCGGCCGCATCCTCGCGCGCGTCCTCGATGAAACCGGCGTCCGGCGGGCGGTCGTCTCCGGCGGCGACACCTCCGGCTTCGCGACCCTTGAACTCGGGGTGCGCGCCCTGACCCTGCTGGCGAAAACCGTGCCGGGTGCCGCGCTCTGTACCGCCTGGCGCACCGCTGCGCCGCCGGTCGAACTCGCCCTCAAGGGAGGGCAGATGGGCCCGGAAAACTACTACGGGTGGATCCGGAGCGGAAAGTCACCCGACTGAACCACGCATGAAAGGACTCCTGCGAATGAACGTATCGAAATGGGACATCTTTGAACTTGAACTGGACGGTCCCGACAGCGGTAACCCGTTTCTTGACGTGACGTTTGCCGCGACCCTGTCGAAGGGCAACCGCACCGTCGAGGTCCCTGGATTCTACGACGGAAACGGGACCTACCGGTTACGCTACATGCCCGACGACGAGGGCGAATGGCACTGGCTGACCCGCTCGAATGCCGCTGCGCTCGACGGCAAAACCGGCACCTTCACCTGTACTCCGGCGAAACCGGACGCCCACGGGCCGGTCCAGGTCGTGCACAAATACCATTTCGCCCACGCGGATGGCACGCCCTACTTCCCGTTCGGCACCACCTGCTACGCCTGGACCCACCAGCCGTTGGAAATGCAGGCGGAGACCCTGGAAACCCTGGAAAAATCCGGTTTCAACAAGATCCGCATGTGCGTGTTCCCAAAGGACTATCCCTACAACGTCAACGAGCCGCTCCATGACGTATACCAGCGCGACGCGGACGGCGGGATCGATTTCGACCGGCCGAATCCGGACGCCTTCCGGCACTTCGAAAAGCAGGTCAGGGCGCTGATGGACCTTGGCATCGAGGCCGACATCATCATCCTGCATCCCTACGACCGATGGGGCTACGCCGACATGACGGCGGACCAGGATTGCCGCTACATCGCCTATCTCACCGCGCGCCTCGCGGCGTTCCGCAACGTCTGGTGGTCGCTCGCCAACGAATACGACTTCCTGCTCAATACCAAACCGATGCACCAGTGGGACCGCTACTTCCACGTCATCGAGGAGAACGATCCCCACCGGCATCTGAAATCGATCCACAACGGCGACCGGACGATGAACTTCGACCACCGCAAACCCTGGGTGGACCACGTCTGCATTCAGAACGCTGAGGTGAAGCGCACCAACGAATGGCGCGACCAGTACGGCAAGCCGCTGGTCAACGACGAACTCCAGTACGAGGGCAACGTCTGGCAGGCCTGGGGCTGCATCTCCGCCCAGGAGCTTGTCCACCGATTCTGGACCACGGTGATGCGCGGCGGCTATGCGGGGCACGGCGAGACCTACACGCATCCCGAAGACCTGCTGTGGTGGGCCAAGGGCGGCAAACTCTATGGCGAGTCCTGGAAGCGCATCGCCTTTCTGCGTTCGCTCATCGAGGAGGATGTCACCAAAGGCCTGACCCCGCTGACCAACGAATGGATGTGGGACCGCGTCTCCGCCGGCGAGGACGAAAAGGTCCGCTACATCTATTTTGGCGAGCACCAGCCCTCGATCTGGGCGAAGGGCCTTCCGCTGGAAGACGGCGACTATCAGCTTGACCTGATCGACACCTGGAACATGACCGTGGAAAGGCTGGAAAAGGTTCCCGCGCCCAAGGTTCACCCGACCCGCCACGGCAAGGTGGTGCGCGGCCTGAAACCCGATGCGGCTTTCGGCGTAGAACTGCCCTCAAGGCCGTATCTTGCCCTGCGGATCCGCGACCTGCGCGGCTGACCCCGCTCCTCCGCGCCTTACCGGCGTTGACCATGCGCTCAGCCCCCCCGGCAGCAACGCTCGGCTGCCGGGCCGGGTGATGGCCTGATAACAGGGGGACGACCGGTTGACCCGGCCGTCCCCCACTGTATACGGCGGTCCGGAACACTTCCGACCGCGACCGGACCTGCCGGCGCGCCATCCCACCGGCATCGCCCAAGGCCGCTGCCCTGTTTTGATGATGTGACAGAGCCGATGACCCACTATGTCCTGACCGTGAAATGCGTCTCCCGTCGTGGCATAGTCGCCGCGATCTCAGGGTTCCTTGCCGGTCAGGGCTGCAACATCACCGACAGCGCCCAGTTCGACGACACGCTTACCGGCAATTTCTTCACCCGGATCACCTTCCAGTCCGAAACCGGTGCAACCCGGGATGACCTGGTCGCGGCTTTTCCCGCCGTCAGTGAACCCTACGGCATGGACTGGGCCATTCACCTGGCATCCGACCGGATGAAGGTTCTGCTGATGGTGTCCAACTTCGGCCACTGCCTCAATGACCTTCTCTACCGATGGCGGATCGGTGCCCTGCCGATCGACATCGTCGGCGTGGTGTCCAACCACGAAACCTACCGCCGCGTGACCGAGAACCATGACCTTCCGTTTGACCTGATCCGCGTCACGCGGGAAAACAAGCCGGAGGCCGAGGCCGAATTGATGGCACTGGTCGAAAGCCGGGGCGTCGACCTGATCATCCTCGCCAGATACATGCAGGTGCTGTCCGATCAGCTCTGCCGGCAGATGTCAGGCCGGATCATCAACATCCACCATTCGTTCCTCCCGTCCTTCAAGGGGGCAAATCCCTATAAGCAGGCGTTTGAACGGGGCGTGAAGCTGATCGGCGCCACCGCCCACTACGTCACCGCCGACCTCGATGAAGGACCGATCATCGAACAGGATACGGTCCGCATCACCCATGCCCAAAGCGCCGGCGATTATGTCAGCCTCGGCCGCGACGTCGAGGCGCAGGTGCTGTCACGGGCGGTGCACGCCCACATCCATCACCGGGCCTTCCTGAACGGCAACAAGACCGTGGTGTTTCCCGCCAGCCCCGGCAGCTACGTCTCCGAACGGATGGGCTGACACGGCCGCTCCGCGCAACCCGCCGTCCCCTCCCGTGACCGCTGCCGGAAGGTAACACCGCGTTAACCATGCTGCGGCGATATGAGCGGAGCGGCTGCCCTGTGCTGCGGGGCGATGCAGGATTGCAATTCCCGGTTGGGCACGCGAAAGGATGCGGAACCGCGCAGGTATCGACGGGGACACGGACGGGAATGATACGGGCCTTTGCTGCCACCGCCAGGGTGCCGCCGACCGGCTGGCGGGACGGTGGAACGCTTGACATCGCAGGCGGACCTGCGGAACTCCCTTGGGCTTGCGTCCATACCGGACCGGATCGACCGTTGGAGGGACCCGCGTGAACCGCATCAGTGAAGCCGCGGTACTGCCGGAAATGCAGCCGGGACTGTCCCCGCGGTCCCTGGCCCGGAAACACGCGGCAGTTGTTCTGACCCTGGTTCTGTTCGTTGCCGGCGCCTACGCGCTCTACCGGCTGCTGGCGCCGCTGAGCATGGTCCATGTTCTGGAAAGCCTGCGCGCGACCCCGTGGCCGAAGTATCTCGCCGCGATTGCCGCGACGGCAACAGGATATCTGGCGCTGATCGGTTACGACTGGTCGGCACTGAAATACATCGGCAAACAACTGCCTTTGCGCACCGTCGCCCTCGGCGGCTTCCTCGGGTATGCATTCGGCAACACCATCGGTCTGAGCGCGGTCTCCGGCGGCGCGGTGCGTTACCGCATCTATTCTGCCCTCGGTCTGGATGCCTATGACGTGGCGGCGATTTCCTCGTTCGCCGCCATCGCCTACGGGGTCGGTGCCACCCTGATCGGCCTCGGGGCGCTGGTGGTGGAACCGGGCGCCCTGCACGGCATCACCGATCTTGAACCCGCGACCCTGCGCCTGTGGTCGATCATCGGCATCGTCACGGTGACCGGCACCCTGGTCGGCCTGTCGCTGCAGGGCGGAACCTTCCGTCTCGGCCTGTTTGCGCTCAGGGCACCCACGGTCGGCGATCTCGGACGGCAGATGGTCTTTACCTTCGCCGAAATCTGCATGGCGGCGCTGGTGCTGCACGTATTCCTTCCGGCCGGTTCAGTTCCTTTTGCCAACCTGCTGGTCGTCTATGCGATCGCCACCATGGTCGGGGTGGCCAGTCATGTGCCCGGCGGCGTCGGCGTGTTCGAAAGCGTCGTCATTTCCGCGCTGCCGGCGAGCGTGCCGCTGGATGACGCGGTGACGGCGCTGCTGCTGTTCCGGCTGATCTATTACCTGCTTCCGTTCATGCTGGCGCTCGCCAGCCTTTCGGTATTCGAGGTCTGGGCCGCGGCCAGGCGGCAGTCCCCCGCCTTCCGGGCACTCGTGCCGGTGCTGGACGCCGGGCGCGCCATCATCCCGACGGCGACGGGATTCCTGGTGCTCGCCTCCGGCCTGTTCATGATGTTCGCGGGGCTTCTGCCGCATCCTTCGGCAACGGTGGAGGATCTCGAAACCATACTGCCGCTGGCAATGGTCGAAGGGGGCGCGCTGGTGTCGAGCATCCTCGGCGCGTTCCTGGTGGTGCTTTCAGTGGCCCTGTTCCGGCGCTCGCGTCAGGCCTACTGGATCGTGGTCTGCCTGCTGACGCTGGGGGTTGTGACCGCGGCGCTCCGCACACGGGACTTCGACCGGGTTGTGCTTCTGGTGGCCTTTCTCATCATCCTGATCCCCTACCGGGTCGAGTTCAACCGGACCGCACAGGTCGCACAGGGGCTGTGGTCGGTGCAGTGGGTCGGCATGATCCTCGCCACCCTTTCGGCCCTGACCCTGACCTACTTTCTGGTGCACGAAAACGCGGCGGACGCCACCATGACCTGGTGGCAGTTCGGCGACAGTTCCTCCGCCCTCTCCGCCAGCCGCGCCGGCATTGCCGCCGCCGTGGTCCTCAGCCTCGCACTCGTCGCGTCGGCGCTGCGCACCGGCAGGATCCGCATGCTCGAACCGGACGCGGAAACCCTGCGCGAAGCCCGGGCGATCATCGACCGGCACGGCGGCAGCGGCGACCTGCTGGCCCTGACCGGCGACAAGATGCTGATGTTTGATTCCTCCAATGACGCGGTCCTGTCCTACGCGGTGAAGGGCGCGTCCTGGATCGCTCTTGGCGCGCCGGTCGGCAGCGCGCCCGGACGCCGGGACCTCGCCTGGGCGTTTCACGATGCCGCCCGCGCCGCCGGCGCCCGGCCGGTGTTCTACGAGGCGCCGATCACCTTCGCCGAAACCGCCGCCGAGCTGGCGCTCACCCTGCACAAGATGGGCGAAGAGGCGGTGGTGCCGCTGCCCGGATTTACCCTCGACGGATCGGAGCGCAAGAAACTGCGCACCGCCTACAACCGCGCCCTGCGCGACGGCCTGAGCTTCGACATCCTCCCGCCGCCCCATTCCGATGCCGACATGCAGCGCTTCAAAGAGATTTCCGACCTCTGGCTCACCGGCCATGCCGCGCGCGAGAAGCGCTTCTCCGTCGGCCGGTTCGATCCTGCCTGGCTCGGGCCGTGCCGCATTGCCGTCGCCCGTTTCGACGGCTCCGTCGTCGCCTTCATCAATCTGCTCGAAGTCGCTTCCGGCACCTCCGCCTCGGTCGATCTGATGCGCCAGACCCCGGACGCGCCCCCCAATACCATGGAATTCCTGTTTACCTCGCTGATCCTGCGGCTCAGGGATGAAGGTGTCGGCGAGTTCAGCCTCGGCATGGTGCCGTTTTCCGGCGTTGGCGATCAGCGCCGCTCCGACCTCTGGTCACACTTCGGCGCCCTGATCTACCAGCATGGCGACAGGTTCTACAATTTCGAAGGCCTGCGCCGCTTCAAGGCCAAGTTCGACCCGGACTGGCGGCCGCGCTACCTGTGCTGCCGTACCGTCCTGCCGCCGGTCGGCCCGCTGACGGATGCCGCCCGGCTGATCGCCGGCTCGGCCCGCGGCATCGTCGGCAAGTAACCTCCGGTCGAAGGGGTTCCACGCGAAGCGGAATGGCCTTTTCTGCTCTAGGCATGATGTGTATCAGGAGTATCCCGGCCGGATGTCCCGCCCGGACCCTTGGCTGGACTGCCCCGAATGCAAACGCCCGCAATGGATACCGATTTTTCGCGACGGCAGAACCTGACCGGCATCGCGATGATGTGCGCGGGGGTTGCATGCCTCTGCGTGAACGACGCCTTCGCAAAGACCCTGACCGTGTCCTATTCGCCGGTACAGATATTCTTCGTCCGCAACGTGATCGCACTCCCGTTTGCGCTGATGCTGGCCCTTCGGATGGGCGGGCCGGGCGCACTGCGCTCCTACCGGCCATTGGCGCACCTGGTACGCGGCGTCCTCTGGATTTCGGCGGCAGTGCTGTTTTTCACCAGCCTGAAATACCTGCGCCTCGCGGAAGCGACGGCCCTCGTCTTTATCGCCCCGATATTCATCACTGCACTCTCGGCCCTGTTTCTGGGGGAGAAGGTCGGCTGGCGCCGCTGGCTGGCGGTGGTCACCGGTTTTGTGGGAATGCTCGTTGTGGTGCGTCCGGGCGGCGCTGCATTCCAGCCTGCCTCCCTGTTTTCGCTCGGAACGGCTCTGGCCTACGCGGTGCTGATGATTTCCGCCCGCTGGGTCGACCAAAGGGAAAGCGTCTGGACGCTGCTGCTGTGGCTGACCGGGGCAGGGGTGGCGCTCGGCGCGCTGGTCATGCCGTTTGTCTGGGTTCCGGTCCGCCTTGAGGACCTGTGGCTCTTCTTCGGCATCGCCCTGTTTGGAACGGCGGGCATGACGATGATGACCCAGGCCTTCCGCCGCGCGCCGGCGGTGGTCCTTGCGCCGCTCGACTATTCGTCGCTGCTCTGGGCGACGCTGCTCGGGTGGTATTTCTGGGGCGAAATCCCTGATGCCCTGACCTATGTCGGTGCCGCCATCATCATTGTCAGCAGCATCTATATCGTGCTGCGCGAACGGCGGGTCGAGCGCGGGGAGTGACCGGTCAGGCGTCCTGGGCCGCCTCGCTGTCGCTGCGGCGGCCCGGCAGTGCAAGTATTCGGGCGGCGGGTTATGCCCGCTCGACGTATTCCATGTTCTCGGTGGAGACGATCACGTCCTCACCTTCGCCAACGAAGGGCGGCACGAGGATGCGGATGCCGTTGTCGAGGATCGCCGGCTTGAAGCTGTTCGCGGCGGTCTGACCCTTCACGACCGGTTCGGTTTCCGAGATCTTGCAGGTCACCTTGTCGGGCAGCGAGGCACTGAGCGCCTCGGTTTCGTAATACTCGATGTGGACCGTCATGCCGTCCTGAAGGAACGGGCGGCGATCGCCGAGAATGTCGGCCGGAATCTCGATCTGCTCATAGGTTTCCGCGTCCATGAACACCAGCATGCCGTCGGTCTCGTAGAGGAACTGCTGGTCCTTCTGGTCGAGGCGAACGCGCTCCACCTTGTCAGCCGAC
>JAUIHM010000052.1 GCA_030432315.1 Alphaproteobacteria bacterium | reverse complement strand
TCGAGTTGGCGCATAACTGGGTGATCAACAAGGCGGAACTGGCGGCTCGGCTGAACGAGTTCAACCCGAACATGGATCAGCTGGCGGGTCTGGCCTCCGACCCGGCGACGACGCTGGCCGTGATGAACGGTCAGCTTAATGCCCAGGCCATCTTCATCGCCTATATCGACGACTTCAAGCTGATGATGTTCGTGACCCTCGCGGTGATTCCGCTTCTGGCGTTCATGCGGGTCGCCAAATCCGGCGCTCCGGCAGCCGGTGCCGCGGTGATGGAATAGCCGTCGACCGGTGCGGGGGGGCGCGGGGCAGTTCCCCGCGCGCCGGCTGCTTCATCCGGTCTCAGAGGTTTGCGGCATCGAGGGCTTCGGTGAGCGCGGCGACGGTGGAATCGACGTTCTGCAGTTTATCGAGACCAAAGAGGCCGAGGCGGAACGTTGAAAATCCTTCGGGTTCGTCGCATTGCAGCGGCACGCCGGCGGCGATCTGGGTGCCATGTTTGGCGAAGGCACTGCCGTTTTTGACGTTGGGATCGCCAGTGTAGCTGACGACGACACCGGGTGCGCCGAAGCCTTCGGCGGCGACGGACGCGATGCCACGCGCGGCGAGCAGGGCGCGGACCCTGCTGCCGAGCTCCCATTGGGCGGCCTTGGCTGCATCCGGACCCCATTCAAGTGTTTCGGCGATGGTGTCGCGCAGGCCGACGAGGGCGTCGGTGGGCATGGTGGCGTAATAGGCGTGACCGCCGTTCTCATAGGCGTCCATGATGCCGGACCAGGCCTTGAGGTTGGCGGCGAAACTGTTCGACTCGCGGGACTTCATCACCTCATGGGCACTGTCGGAGAGCATCACCATTCCGGCGCAGGGGGAGGCGGACCAGCCCTTCTGCGGGGCGGAGATCAGCACGTCGATGCCGATGGCCTTCATGTCGAGCCAAACGCAGCCGGAGGCGATGCAGTCGACAACGAAAAGACCGCCCGCCTCATGCACCGCATCGGCCACCGCCTTGAGGTAAACGTCGGGCAGAATGATGCCGGAGGAGGTTTCGACATGCGGGGCAAAGACCACGTTGGGCCGGTTCTTGCGGATGGCTTCGGTGACTTCGGCGACGGGGGGCGGGGCGAAGGGGGAGGTCGGGCTGTTACCGGTCTGACGGGCTTTCAGCACGGTCTGGGATCTGGCGAAGCCGCCGGCATCGAGGATCTGCGTCCAGCGGAAGGAAAACCAGCCGTTGCGGATCACCAGCACGTCGGCATCCACCGCGAACTGCCGGGCGACGGCTTCCATGGCGAAGGTGCCGCCGCCGGGGACCAGCACCACGTGATCGGCGCCGTAGACCTGCTTCAGGCCGGCGGAGATGTCGCGCATGACCCCCTGAAACTTTTGGCTCATGTGGTTCAGGGAGCGGTCGGTGAACACGACGGAGAACTCGCGCAGGCCGTCGGGGTCCACATCGGGGAGCAGGGCTTTCATGGGGGTCTCCTTGCGGCAGGTCAGAGGTCGATGGCCTGCATGACCTCGGGTTCGATGACGTTCACGCCGGGCAGTCCGGCGGTGAGTTTTTCCGCCGACTGTTCCAGCAGCGGGAAGGTGCGGTAGTGGCAGGGGATCACGGTTTTGAAGTTGAAATACCGTTTCGCGGCCCAGGCGGCACGGGCCATGTCCATGGTGAAATGTCCCCCGGTGCAGAGGATGCCGATGTCCGGGTGATGCAGGGCCTCGAAGATTTCCATGTCGGCCATGACATCGGTATCTCCCGAGAAATAAATGGTTTTTCCCTCTCCGGAAATCATGAAACCGCATTCGGTTCCGCCGTAGATCGGCCCGGAATCGGAGGCGATGGACGAGGAATGGGTGGCATTGACCATGGTGATGGAGACGTCGTCGAGTTTGACGGTGCCGCCCTTGTTGAAGCCGATGGTCTCGATGCCTTCGGTTTGCTGCCACCAGGCCAGCAGGTCGTAGATGCCGACGACCGGGATGCCGAGTTCCTTGACGATGCTCAGGGTGTCGCCGGAATGATCGCCATGGGCGTGGCTGAGCAGGACGTGGGTGGCGCCGGCGATCGCTTCTGCGCGCAGGGCAGGATCGAACATCGGGTTGCCGGTCATCCAGGGGTCGACGAGAAGAATTTGTCCCGCAATTTCAATACGAAAGCCCGAGTGGCCTAACCATTTGATTTTCATGTGGGTTCTCCGTGGTGTAGCATCGGCGCCGGATGCAGGGTTGCACGGGAGTTTCCATGGACTGGTCGGCGCAGGTCAACAGCTATTGTGAGCGGGTGGATTTCACCTTTTGGTCGGAGCCGCTGAATGCGGTGACCAATGCGGCGTTCGTTCTGGCGGCGCTCTGGGCGTGGCGGATGGCGGCGGGGGACCGGGGCGGACGGGTTCTGGCGGCGATACTGTTTGTCATCGGCGTGGGAAGTTTTCTGTTTCATACGTTTGCCACGCGGTGGGCGGGGGTGGCGGATACGGCGCCGATTCTGGTTTTTATCCTGACTTATCTGTACCTTGCGACGGTGCGGTATTTCCGCCTGCCGTGGTGGGCGGGTGTGTTGGCGGTGGTTCTGTTCGTGCCGTATTCGATCGCGGTTGCGGGAATTCTGACGCCGCTGGTCGGGTCGCTCAACGGGTCAATGGGGTATGTGCCGGTGCCGATCCTGATTGCGGTTTACGGTTTGATTTTATTGAAGAAAAATCCGCAAACCGGGTGGGGGATGCTGATCGGGGCGGGCATTCTGGCTGTCTCGCTGGTGTTTCGCAGCGTCGATCAGGCGGTGTGTCCGGCCTGGCCACTCGGGACGCATTTCGCCTGGCATCTGCTCAACGGGATCATGCTCGGCTGGATGATTTTCGTGCTGGTGAGGGACGGCAGATCGCGCCGTTAACCATGTGGCGACGGCGTACCCTTCCGGTACCCATCCCGTACCCTACCGGTAACAACGTTTTCGGATCGGCACCGAAAGGTTAACGGCGACGTTTCCAAAGCTTTCGCTACATGACTGGCGGCAGTCGGGCCTGGTGTCACAGGGCGTTTGGTCCGGTCCCGTCCCCTGCGTTTGGTGACAGGTGTCCTGGGGTGAACGCCGGATTGAACCCGGTCTCCGGATCACGGTGGGGTGCGCGCCGGGGCTGGTGGCGGGAGGGAGTCACGGCGGCTGACTGGTTTGCTGCCAGGGCGGTTGGCCTGGGAGATCGCGGAGCCGGCGTTCAGAGATCGGTCGGAACGGGTTCCCCGGGGCTTGTTTGTTGCTTAGGGTTAACGGGAGGTCGATCCTTTTCGTGATGCATTTGAACTGTTGGGGGGGGTGATGAATTTCAGCAGACTGGGATTTTCGGCGATTTTGGTGGGGGTGCTTCAGGCCGGGGCCGCGCAGGCGCTCACGGTGACGGCGAACTATACGTACCTGGCCATGGAGGCGCGGGCGAGCGCGGTACAGGGCAGTACATCAAACTATTTTGACAGGGAAAGCCACATCCGGAGGGGCAGCGACATCAGCGACCGTTCCATCTCTCTTATGGGCGGGCATCAGTCCGGCGACAATTCCGTTTCCGTAACTGGGGTGATGTCAGCCTAGCGGGAAGATGCGGCCACGGGGCGTATGACCCTGGAGAAGCGAATCAAATATGACGGCGAAGGCTTTGCGGGATCCATCTACCGGTTTCAGCACATGTTCCACGTTGATGAGGATTTTGACTTTACCATCAACATGCTGGGCACCGGCCAGCCGAACGCGGGTTCGATGTTCGCCCGCAACAATTTCCTCACCCGCGTTTCCAACCGCAATCGACCCAGGCTGACCGAGGAACCGACACCGGTACCGATCGGTGGCGGGGCTTATGCCTATGGGCAGACAACGCGCTTTGAGGCGGGTTTCTATATCATGTCCGTGACATCCACATGGGGGCAGAGGCTGGCGGACATTGAACGGGGGTATGACATGACCGTCGACTGGAAAATCACCAGCCCGGCCCCGGTGCCTGTTCCGCTGCCCGCCGCGCTGCTGCTGACCGGGATTGGCGGGTTGGGGCTGGTGGCGCGTCGGCGCCGGCGGGGGTGATCCGGGTCGTCAGAATTTCCGGGCCTGGACGATGTAGCTTTTGATGGTGTCCTCGCCGAGGGCCTTCATGGCCTCAAGGCGGTGGAGACCTTCGATCAGGATGTAACCTTTGGGATCGGTGCGGACCTCGATCGGGGTGGTCTGGCCGTTTTCAAGGATGTCTTCGGCCAGGGTTTCGACCTTCGCCGGGTCAAGGGTCTTCACGCGTTTAACCGGCACTCGGATTTTTGCGGTTTCGAGTTCCATGACCTTGAGCATGTGTCGCCTCCCTTGGGCTGGGGTGAAATCTGACAGGTTTGAGCGGCATGGTCCATGCCGGTCCCGATGCGTGTTTTTCGACAAG
Organism: Alphaproteobacteria bacterium; assembly: GCA_030432315.1. GTDB lineage: Bacteria > Pseudomonadota > Alphaproteobacteria > Rhodobacterales > Rhodobacteraceae > Amaricoccus. Next base: position 19,699 of record JAUIHM010000052.1, on the reverse strand, counting down.
AGCTTTTCGTGTTATGATTGATGACCCGGATATGTGCGCCAGGGGCGGCAGGAGGACATCATGACATTGAGAATGGTCTGGATGGCAGCTCTGCTTGCGGGGCTGAGCCATGTGAGCGCGGCATGGGCGCTGACGGTGACGCCTGTTGAGTCGAGGATATTTCTGGAAACGCGTGTCGGGCTCGGAACACACCGTACGGTTGCGCAATTCCGTTCCGATGAGCAGGAGAGTACACTGAGGCCATTGTCCGCGAGTGCGGTTGCCATGGCGTCCGATGGCCCGGCAAGCCTTTCCGTACACACGACGGCGAACGCGACCTGGAAAAGCCCGGCTGAGGGCCGGTTCGAAATGAGCAGCTGGTTTGACGGCGTAGATGTGGAAAGCGCCTACTTTTCCGGTCAACGAATGCGTGGCACCGAATTCGGGTACAGCTTCATGCTCAGTGAACCCGCCATGATCCGGTTGAGGATACGCACCGGCATCAGGGCAGGTTCCATGTTCAATCGGTATGATCTTGGGGGCACATCCGTTGAATTGCGAACCGGGAACCGGGGTCAATATTTTTTCCGGTCCAATGAGGAACCGGGTTGGAGCGTCAAGTTTTTCGGTCTCGCAGCAGGCGTTCACAGCGTGTCGGTTTACGGTGGTATTTCCAAGGGAAACTTTGACCATCGGAACTTCAGCGGCACGCAAATGGCCGGCTTTGAATCCCTGGTGGACTGGTCTGTGGCCAAGCATATGGCGATCCCGCTGCCCTTTCCCCTTGTCCTGCTTCTGAGCGGTCTTGGCGGGCTGGGGCTGGTGGCGCGACGCGGGACGGGCTGATCCGGCGGGCTTGCGCTGGGCGCGGAAACCGCTCAGGCTCCCGGCAAAACAGCCGGGGGAGGTGCGCCGTGACGAAGATTTCCAGGGTCGAGATTCATGAATTCGGGTTCGATGCGCCCAATCTGGGGCGGTCGGCGGATGGCAGCAGCATTGGCGGGGTGAGTTTCGCGCGCGGGGAAGTGACGCGGGTGACGAAATATGCGGTGCGGATCGAGACGGCGGATGGCTGCCGGGGTGAGTATGTGACCCATTGGGTCGCCTCACCCTCGGCCTTCGGGCAAATGCTGATGCTGGCGCCGATGCTGGTTGGGCGTGAGGCGGAGGAGCGGCAGGGGATTTACGACGACCTGAAGCGCGAGGCGCGGCAGTTTGACCATCTGGGGCATGGGCCGCTGGATATTGCGCTGTGGGATTGGCAGGGAAAAGCGCTGAACTGTTCGGTCGGCACGCTGCTCGGCGGGTACCGCAAGCGGCTGCCGGCCTATGCCAGCACCTATCACGGCGACCGAAACGGCGGGTTGGATTCCAAGGAAGCGTTTGGCGAGTTCGCCATTGCCTGCCGGGAGATGGGCTATCGCGGGTTCAAGGTCCACGGCTGGCACGAGGGGGATATTCGCGAGGAGGCGGAGAATGTTCTGCATATCCGTCGTGCGGTGGGCGACGGGATGACGCTGATGCTCGATCCGGCCTGCGAGCTTCGGACCTTTGCCGATGCGCTCTATGTCGGACGGGCCTGCGACGAGGCGGATTATTTCTGGTACGAGGATCCGTTCCGGGACGGGGGCGTGTCGGCGTTTGCGCATAAAAAACTGCGGGAGATGATCCGCACGCCGATTTTGCAGACCGAGCATGTGCGCGGTGTCGAGCCGAAGGCGGATTTTCTGGTGGCGGGCGGCACGGATTTCCTGCGCTCTGATCCGGAATACGACATGGGGCTGACCGGGGCGCTGAAGATCCACGCGCTCGCGGAGGCGTTTGGGGTCGATGTGGAGGTGCATGCCTGCGGGCCGGCGCACCGGCATCTGATGGCGGCGACGCGCAATTCCAACTGGTATGAGGTGGCGCTGGTCGGGCCGGACTGCCCCAATGCGCTGCCGCCGGTCTATGCCTGTGGCTATTCGGATGCGCTTGACTGTATCGGCGCGGACGGGTGTGTGCCGGTGCCGGACGGGCCGGGGCTGGGGGTTGTGTATGACTGGGCGTTTATCGAGGCCAACCGGACGCGGCTGGAGGTTTTCGGGGCCTGATCAGGCGGCCGCGGCTCAGAGCAGGAAGTCGTCCACGCCGAGGGTGACGGTGCCCTTGAGTTCGAGGGTGAAATCGGCGGTCCAGTCTCCGTCGGTGTCGCCCAGGACCATGGTCCGGTCGCCCCAGAATTCGGTGCGCAGTTCCGCGCCGGCGCCGGTGAAGCCGGCGGTGCCGAGCCAGGTGAAGTCCTGGTTGCCGGAGCGGGTGGCGTCGGCGTCGATGCGGCCGAGGTCGATGCGGTCGCCGTCGCCTTGTGAAAAATCGGTGATCCGGTCGCGGGACCTGTTGGTGGGGGTGCCGCCGATTTCGGCGGCGGAGGCGAAGACGAAGTCGTCGGCGCCCCTGCCGCCGCCGAGGATGTCGCGGCCGGTGGCGCCGCGCAATTCGTCGTTGCCGGATTCGCCGTAGAGGCGGTCATTGCCGGAGCCGCCGAACAGCCGGTCATAGCCGTTGCGGCCGTAGAGGATGTCGTCCCCGGCGCGGCCGCGGATCACGTCGCTGCCGCTGCGGCCGTCGATCAGGTCGTCCTGGCCGGTGCCGGTGATCCGGTCGGCGCGTTCGGTAATGGCGTGGAAACCGGCGTCGTGGCTGAGGCTGTTGAGGGTGAAGCCGCCGTTTCCGGCGGCGACTTCGGCGCCGAGTTCGTATCCCAGCACGAAGTCGTCGCGGTCGACCAGGCCGGTGTCGACCAGGTGGCGCAGCAGGCGGTCGAGATCGAGGGTGCCGTCGAGGGTCGGGGTGTCGAGGGTGAGGGCGATGTAGCGCCATTCGACGCCCTCGGCGGCGCTGAAGCCGTCCTGGCGCCAGACGTCGCCGGAGAAGGCGCCGTCCTCGTAGCGGGAGACGACCGATCCTGCCGGGGTGAACCCGTCGCTCGAAAGCCAGACCATCAGTTCGGTGGTGATGGTCCGGGAGCCGCCGCTGGCGGCATCGGTGAGCCAGATGTCAAAGGTGAGGTTCGAGCCGGGCGAGGCGGTCCCGTTGCCGGTTCCGGTCGCGAGGTCGAAACTGACGTCGAGATTTTCCAGCGCGGTGATGCGTCCGGTGAGTTCGGTGGAGCCGCCGTCGCTCCACGGGCTGGCGCCGACGATTACCTCCGGGTAGGCGAGGACATGGTTTTCGGCGGTCACCGGGAAGTTCCAGGCGAATTCGATATTGCGCAGCAGGCCGGAGCCAGCATCCGTGTAGAAGGCATCGTTGTCGAAACTGATGCGCAGGGTGAAGTCGGAGCCGTTGACGAGGCTGCCGATGTTCCAGGTGTTGTTGAACAGACGGAATACCCCGGCCTGGGCGCTTTCGTTGTCATGGAGCAGGTCGCGGTAGCTTTGGCTCATGGGCGCAGGGGTCCTGGGAACGGGAGGTTTGCGCGAAACTACGGCTTCGGCGGTGTTCCCGAAAGTGAAAAGGAAGTTACCGCCTGGCACAAATGCCTGTTGGTTAACACAAAAGTACTTTTGCGCCAGTTCCGCTCGCGTGCAGGGTGGCATGTGTTAACCGCCCGGCGCCAAATGGACCGGCCTGCCGAAACATCTGTTGTTTTTGTTGGAAAGCTGACGTTTACTCCGGTCACGCGACCGGAAATATCCGGCGGAGACCAAGAAACGGCCCGGGGGGACCATGAGCCTGCTGCAACTGGACAACATCACCAAGAGCTTTGGTGCGATCCATGCCCTGAGCGGGATCAGCCTGTCGATCCGGCCCGGCGAGGCAGTCGGGCTGATGGGCGACAACGGCGCGGGCAAGTCGACGCTGATGCGGATCATCGCCGGAAATTTCCACCCGACCAGCGGCACCATCCGTATCGACGGCAAGGAGAAGCAGTTTTCCAAGCCGATCGATGCCCGGCGCAGCGGCATCGAGATCGTCTATCAGGATCTGGCGCTCTGCGACAACCTGACCGCGGCGGCGAACGTGTTTCTCGGGCGCGAACTGAAGAAGAAGATCGGACCGATCCGGTATCTCGACCACAGGGCGATGTATGAGAAGTCGGCGGAGCTGTTTCGGGAGCTGAAGTCGGAAACCCGGCCGCGCGATCTGGTCCGGCAGATGTCGGGCGGCCAGCGGCAGGCGGTGGCGATTGCGCGCACGCGGCTGTCGGATCCGAAACTGGTACTGATGGACGAGCCGACGGCGGCGATCTCGGTCCGCCAGGTGGCGGAGGTTCTGGCGCTGATCCACAGGCTGAAGGCGACGGGACATGCGGTGGTGCTGGTGTCGCACCGGATGCCGGACGTGTTCGATGTCTGCGACCGGGTGATCGTTCTGCGCCGGGGCACGATGGTTGCCGACCGGCCGATCGCGGAGACCAGCCCGGAAGAGGTCACCGGACTGATTACGGGAGCGATAGAGCGGGCATGAGCGACAAACCACAGGTTTCACACGCGGATATCGGGGCGGACGTAACCGACCGCCGGGAGATGACCGGCTTTCAGGCGGCGATCCGGACCCAGCCCTTCTGGGTTCTGATCGCGATCATCGTCATCGGTCTGGTCATGTCTTACGTGTCGCCGGTGTTTTTTACCGAGCGCAACATGTTCAACGTGACGCGCAACTTCGCGTTTTTTGGCATCATGTCGCTGGGGATGTCGGCGGTGATCTGTACCGCGGGCATCGATCTTTCGGTCGGGTCGCTGATGGGGCTGACCGGGATCATCACCGGGCTGGTGATGCAGGCCGGAATGCCGATCGAGCTGGGTTTTCTTGCCTGCATGGGCACGGCGGCGCTCGTCGGACTGATAAACGGGGTGCTGATTGCCTATCTGCGGATGGCGCCGTTCGTGGTGACGCTCGGCATGCTGGCGATGGCGCGGTCGGTCGGCATGGTCGTCTCGAACAACAAGATGATCTACGATTTCGGTCCGGACCAGGAGCTTTTCGAGTGGCTGGGCGGCGAGAGCGTGCTCGGCATTCCCAACCCGGTCTGGGTTCTGGGCATCCTGACCCTGGTGTTCTGGTGGGCCTACAGGTATTCGACCTGGGGGCGCTGGGTTTTTGCGGTCGGCGGCAACGTCCAGGCGGCGAAGCTGTCCGGGATACCGGTCGAGCGGGTGCTGATTTCGGTCTATGTGATCTGTTCGCTCTGTGCCGGCCTTGCGGCGTTTCTGCTGGTGGGCTGGTTCGGGTCGGTGACCAATGCGCTCGGTCAGACCTATGAGCTGAACGTGATTGCGGCGACGGTGATCGGCGGGGCGAACCTGATGGGCGGTGTCGCCTATGCGGTTGGCGCGCCGATCGGCGCCGCGCTGATGGAGCTTATTCGGAATTCCCTGCTGCTCGCGGGTATTGATGCCCTGTGGCAGCAGTTCTTTGTTGGTCTGTTCCTGATCCTCGCGGTGCTTCTGGAACAGATCCGCAACCGTGGGGGCAACTGAAGCCGCCCCGCAGACGACAACCAAGAAAAGATAGGGAGACACCAAGTGAAGAAGATGATTGCGGCCACCGTTCTGACGGCACTGATGTTGCCGGGGGCGGTCCATGCCCAGGACAAGCTGAAGCTGGCGCTTGTGCCAAAGGCGATGAACAACCCGTTCTTCGACCTCGCCCGCGACGGGTGTTACAAGGCCCAGGAAGAGGATGCCTCGATCGAGTGCGTCTATATCGGCCCGGGCGAGCATACCGAACTGGAGCAGATCCAGATCGTTCAGGACCTCATCAGCCAGGGGGTCAACGGAATCGCGGTGGCGCCGTCCAACGCCCCGGCGATGGCCAAGGCGCTGAAGGCTGCGTCGGATGCGGGCATTCCGGTAATGACCTGGGATTCGGATCTGCTCGAGGCCGACAAGGGGCTTCGCGCGACCTATGTCGGCACCAAGAACTACGACATCGGCGTGAATCTCGCCAAGATCGCCCAGGGACTGCATCCTGATGGCGGTACCGTCTGTCTGCAGACCGGCGGCGCGGCGGCGGCCAACCACAACGAACGGCTGCTGGGGATCCGTGAGACGCTGGGCGGCAGCTCCGGCGGTACGCCTCCGGGCAATCCGCTGGCCGGTGAAGGCGGCTGGACCGAGATTGCCGGTTGCCCGCTGATCACCGATGACGACGGCGCAAAGGCGGTACAGGGCCTGACCGACATTCTGGCGGCCAATCCGGACCTCACCGCATTCATCTCCACCGGCGCGTTCACCCAGTGGAATGACAACGCCTACCGTCAGGCGGTTGAGCCCTATGCGGCGGAACTGGCTTCCGGGGACCTGTCGGTGATCGTCGCCGATACCCTGCCGATGCAGATGGAGCAGCTTTCGGACGGCCTGTCGAACGGTCAGGTCGGCCAGCGGCCGTTTGAGATGGGCTACAAGGCGATGTTCATTCTCAAGGACCTGGTCAACGGTACCGCGGTGGAGGACCCGATCTATACCGGGCTCGACGTCTGCACCGCCGACAACGCGGCGGACTGCCTGGCCCAGTAGGCCCTGGCGGCACGGTTGTTGCGGCGGCGGGTTTCGGCCCGCCGCCGTTTTTGTGTCCGGCGGGACTGTCGGGCAGCGCGGCGAACCGGCGCGAATCCGCGGCGGGTTCCGGGTTCTGCGGCGGGACCGCCGGTGTCAGACGGACGGTCAGTCGCCGCCGGGCAGCGCCTGGCCGGCGTCCCTGAGTTCGGCAAGGGTATGGCCGGCGCAGTCGCCGAGAATGTGGCTGTCGCCGGAGGCTTCGACCGGGCCGTCATGGGCGACGGTGAGGGCGATGCTGGTCGGGGTCATGTAGACCGCGGTGCCGTCGGCCTCGACCCGGGCCAGATAGGCATAGCTGCGCACGCCGGCATCGGTGCAGGCAATGGCAAACGGCAGATCCGCGAAACCGTGATCCGGTGCGCCGCCGCCGGTATGGTCGGCGAGTGCCGGGACCGCCAGCAGGCAGAAGATCGGGGGAAAGAGCAGGGATTTCATGGGACATCTCCGGTCACGCGGTCGGCAGGTGACCGGAGCGTAGGAGGAAACCCGCCGCCCGGCAAGTCCGGGCAGTGCCGGTCGGCGTTCCGGGTGCCGGGTCCCGGCCGGAGGCTCAGATCTTGCGGATCCGGCCCGGCACGCCGGTCGCGGAGAAGCGGCAGGTGAAGAAGGTGGCGTTTTCCGCCGTGGCGATGGCCGGATACTGCCCGCGCACCGTGTAGCCGTTGCCGTCCGGCTCGGCGGGCAGGGTGGTGATGTCGTTGGCTTTCTGGCTGAAGGCCTCGGCTGCTTCACCGATACAGTAGGCGGGCATGTCGGTCTGGGCCACCTTGACGGTCTGGAGGTCGGCCGTGGTGGCCTTCATGTCGGTGCCACAACCGGTGAGACCCAGGAGGATGCCGGTCGCCAGAACGGGGTATACTGCGCGTTTCATCTCCACTGCTCCTGCTGCTGATCCTGATTGCGGGACACTTGCGGAAATCACCGGTGCCGTCAACGGGGCGGCGGCCCTTCCGCCTTTCCGGGCCGGATGACCGGTGATGGCATCGGTTCCATCTCGCCAGGCGGATCGTCCCGCTGTAGCGTCCGGGGTGCAGTGCGGGACACAAGGGAGAATTCGGGTGACGGAAAACGGTGCGCCGGAGAAACTGGGAACGCTGTCGACGCTTTCGATCGGTATTGGCGGCATGGTGGGGGGCGGTATTTTCGCCGTGACCGGCTTGACCGTGGCGGTGACAAAAGGGGCGGCGCCGGTCTCGTTCGTGATCGCGGGCGTCGTCGCGCTGCTGACCGCCTATTCGTACCTGAAGCTGACGCTGGCCTTTCCCGGCGAGGGGGGCACGGTGGACTTTCTCAACCGGGCGTTCGGTGGCGGGCCGCTTACGGGTGCCTGCAACATCCTGCTGCTGCTCAGCTATGTGGTGCTCGTGGCGGTTTATGCCTATGCCTTCGGATCCTATGGAGCGGATCTGTTTCCCACCGCGCAGCAGGCCTTCTGGCAGCATGTGCTGTCGAGCGGGGTGGTTGTCGGGCTGCTCGGTCTGAACGTGATGGCGGCGAAGCTGGTGATCCGGTCGGAGAATCTGTTCAACGTTGTCAAGATGCTGATTCTCGTCGGCTTCGTGGTGGCGGGGCTGGCGACGCCGGTGGACTGGTCGCGGGTCGATCCGGTCGGGGCGGTGTCGCCGATGGGCCTGGTTGCGGGGGCGATGCTGATCTTTCTCAACTATGAGGGGTTCGAGCTGATCGCCAATGCGTCGAAGGACGTGGCCAATCCGAAGCGGTCGCTGCCGGTCGCCTATATTGGCGGGGTGCTGATGGTGATCGTGCTCTATGCGCTGATCGTCACCGTGGTTCTCGGTCACATGGACCTGGCCGCGATTGCCAAGAGCCAGGATACGGCGCTGTCGGCGGCGGGGCGGGTGATGCTCGGCGGGTTCGGCTACTGGGCGATCGTGCTGGCGGCGCTGCTGGCGACCGGTTCGGCGATCAACGCGACGTTCTTCAGCACCGGCAGGCTGACCTACATCGTCGCCAAGACCGGCGAACTGCCGCCGGAACTGGAGCGGTCGATCCACGGGCAGCATGCGGAAGGCACGGTGATCTGTGCCGTCGTGGCGCTGGTGGTGGCGAATTTCGTGCCGCTGGAGGCGATTGCCACCATGGGCAGCGCCGGGTTTCTGATCCTGTTCTTCTGCGTCAACGTGGCGGCGGTGCGGCTGGCCGGGCAGACCGGCGGCAGCGTGTGGATTTCGGCGCTGGCGGCGTTCTGTACCGCCGGGGCGCTGGTGATGCTCTGCATCGAGGTGGACGAGAATCCGGCGACACGCAATCACCTGTGGATTCTGGCCGGGATGATTGCCGTGTCTCTGGCGCTGGAGTTCGGCTGGCGCGGCATCTCCGGGCGCCGGATCAGGCTGCACCGCCGGCAGGGGCGCTGAGCCCGGGTCGGGGCGCGGTGTCGGCGGCTTCGACCAGCAGCAGCAGGGCGCCGGCGAAAAAGCAGGCGGCGCCGGCGAGGGTGAGCAGAATTGCGACGGTTGCCGCCAGCGGATCGCCGGTGGGCAGCACGAAGGCACAGATCGCGGAGATCATGAAGGCGATGCAGCCGGTGAGATTGATCGCTCCGATCCACCAGTCGAGATTGGCAGGTTTGAAAGCGAACCAGCGGTGGCAGACCTCCATGAAGGCAAGCTGGCCGGAGGCGAGAAACAGGATCGAGCCGATTACGTCGGGCCCCCAGATGGCGAAATCCTGGTGGAGCCATGTGCCGCCACCGGCGATTCCGTTCCAGGTATTGACGTTGAACAGAAGGGTGCCGGGAAACTGCAGCGCGCTGCTGAGCCAGCCGATGTTCGACGGCTCCCAGCCGAACAGCCGGTCCGGTCGCGGCTTGCCGGCATTGGCGGCCTGGAACAGCTGCAGACCGGCGGCGGCGGTGAAGAAGATCGAGCCGGCGAAATAGACCGCGTTGATCTGCGGACCGGTCAGGTCGGGCGGGGGCGCGAGAGAGAGGATGCAGCCCAGCATGAACAGGGCCGAGCCGATGGCGAAGAGCGCCCCGATCCACCAGTTGACGTGCTGCGGCATCCAGAGCGACGCGCGCAACCGGGCAACCGGGCCGCGGCGCGGGCGCATCTCGCGCGGGAGCACGCCCTTGCGGTGATCGCGGGCGCGCCAGACCCCGGGAATGCGGCCGGTCGGGTCGTGGCGGCGGGTGATGAACGGGCCGGGGCCGGTTTCCTGCATCTTCGGTCGGTCCCGCGGTCAGTGATGGAAGCCGGAAGCGTCATCCTCACCGAGGCCGTGTTTGGCCGGGTGTTTTTCGAGATGGGCGAGGGCGCGGGTGATGTCGGCGAGCAGCAGCGAGCCGAGATCGCGGCTGACGCCGTTGCGCACGAGAATGCGCTGGATCGCCTTGTCCTGACAGTTGGCGGGCAGGGTATAGGCCGGCACCTGCCAGCCGGAAACCCGCAGGCGGTCGGCGAGATCGAAGAGGGTGAAACCCGGATCGGCGCCGTCCTTCAGCTTCCAGCAGATCGCCGGGATACCGGTGGCGCGGTCGCCGTCGTAGATCACCTCGAAGGGCCCAAGGTCGGCGATGCCTTTGGCAAGGTCGCGGGCGGTGTCGTAGCAGGCGCCGTGGATCTTGCCATAACCGTCGCGGCCCAGCCGGAGAAAGTTGTAGTACTGACAGACAATCTGGCCGCCCGGGCGGGAGAAATTGAGGCCGATGTCGCGCATGTTGCCGCCGAGGTAATTGACCCAGAACACCATTGCATCGGGCAGGTCCTGCGGTTCGCGCCAGATCACCCAGCCGACGCCAAGGGGCGCGAGGCCGAATTTGTGGCCCGAGGCGTTGATCGATTTGACCCGGGGCAGGCGGAAGTCCCAGACCAGATCGGGGGCGCAGAACGGGGCGAGGAAACCGCCGGAGGCGCCGTCGACATGGATCGGAATGTCGAGGCCGGTTCGGGCCTGAAGGTCGTCGAGGGCGGCGGCAATTTCCGCCACCGGTTCGTACTGGCCGGTGAAGGTGACGCCGAGGGTGGGGACTACGCCGATGGTGTTTTCGTCGCAGCGGGCGAGCACTTCCTCCGGGGTCAGCAGCAGCCGGCCGTTTTCCATCGGCACCTCGCGGTGTTCGATGTCCCAGTAGCGGGTGAATTTGTGCCAGCAGATCTGCACCGGGCCGGTGATGAGGTTGGGTTTGTCGACCGGTTTTCCGGCCGCTTTTTGCCTCGCTTCCCAGCGGCGTTTCATCGCCAGACCGGCGAGCATGGCGGCCTCGGACGAGCCGGTGGTGGAGCAGCCGACGCCGTCGTTGGTGTCCGGCGCGTTCCAGAGGTCGGCCATCATGCGGACGCAGCGGGCCTCGATTTCGGCGGTCTGGGGGTATTCGTCCTTGTCGACCATGTTCTTGTCGATGCAATCGTCCATCAGTCTGTGGACTTCCTCCTCCTCCCAGGTCTGGCAGAAGGTGGCGAGGTTCTGGCGGGCGTTGCCGTCGAGCATCAACTCGTCATGGACGGCGGCATAGACGTGGCGGGGGCTGCGTTCTTCGGCGGGGAACTTCGATTTCGGCAGAGGCGCGGACGTGTCCGCTGCGCCGTAAATTTCGTCAAGACCGGTGTCGGTTCCGTGATCCTGCATGTGCGGCATCTCCTGAGTGTCGGTTGGCGGGTACAGCCCGTTGCGGCGAAAAGAGGCCGGGCCAAAGTGTTGTCTGCGTGCCGCGATGTCCAGACCCTTGCCGCGTCGCGGCACTTGCGCAACGCGTGCCGTCTCGCGGGCGCGGAGGACCGGCCGCGACCCCGTTAAACCTTGCACCACTCCACCGCGCGCGGTAATCGGTGCCGGATCAGAATCCGGGGCAGATTACGAATGGCGATCGACAGGGATACGGCGCGCAGGGTCGCGCATTTGGCGCGGATTGAGGTGGCGGAAGCCGACCTCGACCATCTGGCAGGGGAACTGTCGGGAATTCTCGGGTTCATGGAGCAGCTCAATGAGGTGGATATCGAGGGGGTCGAGCCGATGACCTCGGTGACGCCGATGAAACTGCGGCTGCGGGAAGATGTGGTGACGGACGGCGACCGGCGCGACCGGGTTCTGGCCAATGCGCCCGATGCGCGGGCCGGGTTCTTCACCGTGCCGAAGGTGGTGGAATGATGTCGGATCTGACGAAACTGACGGTTGCGGCGGCGCGGGATGCGCTGCGCGCGGGTGAGGTAACGGCGGCCGATCTGACCGAGGCGTGTCTGACGGCCGCGGAAGGCTCCAGGGCGCTGAACGCCTATTCGGTGGTGACGGCGGACAAGGCGCGCGACCAGGCGGCGGCGGCGGATGCGCGGATCGCGGCGGGAGATGCGCCGGACATGTGCGGCATTCCGCTTGGCATCAAGGATCTGTTCTGTGTCGAAGGCGTGCCGAGCCAGGCGGCTTCGAACATTCTGTCCGGGTTCCTGCCGCAGTATGAAAGCACGGTTACGACGAAGCTGTGGGATCAGGGCGCGGTCTGTCTGGGCAAGCTGAACATGGACGAGTTTGCCATGGGCTCGTCGAACGAGACCTCCTGTTACGGTCCGGCGGTGAACCCCTGGCGCAGGGAAGGCGACAACCGCGGGCTGACACCGGGCGGGTCGTCGGGCGGTTCGGCGGCGGCGGTGTCGGCGGATCTGTGTCTGGCGGCGACCGGCACCGATACCGGCGGCTCGATCCGCCAGCCGGCGGCGCTGACCGGGATCGTCGGGATCAAACCGACCTACGGCCGGGTATCGCGCTGGGGGATCGTCGCCTTTGCCTCGTCGCTGGACCAGGCGGGGCCGATGACCAAGACGGTGCGCGACGGCGCGATCATGCTGCGGGCGATGGCCGGCCACGATCCGAAGGATTCCACGTCGGCCGATTTCGCGGTGCCGGATTTCGAGGCGGCGCTGACCGGAGACATCCGGGGCAGGAAGATCGGCATTCCGAAGGAGTACCGGGTTGACGGCATGTCGGCGGAGATCGAGGCGCTGTGGCACCGAGGGGCGGAGATGCTGCGCGATGCGGGCGCCGAGGTGGTGGACATTTCGCTGCCGCATACGAAATACGCGCTGCCGGCCTATTACGTGATCGCGCCGGCGGAGGCGTCGTCGAACCTCGCCCGCTACGACGGGGTGCGGTACGGGCGTCGTGCAAAGCTCGGTTCCGGGGACGGGATCACCGATCTTTACGAGCGGACGCGGGCGCAGGGGTTCGGAGCGGAGGTTCAGCGGCGGATCATGCTCGGCACCTATGTGCTGAGTGCCGGGTTCTATGACGCCTATTACATTCGGGCGCAGAAGGTCCGCACGCTGATCCGCCGGGACTTCGAGGCGGTGTTCGCCGACGGGATCGACGCGATCCTGACCCCGGCGACGCCGTCGGCGGCGTTCGCCATCGGGTCGATGGAGGACAAGGATCCGGTTGAGATGTATCTCAACGATGTCTTTACCGTTACCGTCAATCTTGCGGGTCTGCCCGGGGTGTCGGTTCCGGTGGGTCTGGACGGTTCCGGACTGCCGCTCGGGCTGCAGATCATCGGTCGGCCCTGGGAAGAGGCGGAAATGCTCAACACGGCCTCGGTTCTGGAAAGTGCGAGCGGATTTTCTGCAAAAGCCGAAAAATGGTGGTAAGGTCGCTCAAGCGAGCGGTTTTCAAATGAAGGACGAATGCAGGATGCGCATCATTGCGGCTTTGTCAGTTGGTCTGTTGGCGGGGTGTACCTCCAGCGTCACCGTGCCAAACGACCCTGTGATTTACGAGGTGCCGTCGACCGGGTCGGTGGCGAGTGCCGGCGGCGGGGCGGAGACTCCGCATTTTTCCAGCGAACTGCGCGATGCGCAGGGCACGCCGATCAGCGCCGACAGTCTGAACCTCGGCCTTTACTCGCTGGAGCAGCAGAAGATTGACGCGACGATTGCCGAACAGAACCTTGCCGCGGCGAAATCGCAGCTGGTGGTGATCCCGCCGAGCGGTCTGCCGAACCAGGTTCCCGGCGTGAACATCGCGCTCTATGCCCAGCAGACGACCAACGCCAAGGGGCAGGCTGTTTACCGGCGTTCGGGCGGACGGCTCACCTCCGGCTGCGGCCGGTACGGAACGCCGGACGACGCGCAGCGGGCGTTTCTCGCCGCCGGCGGTCCGGAGACGGATTCGCTCGGGCTTGATTCGGACGGCGACGGGTTTGCCTGCAAATGGGATCCTGCCCCCTACCGGGCGCTGCAGCTCTAGCCGATCGACGGGTGAATCTCCGGCCGGTAGCCTGCCGCGAGTGCGGCGCAGGTCGTCGCTGGCGTGAGCAGGCGGACGGGTGTTTCGGCCGCGATGGCAGGGTGCGGTTCGCGATAGCCGGCAAAGGACCAGAGCGCGGGACGGCCGTGCCATTTGAGGTGAAAGTGACCGTCGGTTTCAAAAACCGCGCCATCGGGGATCTGCGCGAACCGGAGGGTTGGCCGCGGGCCGAGCCGCTCGCGGTGCAGGATCACGTCGATTTCCGGGGCGCGCAGAGCCGGGCCGGCTGCGGCGGCGAACGTCTGGGCGGCGGCGCGGCGGCACTCGAAGCAGGGCCGGTGACCGGCGGCGAGCGCGGTTGCCTCGTCGAGAAAGAAGATCTCCGTGTAGCCGCTGCCCATCACCTGGCGGTGGCGGTTTCGAAAGTCGGTCCGGCAGATGATCCACGATCTGGAACGCCAGCGGGCGGTTCCGAGGCGCTGGCCGTCATCGTGGATCCGGCCGCCGCGGTTGCCCATGAACAGACCCCGTTCCGGGGTCGCATGCAGGCGGCCGTCGGGGGCACAGCGGTTTTGCAGCGGCGTGGGTCTCGACATGGCGGGGTCCGGCAGTGGGTTGGCGTGGTGCAGGACAGTCATGACAGAAATACCGGTCATTGAGCACCCCAGTCCGAATTTCGGTCCCCGGCGCGACGGGATCTTGCCGGATCTGGTCGTGGTACATTTCACGGCGATGGCGACGGCGGAAGCGGCGCTGGAGCGGCTCTGCGATCCGGCCTTCGAGGTCTCGGCGCATTATCTGGTGGCGGAGGACGGACGGATCTGGCGTCTGGTCTCCGACGATGCACGGGCGTGGCACGCAGGGGCCGGGGAGTGGCGCGGCGCGGGGGATCTGAATTCGCGCTCGATTGGCATTGAACTGGCCAATGCGGCAGGCCTGGACGGGTTTCCGCCGTTTGCCGAGCCGCAGATGGCGGCGCTGGAGTCGCTGCTCGACGGGATCATGGCGCGGTGGGACGTGCGGCCAGAGGGGGTGATCGCCCACTCGGACCTGGCACCGGGGCGCAAGGCCGATCCGGGGCGGAAGTTTGACTGGCGGCGGCTGGCGCACGGCGGAAGGTCGGTCTGGCCGCAGGCCGTCGCGCCGTGTGACGGCGGCTGGGACGGGTTTTGTCAGGCCGCGGTGCGGTTTGGCTACGGGACTCCGGAACAGGGGGGCGCGGCGGCGGTGCTGGAGGCATTCCGGCAGCGGTTCCGGCCCTGGGCGCGCGGCGCCGTGCCGGACGGGTGGGACGTGGCCACGATCCGCGACCTCGCGGCGCGGTTCGGGGCGTCAGTCTGAGCCGGCGCCGATGCGGGCCTGGCCGTCAGGATCAATGTGGACCGGCACCTCGATCAGTTCGCACCCAATGCCGAAACCGCCGGTGCCGATTCCGGTGGCGGCGTCGAAAACCGCTTCGTGGTTGGAGCAGATCAGGCGGGTGCCATCGGCCGACAGGATCGATTCCGAGCGGTAGTTCAGCGGCAGGAACTGGTGCGGGCAGGCGTTGACCCAGGCCCGGATGCCCGCGCCGGTCTGCGCGAGGATCAGCGGGTAATCCCCCCTGTCGGTTGACACGACGAGGCAAAGCGCGCCGGAGTTGGGCGGCGCGCCGAGCGGGGTTCCCACCGCCGGGGCGGTGGAGAGGTCGGTCCACTGCATGGATCAGGCGGCGTCGTCGGCTTTGAGAACCCCGCGCCGGATCTGGTCTTCCTCGATCGATTCGAACAGGGCGCGGAAATTGCCTTCACCGAAGCCGTCGTCGCCCTTGCGCTGGATGAACTCGAAGAAGATCGGTCCGATCACCGTTTTCGAGAAGATCTGCAGCAGGATCCGGGTCATGCCGCCGCCGACCACGCCTTCGCCGTCGATCAGGATGCCGTGTTTCTGCATCCGGTCGAGGGGTTCCTCGTGATCCTTCACGCGGGCCTTCGACATCTCGTAATAGACGGCGGGCGGTCCGGGCATGAATTCGAGGCCATTGTCGCTGATCGCGTCGGTGGAGGCGTAGATGTCGTTGGAGGCAACGGCGATGTGCTGAATGCCTTCGCCCTTGTATTCGCGCAGGTATTCCTCGATCTGGCTGTTGTCGTCGGCGCTTTCGTTGATTGGAATGCGGATCTTGCCGCAGGGCGAGGTCAGGGCGCGGCTGGTCAGGCCGGTCTGTTTGCCCTTGATGTCGAAGAAGCGGATTTCGCGGAAATTGAACGTGTCGTGGTAAAACTTGTACCAGGTGTCCATGTTGCCGCGAATGACGTTGTGGGTCAGATGGTCGAGGTAGTAGAAGCCGACGCCCTTCGGTTCCGGGTTCTCTTCGCCCAGCCATTCAAAGTCCGCGGAATAGGCCGAGCCGGCGTCGCCGTAGGTGTCGATGAAGTAGAGCAGCGAGCCGCCGATGCCGTAAACCGCTGGCGCTTCGAGGGATTTTCCGGGGCCGGTGTATTCGGTGGCCCCGAGGTCGACGGCGCGTTTGAGCGCGACTTCAGCGTCGACCACGCGCCAGGCCATGGCGGGGGCGCAGGGGCCGTGGGCGTCGACGAAATCCATGCCGAAGGAGCCTTTCTCGGCGTTCAGCAGGTAGTTGATGTCGCCCTGGCGGTAGAGGGTGATGTTCTTGCTCCTGTGTCTGGCGACGGGCACGAAACCCATCTGGCGGAACAGGGCGTCGAGTTTTTCGGGTTCACGGTGGGCGAATTCGACGAATTCAAAACCGTCGGTGCCGGCGGGGTTGCTGGCGGAAATCGTGGCTTTGGGGGCGTTGTGCGGGAAGGGACCCATGAGCGTGCTCCTGAATGCTGGTTTGACGGGATCATAGCCGAAACCGCGCGCGATTTGTTTGCGAAGTTGGCCGGGCGCATGCTAGTCTTTGCGTGATTATTGCAGAGGAATGGATTTCATGCAGGAAACGCGCGTGGATGAATTCGACCGTGCGATACTTCGTGCGGTTCAGGCGGATGCGAGTCTGACCAATGCCGACCTGTCGGAGCGGGTGAACCTGTCGGCGTCACAGTGTTCGCGCCGGCGCAGCGCGCTGGAATCGGCGGGACTCATCAAGCGCTACGGCGCGGAACTGAACGCCGAGGCGCTGGGCTTCGGGCTGCGGGCGATTGTGCGGGTGAACCTGAAATCGCACAGTGAAAGCAGCGACGAGGGGTTTTCTGCGTTCCTCGATGCGCAACCGCAGGTGCGGGCGGCGTATTCGGTTTCGGGGGATGCGGATTACGTGCTGGAGGTGCATGTGCGCGATCTGGGGGCGTTTGCCGAGTTCGTGCACCGGCACCTGCTGGTGCATCCGCAGGTGGGTCAGGTGCGCTCGGAGATCGTGCTCAAGACCACCAAGGAGGACCGGGCGCTGCCGATCTGAGGGCCGTTAACCATGCGGCGACGGGATACCCGACCGATACCCATCCCGTACCCTTTTGATACGTACGATTTCCCGGGCGCCGGGAAAGGTTAACGGCAGTCAGTCTTCCTGTTGCGAAATCCACCAAACCGCGCCGTTGCCGTCGGCGATGCCGCCACGGCGGTCGCCGTCGCCCTTGTTGACCGGTTGCTGAACGACGGTCCCGCCCGCCTCAATGGCGCGGGCGAAGGTGGCATCGACATCGGCGACGTAGACATGCACGCTGGTGTCCGGGCCGTCCGGCATTTCGCCCATCATCACCACGGAATCGTCAATCCGGGCTTCGGCGTGCATGATGCCCCCACCGTCGCCGCGCGCAATGACCCTGAGACGTTCGGCGTCGAAGACCCTTTCGAGAAACGACAGGGTCTTTTCCGCGTCGCGGACGATCAGATAGGGGCTGACGCTCGGGTAATCATCGGGTTTCCATGGCATGTCGGAGAATCCTTCGGGCGGAAAAGCGTAGAGAAACCGTATCACGGAACGGCAGAATTTCGAACGCCGGGCGAGAGCGGGTGAAAAAATATATCCGTTCGGCCCGCTTGCTCAGGATGAAGTTCAGGCGCATATTCGGGTGACGCGCTGAGGCTTCGGGGTGCCGGGAATGGCTCCTGAAGATCGGCGCGGAAAGTCGCAAAAGTGCTGTCTGACCGGTCCCGTGTAGTGAGTGTGGCGCGTTCGCGTTGTGCGGCGCGCGCGGATCTGATCGTGAGCCGGAGACGTCACCGCTGCCGCACCGGGTTCACACAGGGAATACAGAGATGGCCAAAGGTCAGAATCAGCGACGGGAAACAAAGAAACCGAAACAGGTGAAGGCGGCGAGCGTGGAAGCGCCGTCGCTTTCCAAAGGGCTTACGCCTTCGGGCAAACCGGGGGCGAAGAAAAAGGCATGATCTGACGGGCCGCCGCACAATTCGTCACGGAACGGGCGGCGCGCCTCAGATTGCAGAACGGGGATCAAATCCTCCCCGTTCTGCATCAGGTTTGGCGGAGATCAGAAGGCGAGAACCGGGATGATCTGCTTTTTGCGGCTCATGATGCCGGGCAGGACGACGGTGTCGCCGGTGACGGTGGTGTTGAAGCTTTTTTCCGCGACCTGTTTGATGAAGTCGTTCGGCACCAGCAGGGTGGCCTGTTCGTTCAGGATGTCGATGATGAACAGCAGCACTTCGTCGCTGCCGTCTTCGGCGGCGACGGCGGGCATGGCGGCGACCAGGGCGTCCTTGCGGTCGAGCAGGACCTGTGGGGCCGTGGTTTCGAGCACCGAGATGCGGACGTTCTTGCCGCCCAGTTCGTATTCCTTGCTGTCCATGCGCAGCAGGGCCGCTTCGCTGAATGCGCTGACGTCGGATTTCGCGGCGAACATTTCCGCGGCGTATTCAGGGATGTTTATGCCCAGATCGGCGGCGAGTTTTTCGGCCACGGCACGGTCATGCGGTGTTGTCGTCGGGCTGCGGAATTCGAGCGTGTCCGAGAGGATGCAGGTCAGCATCGCACCCTTGACACCTTCGGGCGCCCTGTCGAGATCGGCGCCGATCAGGTCGTGCATGATCGTCGCGGTGCAGGCCAGCGGGCGGATGGTGATGTTGATCGGTGCGCGGGTCTTGACGCCGCCGACCAGCATGTGATGGTCGATGATCTCGATCACGTCGGCATCGTTGATGTGATCGGGCAGCTCGGCCGGGTTGTTGGTGTCGACGATCACACATTTGTCGCCTGCGGCCACGTCAGCGATCATCTCCGGCCTGTCGAGGTTCCAGCGGGTCAGCATCCAGGCAGCTTCGGTGTTGGGCTCGCCCTGCAGTACCGCCTGTGCCGGAGTCTTGCGGACCTCGTTCAGATACCAGGCCCAGATGATGGGGGAACCGGTTGAATCGGTGTCGGGGGCGGTGTGGCCAAATACTTTGATCATCGTTAACCTTTGCGGGATGCTGGATTTGCGCGCCTTATAGGCGCGCGGCCCAACGTTGTCTACGGATCGACCGCCCGTATGGTAAGGGGGCGGGACAGTCGGGCCTGTCCTGGTGCCTTTGGACCGGGGTGCGAGGTTTCGGTCAAACCCCAGGGGGCAGGATGACGCAGCCGAATATTCTGATTTTCATGGTCGACCAGCTGACCGGGACGCTGTTTCCCGACGGGCCGGTGGACTGGCTGCATGTGCCCAATCTGCGCAAGCTGGCGGCGCGGTCGGTGCGGTTTGAGAACTGTTACACCGCCTCGCCGCTCTGCGCGCCGGCGCGGGCGTCTTTCATGACGGGGCAGTTGCCGTCGCGCACGCGGGTTTATGACAATGCCGCCGAATTTGCCTCGGACATTCCGACTTTCGCGCATCACCTGCGTCGGGCGGGGTATCAGACCTGTCTCAGTGGCAAGATGCATTTTGTCGGGCCGGATCAGCTGCACGGGTTCGAGGAGCGGCTGACCACGGACGTCTATCCGGCGGATTTCGGCTGGACGCCGGATTACCGCAGGCCGGGCGAGCGGATCGACTGGTGGTATCACAACATGGGCTCGGTGACCGGCGCCGGGGTGGCCGAGA
>JAUIHM010000143.1 GCA_030432315.1 Alphaproteobacteria bacterium | reverse complement strand
GGTGGCGGAATAGGCCAGCGGCATATCCCAGGTCTCAGACATGGCGGGCAGGGCCGCGGTTGTGGCGATGGCGGCAGAGGCCATCAGCGTGGCGAATTTGGTCATTTCAGTCTCCCTGACGTTTTTATGGTTTGAAACGTGCGGGGGAATAGACCTCAAGGTCAAGGTTTGGTTGCCGCCCGGAGATCAGCTGGGCCAGCAAACGCCCGGTTTTTGGGCCCGATGTCAGGCCGATATGGTGGTGGCCGAACGCTGTGTAGGCACCGGTGAGACCGGGGACTGCACCGATCACCGGGATCGAGTCGGCGGGGGCAGGGCGGTGGCCCATCCATTCGGTCTCCCGCGCCCAGGTCAGGCCCGGCATGGCGGCGCGGGCGGCGCGGCGGAGGAGGTCGAAGGGCGCGCGGGAGGGCGGGGCGTTCAGCCCGCCCAGTTCGACGATCCCGGCCAGGCGGAGGCGGCCCTCCATTGGTGTGACGACGAATTTCGCGCCCGCGATCATCACCGGAGCGCGTGGCATGGCAGACGGCTCCCAAAGCTCAACATGATAGCCGCGCTCGCTTTCCAGCGGGACGGACAGGCCGAGTTCCTTTGCTAGCGGCCCCGAATATGCGCCGGTGGCCAGGACCACGGCGTCGGCCTCCAGTGTATTGTCACCGATGCGAACGCCGGTGATCCGGTCGCCGTCGCGGGAGAAGCCTGTCACTTCGCCGGTTACGACGTCGCCGCCTTCGTCCTCCACATGGGCCGCCAGCGCCTTGACGTAGCGGCCGGGGTCGGCGATGCGGCCGTGATCCCCCATTTTCACGGCAAAGGCCTGATCCGGGGAAAAGATGCGGTCATAGGCGCGCAGCGCCGGGCCTTCCAGTTCCTCCCAGGTCACACCATGGGCGCGGCGGATCTGCCAGGGCAGCGCGTCCGCCTCGAAGGCGGCGCGGTCGCGGTAGATATAAAGGTAATCCGAGGGCACGATCCATTTGGCAGCCGCCGTGCCGTCTGCCAGTGCCTGATGCTCGGTAAGGCTGTCGCCCACAACGCCCGCGATCGCGCTTGCGATCCGCCGCGTGTCGGCTTCGTTGGCATGGGCGAGGTAGCGGCGAAGCCAGGGCAGAAGCTTCGGCAGATATCCCCATTTCAGGAAAAGCGGCTGGTCGCGGTTCAGCAACATCCACGGAGCTTTCCCCATCAAGCCCGGACCCGTAACCGGAACCATCGCGCAAGAGGCCAGCACGCCGCCATTGCCGAAACTTGCCCCTTCGCCCGGGCCCGCGCGGTCGATCAACGTCACCCGATGCCCGTCGCGTTGCAGCCAGATGGCGGTGGAGACGCCGACGATCCCGGCTCCGATAATGGCGACATGACTCATGGGGAGACCCTATGTTGCGGGGGATAGCCGCGCTTCGTGCCAAGACTTGCCGCAAGCTGGTAAAGAAACGGTTTTTTCATCCCCTGCCTGCTCGCGCCGCGGTCGTGCCATCTTGGAAAGCCCGACGGGCTCCGTCAATATCCCGAAGGCAAAGGATAGGTGCGGCATGAAAGCGACGGGCGGCAAGGCGATTTACGGGGCGAGCCTGGGCATCCTGATGCTCGACGCCCGTTTCCCGCGGATCCCAGGCGATATGGGCAATGCCCTGACATGGCCGTTCCCGGTGCATTACCGGATCGTGCATGGGGCCTCGCCCGATCTGGTGGTGCGGCGCGGGGCGGAGGGGATGTTGCCGCATTTCATCGACGCCGCACGGGACCTGGTCGCCGACGGGGTGGACGGAATCACAACGAATTGCGGGTTTTTGGCGTTGATGCAGGCCGAGTTGCAGGCGGCGGTTCCGGTCCCGGTGGCGACCTCCTCCCTGATGCAGGTGGGGCTGGTGAACCGGCTTCTGCCCAGGGGAAAACGCGCCGGCATTCTGACGATCAGTGCAAGCACACTCACGCAGGCGCATCTCGACGCGGCGGGCGTGCCCGAAGGAACGCCCATTGGCACCACCGAAGGAGGCGCAGAGTTCACACGCGCCATCCTCGGCAACGAGATGACGCTGGATGTGGAGGCCGCGCGGGCCGACAATGTGAACGCGGCGCAGGCCATGGTTGCGCAGCATCCCGAGTTGGCTGCCCTGGTGCTCGAATGCACCAACATGGTCCCCTATGCCACCGATATTCGTGCCGCGACCGGCCTGCCGGTTTTCTCCATCGAGAGCTTCGTGTCCTGGTTCCAATCGGGTCTCGTACCAAGAAGTCATCCGACCTGACTCCATCTGCGTTCAGTGCGCGACGCTGGTGATGGCGTTCCCTAGAAACAGATCGAGGAAGGATTGTGGGGCGACCGGAGGCGAGAACAGGTACCCCTGCAAGCAATCGCACCCGAGTTCGCTCAGCCGTTCGGCCTGTTCCTCGGTCTCAACGCCCTCGGCGGTGACTTCAATCCCGAGTTCATGGGCGAGAGCGATCGTCAGTCTGCAGATGCTGACGGCCTCTTCATCGGTTTGAAGGTTGGCGGCAAACTGCCGGTCGATTTTCAGCCGCTTGGGGCGGATCTGCAGCAGTGCCGAGATCGAGGAATGCGCGGTTCCGTAATCGTCAATCTGCAGGTCGAACCCCATTTCGCGCAACCCGTCGAGGTTCCACTGCAATTGCCGGTCATCCCGGTCGGAGAATACGGTTTCGAGGATCTCGAAGCTGATCGCACCCGGCGCGACGTTCGTGCCGCGCAGATCGTCGAGCAAGTCCGGATCATGCAATCGCTGCGGCGACAGGTTGACCGAGATACAAGGCAAGTCGGAAATCCCGGTTGCGGCGCGCCAGCCCAGGACGTTCTCCAGTGTGGTCTGGTCGAATTTACTGATCAATCGCAGTTCCTCGGCGACCGGCAGAAATTCTCCAGGCATGCGGAGGCGGCCATCCGGGTGGTGCCAGCGGATCAAGGCTTCGGCTCCGACAACCTCGCGGGAGGACGCGGACAGCACCGGTTGCAGGTGAAAGCCCAACTGCCCCTGCATGGTATCGCACAGGAGTTCATGCGCGACTTCCTCATGCCTCAGCATCGTCCGCCGCATGGTATCATCGAAAAGAACGCACCTGCTCCGCCCGGTCCGCTTTGCCCGTTGCAGCGCGAAATCGGCGAACCGGGCCAGGTCCCTGAGATTGACCGGCCCGCCGCCCGCGCAGGCAACACCTATGCTGCAAGCGATCTGGCACCGCCGGTCGTTCGGGGCATAGGTCTTGCCCAGGATCTCAACCAGTTTTCGACCGAACCCCTGACAATGCTCCGGCCAGTCATGCGTCATCTCATTGCCGCCGGGGTACACTACGACGAACTCATCGCCGCCGATCCGCGCGACCGTGCAGCCCGCAGGAACGGACCGCTGCAAACGTTGCCCTGCCTCGATCAGAAGCAGGTCCCCGACCTCGTGTCCGTAGATGTCGTTCACCTGCTTGAACCCGTCGAGATCGAGGAAGAAGAGCGCGATCTGTCCGCCATGCCTGCCGCGCCTCCGCGACATTTCGATGAGTTGCTTTCGCAAGGCGCGGCGGTTCCTGAGCCCGGTCAGGGCATCGGTATCGACCTGTCTGGAAAGTGCGCTGCGCGCCTGCCGCAAGCTGTCGTTCTGTTTCCGCAGGTTGTTCTGCGCTTCCCTCAGATCCGAGATGTCGAACCGCATCCCCACGACGCTGCCGTCGGCGAGTCGGGTGCGTGACATGCGCATGTGGCGACCGTGATCGTCCTGCCACTCTTCCAATTCCGGCCCCGTGCGATGCCTATTCTGTTCATCGGCCACGAAGGCGTCCGCCCGACCCGCCGCCCGCGCATCCAGTCCTTCACGCACTTTCAGCCATTGCAACTCGGTGTGGCTGACGCCCGGCACCACCTCATGTTCGAAAGGATGGTACTCCCGACGATAGGCGCTGTTGCAGACAACCAGCCGCTCATCCGGTCCGTAGACCACGAATGTCGCAGGCAGAGCGTCCAGCGCGGCGGAAAGCTGCGCGAGGAGAGCCGCATCAATCTTTTGGTCATCCTGCATGGCGTCCCAGGTCTGGCCAGAGACCTCGGTTTACCGATGACGGCTTGCCAAAGAATTAAACCTAGCCGGGCTGACGCTCCGCCCATCCGGCGAAGATCTTCTCAAGCGCGACCACCACGTAGTAGAGAACGATGCCGAGAAACGCGAGCGCGATCAGGACCGCGAACATCAGCGGGTAGTCACTGTTGGTCTTGCCACTGTCGAACAGCGCGCCAAGGCCGCGTCCGTGCGGCGAGACGATCTCCATCAGGTTGGTGCCGATGAAGGCGAGCGTGACCGCCACTTTCAGCGCTCCGAAGAACTCCGGCAGGGTC
>JAUIHM010000142.1 GCA_030432315.1 Alphaproteobacteria bacterium | reverse complement strand
CCCACGACCTGCGCCCATGTGATGGAAGGTCTCGGCGGACGCATCGCCGCCGTGGTGGATGGCGGCCCCTGCGAGGTCGGCCTCGAATCCACCATCATCGGCTTTCACCGCGACACCCCGATCCTTCTTCGCATCGGCGGCCTACCGGTCGAGGCCGTCTCCGCCTGCCTCGGTGAACCGGTACTGCCGCCGCCGAGCGACGAAATCACCGCCCCCGGCCAGCTTCTCTCCCATTACGCCACCGCCGCCCCGCTGCGCCTGAACGCGGACTCCCCCGATGACGGGGAATCCTGGCTCGCGTTTGGCCACGCCGCCCCGCACCATCCCCACGCCCTCAACCTGTCCGACTCCGGCGACCTGACCGAAGCCGCGGCGAACCTCTTTGCCCATCTGCACACCATCGACGCGATGACCCGCGAGGCACGGCTCCACCGCATCGCCGTTGCCCCGATCCCCGAGACGGGCCTCGGACGCGCCATAAACGACCGCCTGCGCCGCGCCGCGGCGCCCCGCCCCGACCCAATCCACTTCTGAACGGATCCCCTCACATGCCCCAGACACGGCCAGACACCCTGATCGCGAACCTCACCAAACAGGAGGAAGACCTGCGCTTCCCCGCGTTCAACGAGGAAATCAGCCTTGCGCTCGGCCTCGAACTGACCACGGCGGCGACCGACAGATCCGCCCCCGTGGTCATCGACATCCGCACACCAGACCGCACGCTGTTTCATGCCGCCCTCCCAGGCGCCACCACCGACAACGACCATTGGGCCCGCCGCAAATCAAACGTGGTGCTGCGGTTTCACAGGTCTTCCCGCCTCGTCGGCGAGACCATGCGCGCGAAGGGTGCCACACTCGGTCCCGACCGCGGTCTTGATCCCATGGATTTCGCCGATCACGGCGGCAGCTTCCCGATCCGACTGACCAGCGGGTTTGTCGTCGGGGCAATCACCGTCTCGGGCCTCACCTCTGCAGAAGACCATGACCTGATCGTATCCATCCTCGAAAGCTACCTGCCCGGACTCGCGGCGACCTCAATCTGACCTTTGCCCGCAGCGGATCATGTTGGCGGTGAACCCGCCTGCCACAATCGAAGAAAGGCTGAGCACATGAATGAAACCGAGCGCACCGTCCGCATCTTCCACGAATCCTGGGATCTGCGCGACCCTGACCGCGGTGCCGCTGTCATTGCCGACGACTGCCGGTTCGAGGACGTTGCCCGCGGCGAGCCGCAAATCGGCCCGGAGGCCTACAAAAACGACTACCACCGCTGGCGCACTGCCTTTCCCGACGGGGAATGCAAGGTCGTCAATGTCATCACCCAGGGCCCATGGGCTGTCGTCGAATTCGTCAACACCGGCACCCAAACCGGCATTCTTCGTTCCAGCCTCGGCGACTTTCCCCCCACCGGCCGCCGCGCCGTGACCCGCTACTGCAGTGTCATGCGGGTTGAAAACGGCAAGGTCGTCGAAGGCCGCGACTACTACGATTCCGCCGGCCTCGCCCGTCAACTCGGCCTGATGGACTGACCCGCGCCGGTCGGAAATAGCGGAACCGGAAGCAACCGGATTTTGGGACAGGGAAGGCACCCGACCCGACCGCAACCGCGAGAGAGGCCCTGCCCATGACGTCCGATGCCGAACCCCGCCGCCATGTCCCAAAGGACGTGCTCGACTTCTGGTTCCCTGACAGCGGCCACCAGAACGCCCCCGACACCCACGAGGCCTTCTGGATGCAACGCATGCAAGGCGGCATGGATCAGCCGATCATCGAACGTTTCAGCGACCTGACCCTGGCCGCGGCCCGCGGCATGTTGGATCACTGGGCAGAAACGGCGCGCGGCCGGCTTGCGCTGCTGATCGCCCTCGACCAGTTTCCGCGCTCGCTCTGGCGCGACCGGCCCGCCGCCTTCGCCCAGGACATCAAGGCCACCAGACTGGCGCTCGACGGCATCGCCAACGGACATTTCGACCAGCTTGAACCTTGGGAAATGGCCTTTTTCATCATCGCCATCGGCCATTGCGAAGGTCCCGACCATCTGGAACGGATGCGGGCATTGCCGCCCCTCGTTGACAGGATCGCGCTGAAACTGCCGCCGCATCTTGCCGACAGCGTCTCGGGCATGCACGCCCAGATCGCCCGGGTCACCGACATCATCGCAACTTTCGGCCGGCATCCGCACCGCAACCCGGTGCTGTCCCGCCCGTCCTCCCCTGCCGAGGAAGCCTACATCGCGGCGGGCGACTTCCCCCATCTGCGCAAACCGACGCCGGGTTGAAAATCTCCCTGAACCGCGTCCGCCAGTCAGACGGGATCGGCTCCGACCCGTACCAGCTGCTTGCCGAAGTTTCCGCCCTTCAGCATGTCCAGAAACGCCTGCGGCGCCGCTTCCAGGCCCTCGGCAACCGTCTCCCGCCATGTTATCCGACCGTCCTGAACCAGCGGCGTCACCGCGGCGAGAAACTCGGGGTAGCGCCGGTAATGGTCGTAAACGATGATCCCCTCGACCCTGAGCCGCCGGGTCAGGATCGTCCGCCACAGCTTCGGCGACGGCATCGCACCCTTCATCCCTTCAGGGGAATACCAGGCGATCATGCCACAGACCACGACCCGCCCGTGCACCTTCATATGCCCCATCACCGCCTCGAGCGTCACACCGGCCACGTTTTCATGATAGATGTCGACGCCTTCCGGCGCAGCCTCGCCGATCAGCCGCGACAGTTCCACGGCGCCCCCCTCGACCCGGTGATCCAGACAGGCATCGAACCCCAGTTCGTCCACGGCATACGCGCATTTTTCCGCGCCGCCGGCGACACCGATCACCCGCAGACCGCGCGCCTTCGCCAGTTGCCCGATCACGCTGCCCACCGCCCCGGTCGCCGCCGATACCACGATCGTCTCACCGGCCACGGCCCTGGCAATGATGTTGAGCGACACCCAGGCGGTCAGCCCCGGCATTCCCAAAACCCCGAGACCGGTCGCCAGCGGCGCCGCCTTCCGGTCAACCTTCCGCACCCCCGCTCCGTCCGACACCGCATGGGTCGCCCAGCCAAAAGCGCCGACAACCGTATCGCCGAGCGCAAAATCCGCATGCCGCGTCTCGACCACCTCAGCCACCGCCTCACCGGTCATCACCCCGCCAACCTCGGCAGGGGCAGCATAGGACGGCCCGTCGTTCATCCGGCCGCGCATGTAGGGATCGAGCGACAGCCAGATGCTCCGCACGCGAAACTCGCCATCCCTGAGCGGGGCAGGCGCGAAATCCTCAATCCTGAAGTTCTCCGGCACCGCCTCCCCTTTGGGGCGCGAAGCCAAAACAATCCTGCGACCGGTTTCACCCGCCATGACACATCTCCCTGCAGATACCTGTTTTCCCGGCGCCTAGGCCCGGCCACCGCCGCCCGACAGCAGCCGCGGGTCGATCTTCAGCGACTGCAGCGCCGCCTGCCACTTCTCCGGGTCCGGCTCACCGAACACGATCTCCGGATCCGCCGGTGCCACCAGCCAGCCGTTCGCCCGGATCTCGTCCTCAAGCTGCCCCGGCCCCCAGCCCGAATACCCCAGCGCGAGGATCGCCCTGTGCGGCCCGGTGCCCTTCGCCATGTCCTGGAGAACGTCGAGGGTCGCCGTCATCGAAAACTCCGGACTGACGCTCATGCTGCCGCTCTCGGTGGCATAATCGGCACTGTGCAGAACGAACCCGCGGCCATGCTCGACCGGACCGCCAAAATGCACCGGCGTGCTGCCGATGTCTCCGGGCGGCTCGATTTCCAGCTGACGCAGCAGCGCGGCGAAACGCAGCTCCGGCGTCGGCTTGTTGACGATGATCCCCATCGCCCCTTCCGCGGAATGGGCACACATGAAGATCACCGCCCGCTCGAAACGCGGATCGCCCATCCCCGGCATTGCAACCAGCAGCTGGCCCACCAGGAAACCGTCGCCGCCTTCATCTTTCAGCTTCGTTTTCATCCGACAAAGATGATCCCGATTCCCCGTGATTACAAGAATGCAACACACGGTGTGCTCTCCAAACAGTGACTGTTCGCACCACCCGGGCTTCGGGTAATCAGGGACACCCAGAATCAGACGTCAGTGAAGCATGTACAAGATCCTCCCGGTTGTCGGCCTGCTCCTTGCAACGGTCCTGCCAGCCTTCGGCCAGTCGCAGGTCCCCGGTGCGCGCGACGTAGCCAGCGCCCGATTCCTCAAGGGCTGGCAGCAGCCGGACGGATCGTGGATCAGCGCGGTCGAAATAACCCTGCTCGACGGATGGCACACCTACTGGCGCTTTCCCGGCGAGGCAGGCCTGCGCCCGTCCTTCGACTGGTCCGAGTCGAAGAACCTCGCCGCGGTCAGCGTCGAATGG
>JAUIHM010000051.1 GCA_030432315.1 Alphaproteobacteria bacterium | reverse complement strand
CGGCGCAGATCCTGACCGGCAAGGCCACGTTCGGCGACCAGCTGACCCGCAACATCGCGGCGTTCTTCGAGCAGGTTGACGTTTGGCAGATGACCTACAATTCGCTGCTGATCGCCACGCTGGGTACGGTGGCGACCCTGGCCGTCTGCTCGCTCGCGGGCTACGCGTTTGAAATCTTCCGCTCGCGGCTGCGCGAACGGATCTTCGGCGGGCTGCTGCTGCTGCTGTCGATCCCGTTTGCCGCACTGATGGTGCCGCTGTTCGTGATGATGGCCGGGCTGAAGATGATCAACACCTATCAGGCGGTCATCATGCCGAGTGTCGCCTGGATCTTCATGATCTTCTATTTCCGCCAGGTGACCAAGGCATTCCCGAGCGAGTTGCGCGATGCCGCCCGGATCGACGGGCTCAAGGAATGGCAGATCTTCTGCTTCGTCTATTTCCCGGTCATGCGCTCCACCTACGCGGCCGCGGCAATCATCGGCTTCATGCATCACTGGAACAACTATCTGTGGCCGCTGATCGTTCTGCAGACCACCGACATGCTGACGGTGACGCTGGTGGTATCGTCAGTTGCCTCGGCCTATTCGCCGGATTTCGGCGTCATCATGGTGGCGGCAATCTTCGCGACCCTGCCGACACTGATCATCTTCTTCGTCCTGCAGCGGCTGTTCGTGCAGGGGCTTCTCGGTTCGGTCAAATAGGCGGGTGATGCGGGTAGTACACGATTTCAATGACGGTTGGCTGTTCGAGGGCACCGAGACAGTCCGCCTGCCCCACAGTGCGGTGGAACTGCCACTGTCCTATTTCGACGAGACCAGCTACCAGCGCAGGTTCAGCTACGAAAAGCGCTTCGACGCATCGCCGGATTGGCAAGGCCAGGAGATGACGCTGCATTTCGAAGGCGTGATGGCGGATGCCAGAGTCTGGCTGAACGGCGAAGAGGTCATGCGCCACGCCGACGGCTACACGCCGTTCGAAGTGCGGCTGACCGGAATGCTCAGGGACACCGGCAATCTGCTGCGGGTGGAGATCGACGGCAGCGAGAATCCTGAGATCCCGCCCTTCGGCGGTCAGATCGACTATCTCACCTATGCCGGCATCTACCGGGAGGTTTGGCTGCGGCAGACGGCGCCGGTTTCCATCGGACTGCACCGGATCACCACACCGCATGTACTCTCTGCAGAAAAGTCGGTGACGGTTTCGGCCTCGCTCGACAACCCGCAGGGCCTTGCGGCTGCCGGCACACTGACGGCGCGGCTGCTCGACCCGGAGGGTCGGGAAATTGCCCGAACCGCCGTCGGAGTGACGGCAGATTGTGTCGATCTGACGATCGCAGGCCTCAAGGACATCAGGCTCTGGGATCTCGACAGCCCGGCACTCCATACCATGGTGCTCGACCTCGAGACCGCCGGCGGCCGCGATCGGGTGGAAACGCGTTTCGGCTTTCGCCATGCGGAGTTCACCGCCGACGGATTCCTGCTGAACGGACGGCCGCTGAAGATCCGCGGGCTCAACCGGCACCAGTCGTTCCCCTATGTCGGCTATGCACTTGGCCGGGCGGCGCAGGAACGCGACGCGGACATTCTTCGCCATCAGCTGCGGCTGAACCTGGTGCGGACATCGCACTACCCGCAGTCGCGCTGGTTTCTCGACCGCTGCGACGAGATCGGCCTGCTGGTGTTCGAGGAAATTCCCGGCTGGCAGCACATTGGCGGGGCGGAATGGAAGGCGGAATCGGTGGAAAACGTCCGGCGGATGATCCGGCGGGACTGGAATCACCCGTCGATCATACTCTGGGGCGTCAGGATCAACGAAAGCCCGGATGATCATGATTTCTATGTCGAAACCAACCGCGTCGCGCGCGAGCTTGACCCGACGCGGCAGACCGCTGGCGTTCGCTGCGTCACCGACAGCGAGATGCTGGAAGACGTCTATACCATGAACGATTTTGTCCTTGGTGAGTTTGAAATTCCCGGCAACAACCGTCCGCGCACCGCACTCCGTCCGCAACGGGAATGTACCGGCCTCGACCGGCCCGTCCCCTATCTGGTTACGGAATTCAACGGGCACATGTTTCCGACCAAAATCCATGACCAGGAACAGCGGCAGGCGGAGCACGTCATCCGTCATTTGGAGGTTCTGAACGCCGCCTATGGCGATCCGCAGATCTGCGGTGCGATCGGCTGGTGTGCCTTCGACTACAACACCCACAGCGATTTCGGATCCGGCAACCGCATCTGCCACCACGGGGTGATGGACATGTTTCGTGAGCCGAAATTCGCGGCGCACGTCTATGCCAGCCAGGGAGACCCCGACGGCGGGATCGTCCTCGAGCCGGTAACATTCTGGGCGCGCGGCGAACGGAGCATTCAGGGGGTGCTGCCGCTGATCGTGCTGACCAACTGCGACAGCGTCGAGATCCGCTATGGCGCACACGCACCGGTACGCATAGCTCCGGACCGGGGACGGTTTCCCCACCTGCCCCATGCCCCGGTGATCGCGGAGGCGCGCCATTTCGGGGATGCCGGCCTCGGTGTCTGGGGTGCACGCTGGGAAGACGCGACCATCGCCGGCTACATCAGCGGGGTCGAAGTCGCGACCCGCCACTTTGTTGCCAATCCGGTACCGACCGCGCTTGAAGTGGTGCCGGACGCGGACGACACCTCCCCGGGTGATGCGGTGCGGATCATGATCCGGGCGCTGGACCAGGCAGGCAACAGGCTGCCGCATCTTTTCGATCCGGTGTCGATCGAAGTGAGTGGCGCGGGTCACCGGATCGGCCCGGCGCTGGTTCCGCTGCACGGTGGCGCAACCGGTGTCTGGGTTCGGGCACACGAACCAGGCATGATGAAAGCCGTCGTCTCGCACGGACGGCTCGGCAACGTAACCCGGGTTATCACGGTGAATTAGGAAGGGTCGGTCTTGAGCGGATTGAAACTGGAAAACGTACGCAAGTCCTACGGCGCCGTGGAGGTCATCCGGGGGGTCGACCTTGAGATTGCGCCGAAGGAATTCGTGGTCTTCGTCGGCCCTTCCGGGTGCGGAAAGTCAACGCTGCTCAGGATGATCGCCGGGCTCGAGGAAATCTCTGCGGGTGATCTCCTCATCGGTGAGAAGCGGATGAACGACGTCGATGCCTCGAAACGCGGCATCGCCATGGTGTTTCAGACCTACGCCCTTTATCCGCACATGACGGTGGCGCAGAACATGGGCTTTGCCCTGAAATATGCCGGCGTGAAGAAGAAGGAGATCGAGCGGCAGGTGAACGAGGCCGCACGGATCCTCGAACTCGATCAGCTGCTGCACCGCCGGCCGAAGGATCTCTCGGGCGGCCAGCGGCAACGGGTCGCCATCGGCCGCGCAATCGTCCGGCATCCGGACGTGTTTCTGTTCGACGAGCCCCTGTCCAATCTCGACGCCGAGTTGCGGGTGCAGATGCGCATCGAGATCGCCCGGCTGCACCGGGAGCTTCAGTCGACGATCATCTATGTCACCCACGACCAGGTCGAGGCGATGACCCTGGCCGACAAGATCGTGGTGATGCGCAACGGCATCATCGAGCAGGCGGGCACGCCGCTCACGCTCTACGACGACCCGGACAACATCTTCGTCGCCGGTTTCATCGGCTCGCCGAAGATGAACTTCCTTCCGGCCGAGATCCGGGGCGGGCGGCTGGTCCTCCACGAACATGAGGACCGGCAGATCCCGCTGCCGAAGCTTCACACGCCGCCGCCTGAGGGCACGCGGCTGATGGCAGGCGTCCGCCCCGAGCATTTTACCGCCGACGGTGCCGCCGCGCTGGATCTGAAGATCGAGATCATCGAGAACCTCGGTGGCGAGACCTATGCCTATGCGCGTCAGGGCAAATCCGACGTGCTGACCATCGCCACCGGCGGCGCACGCCACCTCAGACCCGGCGACCGGCTGGAGGCGAGATTCTCACCGGACTCTGTGCTTCTCTTCGACCTCGAAGGTGCCCGGCTGCGGTAAACGCCGATCACTGTATTTCGGGAAATCTGGCGCACCCGACAGGATTCGAACCTGTGGCCTCTGCCTTCGGAGGGCAGCGCTCTATCCAGCTGAGCTACGGGTGCCTGCCGCCTCTATAGGCGAGGTCGAAACGGGCTGCAATCCAGAAGTGGATCACGGGGGGCATTAGCCGCGCGAAGCCTTTTCCGCGATCCCCGAACGGCCCTCGCGCCGTTCGAGTTCCGTGAGCACCTCCGTCCAGGTCACGCCGGAGGCAAGCAGCATCACCTGCAGGTGATAGAGCACGTCCGCCGCCTCGGCAGTCAGTCCGGAGCGGTCGCTCTGGGCCGCGGCAACGATCGCCTCCACCGCCTCCTCACCGAACTTCTCGGCGCATTTCCCTGGCCCCCTGGCCAGCAGCGCCGCGGTGTGCGACGCGGCGGGATCCGCGCCGACCCGGGCTTCCAGGGTGGTGAAAAGGCGGGTCAGAACGTCGCTCATGTCAGCCTCACCGGGATGCCGGCCGATGCCATGACCTCCTTGGCCTCGCCGACCGTATGGGTGCCGAAGTGAAAGATCGAGGCTGCCAGCACCGCTGAGGCATGTCCCTCCCGAACTCCTTCCACCAGGTGTTCAAGCTCACCGACGCCGCCCGATGCAATCACCGGAATCCCGACCGCATCGGCAACGGCCCGGGTCAGGGGCAGGTTGTAGCCGGATTTGGTGCCGTCGCGGTCCATCGAGGTCAGCAGGATCTCTCCCGCGCCGCGCCGCTCCATGTCGCGGGCGAATGCCACCGCGTCGATACCGGTGCCGCGGGTGCCGCCATGGGTGAATATCTCCCAGCGGCCGTCAGCCACGGTGCGCGCGTCGATGGCGACGACGATGCACTGGTTGCCGAACTTGTTGGCCGCCTGCCCCACCACATCAGGGTTGCTGACCGCGGCGGTGTTGAAACTGACCTTGTCCGCCCCGGCGAGCAGCAGGGCACGCACATCTTCCGGCGTGCGCACACCACCGCCGACCGTCAGCGGCATGAAACACTGTTCCGCCGTCCGGCACGCCAGATCGAGCAGCGTGCCGCGATTTTCCTGGGAAGCGGAAATGTCGAGGAAACACAGCTCATCCGCTCCGGCGGCGTCATAGGCGCGGGCGGCTTCGACCGGATCGCCAGCGTCGACAAGGTCCACGAAGTTCACGCCCTTGACGACGCGGCCGTTCTTGACGTCGAGACAGGGAATGACCCTAACCTTCAGCATCGCCCCCTCCTACGCCGCCAGAAAGGCCACGGCCTCGGCCAGATCGATCGACCCCTCATAAAGGGCGCGGCCGGAAATCGCCCCGTTCAGCGGCGCACCGCAGTCCTTCAGCGCCCGCAGGTCCTCCATCGACGACACGCCACCCGAGGCGATCACCGGAATCGAAACCGCGTTGGCCAGGTCCGCCGTCGCCGCCACATTCGGGCCTTTCATGGCACCATCCCTCTCGATATCGGTGTAGATGATCGCACAGACCCCGGCGTCCTCGAACTGCCGCGCCAGATCCACTGCCGACGTGTCGCTGGTCTCGGCCCAGCCCTCGACGGCAACCATACCGGCCCGCGCGTCAATGCCTACCGCGACTTTGCCTGGATGGGCTTTGGCGGCGGCCTTTACCAGGGCCGGGTCGCGCAGGGCCGCGGTGCCAAGGATCACCCGGGCAATTCCAGCATCCAGCCAGCGCGCGATGGTCTCCCGGTCGCGAATGCCGCCGCCCA
Source organism: Alphaproteobacteria bacterium (assembly GCA_030432315.1). GTDB lineage: Bacteria > Pseudomonadota > Alphaproteobacteria > Rhodobacterales > Rhodobacteraceae > Amaricoccus. The sequence goes on along the minus strand of JAUIHM010000051.1, from coordinate 19,369 downwards.
GCTGCACCGGGACATCGACCGCCGCGAGGATCGCATCCACCGCAGCGCCGTTTATGGGTTTTCCGGCAAAAGCGCCATTAAGATCAACAAGATGCAGCCACCGGCACCCCGAAGCCACAAACGCCTTCGCCTGGGCTGCAGGATCGTCGCCAAACACCGTGGCCTGGTCCATTTCACCGCGCAGCAACCGCACGCACTGTCCATCCTTGATATCGATGGCGGGGTAGAGGATCATGTCTTGTATCCATCCTTCAGGTCTGCCTGCCTGATAGCCCGCCATGTCAGGGATTGCAAAGCCCCTGAATCGCCGCGTCACGGTCCAGCCGCGCTCAATCCCGGCCAACAACCCGGTTTGACGTGGCAGGGCCTGCACGCCCAGGATCGCCCCCGTGCCGTCGAAACCCTGAGACGGAGCAGACCATGTTGAAGCGGCTCTGCAGTCCGGCGGTCCTCTTTCGGCCAACCGCGGTTTCTGCCGACGATGCGGAAGCGGTGTGGAGGGCGGCTGTGACCGACACCAGTGCGCAGGACTGATCCGCTCAGGGTGCCCAGGTCAGGAAATTGGCGATCAGCCGAAGCCCGGTTTCCTGACTTTTCTCGGGGTGAAACTGCGTACCGAACAGATTGTCACGGGCGACCGCGGCGGTAACCGGACCACCGTGATCCACCTCCGCCACCACCTGCGCCGGATTTTCCGCGACCAGGTGATATGAATGCACGAAATAGGCGTGATCGCCCTCCGCGATCCCGTCGAGAACCGGATGCGCAGCTTTCAGATGCAGCGCGTTCCAGCCCATGTGCGGGATTTTCAGCGACGGATCCTTCGGCGCGATCCGCACCACCTCTCCCGGGATCCAGCCGAATCCGGGCGTATCCTGGCCGTGCTCGCGGCCCCATGTCGCCATCAACTGCTGGCCGACGCAAATGCCGAGAAACGGCGTGCCTTCGCCGATCACGCTCTGCTCAATCGCCTCGAACAGGCCATCAATCGCAATCAGACCGGCACGGCAGTCGGCAAACGCCCCGACCCCCGGCAGGACGATACGGTCCGCCCGGCGCACCACGTCAGGATCGGCGCTGACGACCACGTTCCCCGCTCCCGTTTCGCGCGCCATGCGTTGAAAGCTCTTTTCGGCGGAATGCAGGTTCCCGCTCGAATAATCGACGATCACGCACGTCATGTGTTCAGCGTGCCCTTGGTCGACGGAATGCCGGTGGCCCGCGGATCCGGCTCGACCGCTTGCCGCAAGGCCCGGGCAAACGCCTTGAACGCGGCCTCGGCAATGTGGTGTGAGTTCTCCCCGTCGAGCGAAGCCATGTTCAGCGTCATCCGGCCGTTCATCGCCACGGCAGTGAAAAACTCGCGCACCAGTTCGGTGTCGAACGTGCCGATTTTTTCCGCCGGCAGATTAACCTTCCAAACCAGGAAAGGCCGCCCGCTGAGGTCCAGCGCCGCCCGCACCAGCGCCTCATCCATCACCAGCAGACAGGAGCCGTACCGTCGAATGCCGCTCTTGTCGCCCAGCGCTTCCAGCAGCGCGCGGCCGAAGGCAATGCCTACGTCCTCCACCGTGTGATGATCGTCGATGTGCAGATCGCCCTCGGCCCGGACCGCGAGGTCTATCATCGCATGGCGCGCAATCTGATCGAGCATGTGATCGAAAAAGCCGACCCCGGTCCGGTTGTCGTAGACACCCGTACCGTCAAGGTCGATTTTCACGGAAAGTGAGGTTTCCGCTGTGGTTCTGCTGACGTCGGCCTTGCGCATGTGTTCGTTTCCTGGTTCACCCCGGCGCGCCCGTGTATAGCCACTTGCCTCCGCCGTTCAAGAGTTCACGCGGACCGCCAGCCGGACCGGACCGGTTTCCGCTTGAAACCGGGGCTGAATTCTGGGAATCCTGCCGCACTCCGTTGGGGTGCCGCAAGGCTGAGAGGACAGAGGTCCAACCCATCGAACCTGATCCGGTCAGAACCGGCGTAGGGAACGGAAACTGCGATGTTTTCGCCTGCCCGCCAGCTTTGACTCCAATTTCGGACCGCGGTCCACGCCCGGTCCCGCACGAGAATGGAGCGAACTTCATGAAACTGGTCTTCGCAACCGCTTTCGCCCTGACGGCCGGCCCGGCCGTCGCCGCCGACAACATGACCCTGATCCTCGACTGGTTCGTCAATCCCGATCACGGCCCGGTCATCATCGCCGAAGAAAACGGCTATTTCGCCGAACAGGATCTCGAGGTGGAAATCATCGCCCCCGCCGACCCCGCCGATCCGCCGAAAATGGTCGCCGCCGGCCGCGCCGATCTCGCCATTTCCTACCAGCCGCAGCTTCATCTGCAGATCCACGAAGGCCTGCCGCTCAAACGCGTCGGCACCCTGGTCGCCACGCCGCTGAACTGCCTCTTGGTGCTGGAGGACGGCCCGATCCGGTCGATAGCCGATCTCAGGGGCAAGAAGGTCGGTTTTTCCGTCGCCGGCGTCGAAGAGGCGATCCTCACCGCCCTGTTCGCCCCGCACGGCATGACCATGGCCGACATTGAACTCGTCAACGTCAACTGGTCGCTCTCGCCATCCCTGATGTCGAAACAGGTCGACGCGGTAATCGGCGGCTTCCGCAATTTCGAGCTGAACCAGATGGAGATCGACGGCGTTCCCGGCCGCTGCTTCTATCTTGAGGAAGAGGGCCTGCCCTCCTACGACGAACTGATCTACGTCGCCAATCCGGAAACCGTGAATGCAGACGAGATCCGGCGCTTCCTCGCCGCCACCGAAAAGGCCACCCAGTTCATCGTCAACCATCCGCAGGAAAGCTGGGAGATCTTCGCCGCCACCGCCCCCGAACTCCAGGATGAACTCAACGAGCGGGCCTGGACCGACACGGTCCCCCGCTTCGCCCTGCGCCCCGCCGCGCTCGACGCGGGCCGTTATGCGCGGTTTGAAACCTTTCTGCTCGACCAGGGGCTGATCGCGGAAACGATGCCCGTGTCCGACATTGCCGTGGACGTCACCGCACAATGACCGACGCACCCGGCGTCGGGGTCAGCGGCCACGCCACCGACGGCGGGATACCGCTGTTCTCCAATCTCGCCGTTACCCTCGGCGCGGGGCAATGGACCTGCCTGCTCGGACCGTCCGGGGTCGGAAAGTCCACCGTTCTGCGGCTGATTGCCGGGCTGGAAACCCATGTCGCCTTCACCGGCGAAATCACCACGACCGACGGCCTGCCGACAGCGCCCCGCGTCGCCTGGATGGCGCAGCAGCATCTGCTGTTCCCCTGGGCCACCATCCTTGAAAATGTCGCCACCGGCCCGCGCCTGCGCGGCGCCCCCCCGGACCGCGACCGTTGCCGCGCCCTGCTCGGCGAGGTCGGGCTTGCGGCCCATGCCGACAAACATCCCCATGAGCTGTCGGGGGGTGAACGCCAGCGCGCGGCGCTTGCCCGCACCCTGATGGAGGACCGGCCGATCATCCTGCTCGACGAACCATTTTCGGCACTGGATGCACGCACCCGCTCGGAAATGCAGGATCTGGCGGCAAAGCTCCTTGCCGGACGCACCGTGTTCCTCGTTACCCACGACCCGCTGGAAGCTGCCCGTCTCGGCGACCGGATCATTCTGATGAGCCGCAGCGGCACAAGCACGCTGCCGGTGCCGACCTCAATACCGCCGCGCCGCGTCGATGATCCGGAGATGCTCGACACCCAGGGTCGGCTCTACCGCAGCCTGATGGCCGTGACATGACCGCCACCCGCAACATTCTGCTTGCTATCCTGCTTGCACTCGCCGCGTGGCAGGCGGTTGTTCTGCTCACCGGCGTTCCGCCCTTCATCCTGCCCGGCCCGCTGCGCGTCGCCAAAGCCTTCGCGGCCAATGCACCGCTGATCGCCGAACATGCCATGGTCACCCTCACTGAGGTCTGCCTCGGCCTGATTCTCGGCGCCACCCTCGGCATGGCCACGGCCCTGCATCTCGCCACGTCGCCCGCCGCGCGGGCGCTGTTGCGGCCGATCCTCGTGTTTTCCCAGGCCATACCGGTATTTGCCCTCGCGCCGCTGCTGACCCTCTGGCTCGGCTACGGGCTGTGGTCCAAGGTGGCGATGGCGGTGCTGATCATCTATTTCCCCGTCACGTCCGCCTTCTTCGACGGGCTGATGCGCACCCCCCAGGGCTGGCTCGACATGGCCCAAACCATGGGCGCATCGCAGCGCAGCATCCTGATGCGCGTCCGCGTCCCCGCTGCCCTGCCGTCGCTTGGATCCGGTCTGCGACTCGCCGCCGTCTACGCGCCGATCGGTGCCGTCATCGGTGAATGGGTCGGGTCGTCACGCGGTCTTGGCTACCTGATGCTGCTCGCCAACGGGCGGTCGAAAACCGATCTGATGTTCGCCAGCCTGATCACGCTCGGCTGCATGTCGGTACTGTTCTTTCTCGCCGTGAATTTGCTGACCCGCCGCCTCGATTTCAAAGCCGAAGCCTGAGGACGGCGGGCAGCGCGACCTCAGGTCAGGGCGCGTGGGATAATTGCCCCGCGACAACCGACAACCTTCGATGCCAGCTCATGCCCGGCCAGCATCGCCCCGTTCAGGTTACCGTCTGTCAGGTACCGCCCCAGAAATCCGGCGTTGAAACTGTCACCGGCCGCCGTGGTGTCGACGACGTTTTCCGCCGGTTCGAATGCGGGCGGGTCGACATCCTGCGGCCAGATCGCAACCGGTCCTTCGCTGCCCCGCTTCAGTGCCCCGTCACCGGCATGCCAGCTGCGCAGCCGTTTCAGTACCGCCTGTTCGTCCGGATCGTCGAACAGGGCCATTTCGTCATCCACGGACGGCAAAGCAATGTCGCTGAGGCGCCAGGCGCGTTCCACCACCCGGCGCGCTTCCTCGACACTTTCCCAAAGCCGCGGCCGCCAGTTGCTGTCGAAGACAAACCGACCGCCGGCGACCCGGAATCTGGCAATCCAGCTGAACAACCCGTCCCGCACCTCCTGCGGCAGGATCGCAAGGCTGATGGCGGAGAGATAAACCACGTCGAACCCGTCGAGAACTGAGAAATCCAGCCCCATGTTTCCCTGGAACAGCAGCCGCGCCGCGGAATTCTCGCGCCAGTAGAGAAACGACCGCTCCCCCGCGTCGTCGGTGCTGATCGCATAGAGCCCGGGCAAACGGGTCTCATGCCTTTCCAGCCGGCTAACCGATACGCCTTCAGCCTCGACGAATGCAGCGAGCCGGTTGGACAAAACGTCCACCCCGACCTTGGAGACGAATGCGACCTGATGTTCCTTTCCCAGCATTCGGCGCAGATATACCGCAGTGTTGAGCGAATCCCCGGCAAAGCCGAGGCTGGCGCCGCTGCCATCGAGCGACAGTTCCACCATGGCCTCGCCGACACAGGCGATCTTCAGTCCGTTTTCCATGTCGTCGGTCACTTTCCCTGCCCTGCCGCGACGAGTGTCGCCATATGTTCGAGTGCGAGCGCGTACCCGTTGGTGCCGCACCCGGCGATGACCGCATCGGCCCGCAGCGAGACGTAGGAATGGTGGCGGAACGACTCGCGTTTGTGAATGTTCGAGATGTGCACCTCCAGCACCGGAATCTCGCAGGTGTTGAGCGCATCGAGGATCGCGACCGAGGTGTGGCTGTAGGCGCCGGGATTGATGATGATCCCGGCGGCGGCGGTTCGCGCCTGCTGAATCCAGGTCACCAGTTCCCCCTCGTAATTGCTCTGCATGAACCGCAAACCGAGGCCGAGGGCCTGCGCCCGCTCTCCGCACAGACGTTCGACGTCGGCAAGGGTCTGTCGACCATAGACCTCCGGCTGCCGCTGCCCGAGCATGTTGAGGTTCGGGCCGTTCATCACATGGATCACCTTTTCCATCGGTCCTGTTGTTCCCCCTGGATAATATACTTTTGGCGCTTTTCCCGAATGCGGTGCCATTGCCCAGACCGGGATCATGTGCATATGTGGCAAGGATAAGTACGGAGTGGCAATAGCCAACTGAGCCACCGCCACGCATTGGAGCTGAAATGGCCGATACCGCAGGATGCCTCGTCCTCAATCCGGGGGACAACGTTGCCGCACTGAAATCCAGAGCCGAAGCAGGATCCCGGCCGATGGGATTCGGACCCGCCCTTGCGGCGCCGCTGTCCGCGGGGCACAAGATCGCCCGCGAGGAGATCGCCGCCGGCGGGCTGATCCGCAAGTTCGGCCAGGTGATCGGCTATGCCACCGAGGACATCCCTGCGGGCGCCCATGTCCATTCCCACAACTGTGTTTTTGGCGATCACAACCAGGACTACGAGATCGGCGTCGATCTCGCCCTCGCAAGAGCCGCCATCCCGCAGGTGGAAGCCCGAACCTTCATGGGATACCGCCGCGCAAACGGCCAGGCCGGCAGCCGCAACATGATCGCCATCTGTGCGACCGTGAACTGTTCAGCCACCGTGGTCCGCCGCGCCGCCGACTACGTGAACACCTCCGGCATGCTCGACGAATATCCCAATGTCGACGGCGTGGTCGCCTTCAGCCACGGCACCGGCTGCGCGATGGACACCAACAGCGCCGGTTACGCCAACCTGCAGCGGGTGCTCTGGGGCCACGCCACCCACGCCAATGTCGGCGCGGCCATTTTCGTCGGCCTCGGCTGCGAGGTGATGCAGATCGCCCGCATGAAGCAGATGTTCGACAGCGACGGCTCCGAGCGGTTTTTCGGCCTGACCATCCAGGACACCGGCGGCACCACCAAAACCGTCGCCAAGATCGTCGAGCAGATCAGGGAGCTTCTTCCTGAAGTCAACGCGGTCAAACGTGAGCCGATCCCTGCCTCCGAACTGAAACTCGCCCTGCAGTGTGGCGGCTCCGACGGATTTTCCGGCATCACCGCCAACCCCGCCGTCGGCATCGCCTCCGACCTGCTCGTCGGCCTCGGCGGCACCGCGATCCTCGCCGAAACGCCGGAAATCTATGGCGCCGAACAGCTGCTGCTGCGCCGCGCAGCCACGCCGGAGGTTGCGGAAAAGCTGATCGAACGCATCAGGTGGTGGGAGCATTATTGCGAAATCAACGGCGGATCGATGGACAACAATCCCTCGCCCGGCAACAAGGCCGGCGGCCTGACCACCATCCTCGAAAAGTCGCTCGGTGCCGCGGCCAAGGGCGGATCGACGCCGCTCACCGACGTGCTGCAGTACGCCGAGATCTCGAAAACACCCGGATTCGCCTTCATGGACAGTCCCGGCTACGACCCGGCCTCGGTCACCGGCCAGATCGCCAGCGGCTGTCAGGTGGTGGTTTTCACCACCGGTCGCGGCTCCGCGTTCGGATCCAAACCGGCCCCGACCATCAAGGTCGCCACCAACGACCGGCTGTTCGCGCAGATGCCCGACGACATGGATATCAACACCGGCGACATCGTCACCCGTGGCGTGTCGCTGCAGGAAAAGGGCGCGGAAATTCTCGACATGGTGCTGCGGGTCGCCTCGGGTGAAAAATCCAAGAGCGAAGCTCTCGGCCTCGGCGACAACGAATTCGTCCCGTGGCAGATCGGCGCGGTGATGTAACCGCCGCCACTGACCGGCCCCGCCCTACCCTGCGGCGCTTTTTGCTCACCCAGGTCCCGGTCGCCACTCGGCGTCAGACGAGGACGAGCGGGATTTCGCGCAGCGACCCGACATTGACGCATCGCGCGCCGCGCGGTCGACTCCTTGCGTCAGATCCGAAACCGGACCGAGGGCTTCGACGTCGCGCCGCCGGCATCGAGAAACGCGAAACCGTTCGGGCCGAGCGACAGTGCCCCCTCCGTCAGCGCTGCGGCCTGATCCGGGGCGTCCGCCGCCAGTTTCAGTCCTGCAACCTGCAAAACGACCGGGCCCGGCGATAGGTTGAACACGCAGACCAGTGCATCGGCGCCGGTCCCGCGGCTGTAGGCCAGCACCGGTTCATCGGTGTCGAAGAAGCGGATCTGCGCCTCGCGCAGCACCGGCCGCCTGCGACGGAAGATCAACATGTCCCGGTAAAACGCCAGCGGCGCCTGTGGATCGTTCGACTGGTCCGCGACGTTCATCCGCGCCTGCGGCTCCTTGATCGGCAGCCACGGCCGGGCGGTTGAGAAACCGCTGTAGTCATTGCCCTGCTCCCAGGGGATCGGCGTGCGGCATCCGTCGCGGCCCTTGTAATCGGGCCAGTGGGCGATGCCCGGCGGATCGGTCAGTTCCTCGAACGTCAGTTCGGTTTCCGTCAGGCCAAGTTCCTCGCCCTGATAGAGACAGACCGAGCCGCGAAACGAAAGCAGCATCGCTGCCGCCTGCTTCGCCAGCACATTCGGCTCGCGCGCGTGCGGCAACCAGCGCGAAACGTGGCGCGCGACGTCGTGATTGGAGAAACTCCAGCACGGCCAGCCGTCCGGCGCGCCGGCGAAGAAATCCTCGATCCGCGAGCGAAAATGTGCGGCGGAATACTCCATACCCAGCATGTCGAACGAATATGCCATGTGCAGCCGGTCGTCGCCGCGGGTGTATTCAGCCATGATCGCGATCGCCCGGTCCGCGTCGTCACCGACCTCGCCCACCAGCGCCCGGTCGTCATAGCCGTCAAGCAGGCTGCGCATCCGCTGCAGGAACGCCACGTTCTCCGGTCTGGTCTTGGAATGGACATGCTGCTGCATGCCATAGAGGCTCACGGTCGGCAGCGGGTCGTCGCGCACGCTCGGCGGATCGGACCGCAGTTCCGCGTCATGAAAGTAGAAATTGACCGTGTCGAGCCTGAAGCCGTCCACCCCTCGGTCGAGCCAGAACCGCATGGTCTCGAGCAGCGCGTCCTGAACCTCGGGGTTGTGGAAATTGAGGTCCGGCTGTTGTGGAAGAAAGTTGTGGAAATAATACTGCCGCCGCCGGCTGTCCCATTCCCATGCCGGGCCGCTGAACACCGAGACCCAGTTGTTGGGCGGCGAGCCGTCCGGCTGCGGGTCGGCCCAGACATACCAGTCCGCCTTGTCCGCGCTGCGCCCCGACCGGCTGTCCTGAAACCACGGATGGGCATTGGACGTATGGCTCAGCACCTGGTCGATGATCACCCGCAGGCCAAGGGCGTGCGCCCGGGCGACCAGGGCGTCAAAATCGTCCAGCGTGCCGAACAGCGGGTCGATGTCGGTATAGTCGGAAACATCGTAGCCCATGTCGGCCATCGGTGAGGGGAAAATCGGCGAGAGCCAGATCGAATCCACGCCGAGCCCGGCGACATGCTGCAACCGCCGGGTGATCCCCGGCAGATCACCGATCCCGTTGCCGGTGGAATCCTGGAATGACCGCGGATAAATCTGATAGGTTACGCCGCCCCGCCACCAACTGCTCATGCACTTCTCCCGAAACAGGTCCACGTCCGAACGGACTGCCCCGGGGTTAACCCAGTTTCCCGCGGGTTGAAAGCGCCGACCCGTCCCGGGAGGTTTCCCTGCGGCGTCGGGCGCGCGGCGGCCAACCTCAGCGGCCAGCGCCGCCTGTGTCCAACGCCGGACCCATTCGGGGCGTTTGCTGGCCGGACAATGCGGGCGGCGCAGGGACGGGTCGTGGCCCTTGCAAAGCCGTATGCTCCGAAGGGGCACGGCTGCCGTCCGGCAGATTGACGAAGTGCGCTGAGTCCATCTCCGAAGCACCGGCGCGGCAGCGGCGGTCGGAAGCCCGGCCCGCCCCGTGTCGGCTAAGCTGAACCGGCCTTCCCGGACCGCAGCCGACCAATTCCGGCAATCGCGGCAATTCCGGTCGCAAGCAGCACCAGCGGTAGAGGTACCGGGACCGGCGCCGGCGCGGCGATATCGTAATAGCTGCGCGGTGATGAACCCGCGGTGCCAGTGGCATCCCGTGCCATTGCCAGGGCCGCATCGTACACGCCCCGGTCGGTGAACCACCGACCGCCGGCCGACGCCGCGTAATCCGTCGCCCAGGCGGGGGCCGCGTCGCCATGGATGCTGCAGGCCTGGTCCGCCCAGCTGCCGCAGTAGAGCGCCTGGTAATCTGGCGTTCCTTCGACATATCCCAGCCCGGTCAGGAAACTGCGCGCCTGAACATTGGCATGCTCAAACGTGTCCGAGTACTGGACGTAATTCTCGCCGACATACCGGGCGCGTTGCCCGGAACCGCCGCCGAGACCGTAGATCTGGCCGCCGGCACCGGTGACATGAACGACGGTCGTGAACCGCCAGGTGGATATATTGCCGAAGCCGTCAAAATCGATCGTATAGCCGGTGTCATAGCTGCCGGTTCCGAGATCGAACCCGTAGTCGACCACCGCGGCGCCGGTCGCCTCATCGAAACTGTCGCAGCGGCCCTGGCGCCAGTTGCAGTAGAGCTGACGGTTGGCCAGACCGCCGACAAAAAAGGATGTGTCGATTTTCAGAAACCCGGTGTTGACCCGAATCCGGTCCGCGGGCGCGGCCGCAGTGTTGGAAATTTCGCCCGGCGCGCCGAGATACCAGAAAGTCACCACCCCGGCGCGGGCCGCATTGCAGGAGAGACCCGCCCACAGAATCAGAAACACGACCGAACGCCTGAACATTGACTGGATACCCCCCGTTGCCGCTTCAGGATAACGCATCACCGCAGGGAGAACAAAACAAAAACATTACCGTTTTCAGGACTGGTTAACCGTCAGATCGATCCGCGGTGCAACCTGGTGACACCGGTGCTGCTGGTTAGGCGCAGCCACTGCCCGCAGCGAAACCGGACGCCACGGGCGTTCAGTGCGTCCGGGCGCGACCCAGGAACCACACCCGCGGCCTAGGGTGCCCGGTCCCACCCCCGGGTGCGGTTGACTTACCCTGCCGCCACCGGCACTGAGACGGCGAACAGCACCGACGGGCCGCCGGCCCGGAGCCAAGTGCCCCGGTCGCACCGCGACGCACCGAACTGCGAGGAAACCATCCATGAACCTGTCCAACCTCAAAGAGGAATGGTTTGGCAACGTACGCGGCGACGTCCTTGCCGGCATCGTCGTTGCCCTTGCCCTGATCCCCGAAGCCATTGCCTTTTCGATCATTGCCGGCGTCGACCCCAAGGTGGCGCTCTACGCCTCCTTCTCGATCGCCGTGCTGATCGCCTTCGTCGGCGGGCGGCCCGGCATGATCTCGGCTGCCACCGCCGCCACCGCGGTGCTGATGGTGACGCTGGTGCGCGACCACGGGCTGCAGTACCTGCTCGCCGCGACGGTTCTGGCCGGGCTGCTGCAGATCCTCGCCGGATTTGCCGGCCTCGCCAAACTGATGCGCTTTGTCTCCCGCTCGGTGATGACCGGTTTCGTCAATGCCCTCGCCATCCTGATCTTCATGGCCCAGCTGCCGGAACTGACCAACGTGCCGATGCTGACCTACGTGCTGGTTGCCATCGGCCTCGTAATTATCTACGGCGCGCCCCGGTTCATCAAAGCGGTGCCCTCGCCGCTGCTCTGCATCATCATCCTGACCGTCGCCAGCATGCTCTTCAACTTCGACGTCCGCACCGTCGCCGACCTCGGCGAGCTGCCGGATACCCTGCCGATGTTCCTGCTGCCCGACATTCCGCTCAATTTCGAGACCCTCCAGATCATTTTCCCCTATTCGGTCGGTGTCGCCGCCGTCGGACTGCTGGAGAGTCTGATGACGGCGCAGATCGTCGACGAACTCACCGATACCCCGTCGGACAAGGACCGCGAGTGTGTCGGACAGGGGATCGCCAATATCGGCACCGGATTTCTCGGTGGCATGGCCGGCTGCGCAATGATCGGCCAGTCGATCATCAACGTCAAATCCGGCGGCCGTGGCCGGCTCTCGACTTTCACCGCCGGGATCGGACTGCTGTTCATGATCCTCGTTCTCAGCCCCTGGGTCAGCCAGATTCCCATGGCTGCGCTCGTGGCAATCATGATCATGGTGTCGGTCGGCACCTTTTCCTGGTCGTCGATCAAGAACCTGCGCGAACACCCGCGTTCGTCCTCCATCGTCATGCTCAGCGTGGTGATCCTTGTCGTCTACACCCACAACCTCGCCATCGGCGTGGCAGCTGGTGTACTGCTCTCCGGCATCTTCTTCGCCGGCAAGATCGCCCAGATCTTCAAGGTCACCAGCACCGTCACCCCGGACGGCCGCGAGCGCACCTACATTGTTCAGGGGCAGCTTTTCTTTGCCAGCGCCGATGAATTCACCCGCGCCTTCGATTTCCGCGAAGCCCCGGACCGGGTCACCATCGACGTCAGCGGCGCGCATATCTGGGATATTTCGTCTGTTGCCGCGGTGGACATGGTTGTGCTCAAGTTCCGGCGAGAAGGTACCGAAGTGGAACTCGTCGGCATGAACCGGGCGTCGGAAACCATCGTCGACAGGCTCGGCGAACATGACAAGCCCGGCGCCATGGAAAAGCTTCTGGGCCATTGAGGGAAGGAACGACCATGAAACTCACAGCCCTGGTGGACGGCTCGTCCTATGCGGCCAGCGTCTGCGATCACGCAGCCTGGGCGGCGGACCGGATCGGCGCGGACATCGTACTGCTGCATGTGCTCGGCCGCCGCGAAAGTACCAGCGTTCCCGCCGACCTGAGCGGCAACCTAAATCTCGGCGCCCGCACCACCCTGTTGGAGGACCTCGCCAAAGCCGACGTGGAACGCGCCCGGCTCAGCCACGCCCGCGGCCGGCTGATTCTGGATGACGCCACCGCCCGGCTCACCGCCGGGACTCCCCGGCAGGTCGAAGCGCGGCTGCGCAGGGACGATCTGCTGAGCGCCGTCGCCGAATGCGAGAAAGACTCCCTCATGCTGGTGGTCGGCAAGCGGGGCGAGGCATCGTCCTTCGCCCATGAGCACCTCGGCTCCAATCTCGAACGCATCCTGCGCAGCGCCACCATTCCCGTTCTGGTCGCCAACCGGGCGTTCCAGCCGGTGAACCGCTACCTGATCGCCTTCGACGGCAGCCAGAGCGTAATCAATTCGGTCAACCGCATCGCCGCGGGCAAACTGCTCACCGGCCTGAAGTGCACCATCCTGCATGTCGGTCCGGAGGAAAGCGGGATGCGGGACCGCATGGAGGGCGCCGCCGCGATGCTGCGGCCCAATGCCGGAGAGGTCAGCATCGAGTTTCGTGAGGGCGATCCGGAGGAAACCATCACCGCCGCGGTCGAATCCGCGGCCGACCTGCTGGTGATGGGCGCCTACGGCAACCGTCGTTTGCGCCGCCTGTTCATCGGGTCCCTCTCGGCGACGCTTGCCCACAAATGCAAGGTGCCGGTGATGATCTTCCGCTGATCCTTCACTCCAATGACACGCCATTTCAGCAGGCCCGGACACCAATAATGTCCGGGCCTGAAACTTTTCCTGCTCCGGCATCGTGACTTCATTGGAGAAGGCGGAGGATTCACCCCCGCCGGTCCCAACGGGAGAACACCATGCTCAGGACGATCACGCTTCTTTCCGCCCTTTCCCTTGCCGCAGGTGCGGCCATCGCCGACAACCATGCCGGCCCCTCAGTCACCGCAATCGATCAGGACGTGTCCAACGGCGTCGTCTCTGCCCAGGAAATCGTCGCTCCCGAAAACGGCTGGCTGGTGGTTCACCGCACCGATGCGGAGATGAAACCCGGCCCGGTGGTCGGCCACGGTCCGCTCCGTGCCGGTGTCAACACCGATGTCGCGGCCATTCTAACCGAACCGGTGATGCCCGGCGAAATGCTGATGCTGATGGTACACAGTGAAGCCGGCGGCATGCAGACCGGCATTTTTGAATACACCCTCGGCGCCAAGGAAGACGGCCCGATCCGCGTCGACGACGCACTGGTGACAAAAACCGTCACCGCGCAGTAATCCGCCCGCGGCGGAAGCGCGTCAGGAAAACAGCTCGTGGCAGGTCTCAAGCGCCGCCACGAGCGCGTCCACCTCGGCCCGTGTGTTGTAGAGGCCGAACGAAGCCCGGCAGGTGGCCGTCTCCCCCAGATGCCGCATCAGTGGCTGGGCGCAGTGATGCCCCGCCCGCACCGCGATCCCCTTGCGGTCAACCACGGTCGAGATGTCATGGGCGTGGGCGGGGCCCTCCAGGGTGAAGGAAAAGATCGCCCCCTTGCCAGGCGCATTCCCCTGAACGTTCAGCCAGTTCAACCCTGCAAAACGGCTCTGGGCATAGTCGCGCAGGTCCGCCTCATGGGCCGATATGTTCTCCATCCCCAGCGCGGTCATGTAGTCGATCGCCGCACCAAGACCGATGGTCTGAACGATGCCCGGCGTTCCCGCCTCGAACTTCAGCGGCGGATCGGCATAGGTGATCCCTTCGCGGGTTACCTCGCGGATCATGTCGCCGCCGCCCATAAACGGCCGCATCTGCGCATAGCGGTCGCGCCGGACGTAAAGCGCGCCGGAAGCGGTGGGACCGTAGAGCTTGTGCCCGGTGATGGCATAAAAATCGCAGCCCAGTTCGGCGACATTGACCGGCATGTGCACCGCCGCCTGGCTGCCGTCGACCGCCACCGCAACGCCCCGCGCATGGGCGGCCTCACAGATCGCCCGGATATCGACCACCGTGCCGAGCACATTGGACATGTGGGTGATCGCGATCACCTTCGTTTTCGGGCCGATCGTGTCGATCACCTTCTGCGGATCGAGCGATCCGTCGGCCTCGGTCTCCACCCAGTTCAGCACCACGCCCTGACGTTCGCGCAGGAAGTGCCACGGCACGATATTGGCGTGATGCTCCATCACCGTCAGCAGCACCTCGTCCCCGGCCTCCAGCCGCGGCGCGGCCCAGGACTGCGCCACGAGGTTGATGCCCATGGTCGAGCCGGTGGTCAGGACGATTTCGTCCTCATGCGCGGCGCCGAGAAACCGCTGGATCGTGCCGCGCACGGCCTCGAACTTCTCGGTCGCCACGGACGAAAGATGGTGCAGCCCGCGATGAACGTTGGCGTATTCATGGGAATAGGCCTGGGTGATGGTGTCGATCACCGCCTGCGGTTTCTGCGCCGAGGCACCGTTGTCCAGATAGACCAGTGGTCTGCCATGAACTTCACGGGACAGGATGGGAAAATCCCGCCGAACGGCTTCTACATCATACATCAGCGAAATCCCTGCGGAACCAGTCCAAACATCGACATCAGAAAAGCCAGCGCGAACAGCGCCAGAAACGCGGTCAGAATCACGGCGCCGATCACCGGCAGCAGCCGCTGAAAACCGTGCAGTTCGGCAACGAACGACGCCATTGCCCAGACAATCCAGATCATTGTGGCAATCGCCAGCATCTGCGCGACCGGCGGCATCACCAGCAGCGCCACGATCTGCAGCACCTGTATGCCGAGCATCACCATGTTGAGCCAGACGACAATCGCCAGCGCCCCCTGCAGATCGCCGCCACCACCAAAAAGCCGGCCGACCCGGTACACCAGCAGCGCGGCAATGGCGACAATTGCCGCCTGAACCGCGGCACCCGCCAGGGGCCGTGCGAGAATCGTCGCGGAAATCGCATCAGCCGCTCCGGGCGTCAGCAGCACCGACAGATACCCGAGGACCATGCCGAGACAGACCACCGCCAGCGCGGTCTCCGCCAGAACCTGAAAGCCGACGTTCAGCGACAGAACCCGCCGGGCCGCATCGCGCGGCCGGACAAGGCTGTCAATGACCAGCTGTGACCACATCTGTCGCCTGCGCTCCCCGTCCGCCGACGCTCCTGCCGGAGCACGGCACCAATTCAACCTGCGGCGAAGGCGCCGGAGAGACCGGCCAGCCCCCCTGCCATCGCCACGAATACCAGCACCATCGCCGCCAGAACCCGGCTGGTCGTCCGGAACGCTTCCGCTTCGGCAATGGCCGACGCGAGAAGCCATACCCAGAATGCCAGCGCCGCGTAACCGAGAAAACCGCTGAGCGGACCCCGCACGAGACCGGTTGCCGCCTGCTCGACCACACCGGCCAGTGCCGTCGCCAAAGCGAGCGGCGCACCGGCCAGCGCCGACCAGAACAGCGCCGCCCGCGCCCCGGCGAACCCGGCCCGCCCGCGAAACATCCGCGCGACCAGATGCATCAGCGCCGCCAGGCAGTAAAACAGCAGCGGCGCCACGAACAGCCAGCCAAACAGATGCGCCGAAACCGCACCGGTCAACGGATCGTCCGCATCGATGCGCGTGGCAATCCGCATCGCGTTCGGCAGACTCGCCACCAGCAGCAGGACGCAGGCCAGGAACAGGTGAAACAGACTGCGCGCCTCGTTCGGCCCGGTTTCCATCAACTCCGCCATCACCTGACGGGGATGCCGCCAGGACCTGGCGATCTGACCGGCGAGACTGCGCGGCATCGGTTATTTCCGCCGGCGGGCCAGCCAGGCAGCCAGCCGTCCGCGCACCTCATCGGCCAGTTCGGCACTGTCGATTTCGGCAATCGCCTCGTCGAGGAACGCCAGAACCAGGAGTTCCTCCGCCTCGGCCCGGGTCATGCCACGCGACCGCAGATAGAACAGCGAGGTTTCATCCACCGCCCCACAGGTCGATCCGTGCGAGCAGACCACGTCATCGGCATAGATCTCGAGTTCCGGCTTGGCGAGGAACTGGCTGTCGTCGTCCAGCATCAGTCCCTGGCTGATCTGATAGCCGTCGGTCTTCTGCGCGCCTTCCTTGACCAGGATCTTGCCCTGGAACACGCCGACTGCACCATCGCGCAGCACCTTCTTGAACACCTGGCGGCTTTCGCAGTTGACCGCATCGTGGGTGACGAACACCGTGTCGTCGTGATGGAAATCGCCTTCGCCGGTGCAGGCGCCGGCCAGATGCGCGACGGCATCGTCGCCGATGAACTCGACGACGCTTTCATTGCGGGTCAACCGACCGTTAACGGTCAGGGTGAAGGATTTCATCACCGCCTCACGGCCGAGCCTCGCAAAGGTCCCGGTCACGGCCCGGCGCTCATGGTCGCGGCCCTGGGCGCGGACGTGATTGAACACGCCGCGGTCGCGCACCTCGACCTCCATCACCTGGTTGAAACGCGACGCGGCCGGTCCGTTTTCCAGAACGGTCACCTCGGCACCTTCCTCGACCAGCACCAGGTGCCGCACCAGCGCATCGGACTCCCGTGCCGCGTGCTGATAGAAAACCCGGATCGGCTTGGCGGCCCTGCCGGTCACCCGGATCACCACGCCTTCGGTTGCGCGCGCGGTGTTGAGCGCCGCAAGCGGCCTCGCGACCGGTGCCTGTCCACGCGCCTCGAGCACACCGTAAAGGTCGCGCGCCCAGTGGATGTCCTTTGCCAGCGCAGAGCCGAGCGGTTCGATCTCGACATGCTCCATCGCCAGGTCGTCGGACTGCGCCGGATCGAACACACCGTCGACAAAGACCAGCCGCAGCTGATCCACCGCATCGAACACCGGCGTCTCATCGGAAGCGTCAAACACTGCCGCCTCAGGTGCGGGCAGAGCCGTCAGCGTCGAGGGGTTGGTGTATTTCCAGTATTCATCCCGGCGCACCGGGGCACCCCGCTCGCGCACCCAGGCCTCCGCCGTGGTGCGGGCCTCGGATGCCCATTGCGCCTCGCCCGAAGGCAGGGGCCATGCGGCGAGAAGGTCCGTCGCCGCGTCGCTCTTGACTGCCGCTACCGCCATCTCACGCCACCGTCTTCAGAATGTCTGCATAGCCGTTGTTCTCGACCTCAAGCGCCAGTTCCGGACCGCCGGACTGGACGATCCGCCCATCCGCCATGATGTGCACAACATCGGGTTTGATATGGTCGAGCAGCCGCTGATAATGGGTAATCACCAGAAACGCCCGGTCCGGCGAGCGCAGCGCATTCACCCCGGCTGCCACCAGCTTCATCGCATCGACGTCGAGCCCGGAATCGGTCTCGTCGAGAATGCAGAGCTTCGGCTCCAGCATCGCCATCTGCAGGATCTCGTTGCGCTTCTTCTCGCCGCCAGAGAACCCGACATTGACCGGACGCTTGAGCATCTCCGCATCGATGTTCAGTTCTTTCGCCCTGGCCCGGATCACCCGGAGGAATTCCGCCGCGTTCAGTTCCTCCTCGCCCCGCGCCTTGCGCTGCGCATTCACCGCGGTGCGCAGGAACGTCATGTTGCCGACACCCGGGATCTCCACCGGATACTGGAACGCCAGAAACAGCCCCGCCGCCGCCCGCTCTTCCGGCTCGAGGTCAAGCAGGTCCAGATCGCCAAGCGACGCCGCCCCTTCGGTCACCTCATAGCCGTCCCGACCGGCGAGAACATAGGAGAGCGTCGATTTGCCCGAGCCGTTCGGCCCCATGATCGCATGGACCTGACCTGCACCGACCTCGAGATCAACACCCTTCAGGATCTGTTTGTCTTCTTCTTCAAGTTTCACATGAAGGTTATTGATTTTAAGCATTTTTTCCTCGTATAGCGAATCAGCGGACGGTGCCGGTCATTTGCCCGACCGGGCCTGGTCCAGCGCGGGATTGCGGTCAAGCAGGTGGCTCGCATCCGGATCATCAGTCCGGTACCAGCCAAGCAGTTTGGCAATCCAGTTGTGGGCATAGTGAAAGATCGTCACGAAAACGGCCGTCTTGATGACCGCCTCAACCAGGGCGGCCGTGTTGGTCATGTTCGGACCGCCCAGCAGCACACTGGAAAAATAGTTCAGGATGAAAAAGATCACCCCGGCGATGATGGAAGCACCGACGAAATGCATCACAGGGTCTCCAAAGTGACCGACGTGCCGGAGGCCGACACCATCAGCATCGAGTTTCCAACCACCTCATAGTCGAGGTCGACGCCGACAACACAGTTGCCACCCGCCACCTGCGCGCGCTGTTCCAACTCGCGCATGGCGGTGTCGCGGGCTTCAGCGAGGCTCTTTTCGTAGGCTCCGGAGCGCCCGCCCAGAATGTCGGTCACCCCGGCAAACAGGTCGCGCACCACGTTGGCACCGAGAATCGCCTCTCCCACCACAACCCCGTGATAGGCGGTGATGCGGTGACCTTCGACGTTATGGGTGGTGGTCAGGATCATCGCGACCCGCGCTCGGTTACCCGGACCGCAATCCGCTTCGGCTCAGGCCGGCGGCCCCGGGCCTGCACGGACAATCCGACGGTCAGGGCGATTGCTGCAAGCATGACGAGTACTGCGGTCATCCTACGGATCCTTCCAAAGAGATTGCGACAAGTTTCTGGGCTTCCATGGCAAATTCCATCGGCAGTGCCTGAAGCACTTCGCGACAGAACCCGTTCACCACGAGAGCGACGGCTTCTTCCTCATCCATGCCGCGCGAACGGCAGTAGAACAGCTGATCGTCATCCACCTTCGACGTGGTCGCCTCATGCTCGACCCGGCTCGAATTGTTGCGGCACTCGATATAGGGCACCGTATGCGCCCCGCATTTGTCGCCGATCAGCAGGCTGTCGCACTGGGTGTAGTTGCGGCTG
>JAUIHM010000141.1 GCA_030432315.1 Alphaproteobacteria bacterium | reverse complement strand
CATCGCGGTGGGCACCGAGGATATCTATGACTCAACCGATGCCATCGCCACAAAGGGCCTGAAATTCATGCCCGGACCGAACGATGCCTATTACGACATGTCGTTCGAGCGCGTCAAAGGTCACGACGAGCCGGTGGACCGGATGAAGACACACGGCATTCTGATCGACGGCGAAGGCGTTGTGGATGGCGGCGAAACCCGGATTCTGCTGCAGATTTTCTCGAAAACCGTGATCGGGCCTATCTTTTTCGAGTTCATTCAGCGCAAGGGCGATGACGGGTTCGGTGAAGGCAATTTCAAGGCGCTGTTCGAGTCGATCGAACGCGAACAGATCGAGTCGGGCGAAATCACTGCCGCCTGATTCGCGTTCAGGGACAAGGGAGGGGGGCCATTCGTGGCCCCAAACGGGAAAGCACCGTGGCCATCCGGGCCACGGTGCTTTTTCTTGTTTGGCCAATCAACCGCAACGCTCCCAATGCAAGGGCAGACGGGTAGCGGGCGGGCTGGTTCAGCTGCGTGGCATCTTGAGCGTCAACGTGCGGCCGCCTTTCTGGTAGCGCAATTCGCTGTTTCCGATGGCAACCACCTTGCCGCCATCGATCCGGTCGCCGACCTTGACCTTGGAATAGCGACCGGATGGCAGGCGGATCAGCGCCCGTCGCTTTGACGGCGTTCCATAGACACCGATCAGGTTCACCCGCTTGAGATTGATGGCATTATTCAGGGTTGCCTGACGCGCCACCGAAGCGGGCGAGGGTGCGCTGGGTTTGACGGTGCGCGGGGCGAAGGTTGCCACGTTGTCGCCATCCCGGCCGCCGGACGGGGGTGACGATGCGCCCGAGCTACCGGTGTTCTGCGACGGCTTTGCCACTGCTGCTGCGGTCGACGCCGCTGACGCAGTCGCGGAGCCTGACGTCGCCGCTGAGGACGCTGCGACCGACGGCGAGGCGCGGCGCACAAGGGCTTCGAAGTTGCGTGGCCGCGCATCAGGCCGCCTTGACGCTACCACGGCCTGCGCGGTCGGTGTTTCGTCCTTTTCTTCAACGACCTGTTTTTCGGTGATCGGACGTGCCTTGGGACGAAGGCCCGAGAGTTCTTTGACCGTTCGTCCGGCCAGCCGGCCGCGTTCGTTCAATTCGACCAGGTTTTGCGGCCGATTCCTGGGACGCAGCCCCGCCAGCTGTTCCTGGCGCAGTTCTTCTTCGGTCTTGGGCGGCTCGGCGGTGTCATCCTCATCGCCGGGTTCCCGTTGCGGCGCGGTCGGCGGCACCACGGGTGGTTTGCCCAGATAGACCGTGACCCCATCGGGATTCAATGTTCCGTCAGCCGTCGGTGTGACCAGACCGCGGTCGTCGAATTCGACGATCAGGCCGGGAATGGCCGTGTTACCGACCGCGTCCGGTGCGGTATCCCCGTTCTCTGCCGGCTGGGCGGCGAGCGCCACCGCGTCCTGTGACAGGTCCGCGGGATCGATGGACACCACATAGACATCTTCGTCCACACCAGACGGCGCAGAAGGCGCCGCCGGGGCAACGGCGTGGATACCGGCTGCTTCCAGCTGTGCGGTGTCGAGTTGCGGCGCATCGGTCTGCTGCGCATCTGGCTCGACCGTCTCGGGCAGCGATGCGGCGACCTCGAAGCGATCCGGCTCCAGAATCTCCGGGGCGGGCATGGCGGCGATCTGGTCGGGCGTGAGACCGCTTCTTTCAGCGGCCGGCGGGTCGGGTTCGGCGGCCAGCTCGGATTCGTCCGGCGCCGCGTTGAACAGACCCGACAACGGGCTGGACGGGCTGATCGCGGCCCAGGCCGCAACGGCGACCAGGAAGAGCAGCAGCAGCACGGTCAGCGCGATGCCCAGATAACGGGGTTTCCCGCCGATCCGTTGTTCGGCGCGCTCGCCGAACAAGGTCATGCGTTCGGTTTCGTCCTCCGGCGGGCTCATTGGTAGCGGCGGCGCGACCACCGTTTTGGGTCTTGGCGGCGGCGCGACCGGTTCCGGCGTCACGATTTTTGCCGCCGGAGGATCGCTCCACGTGTTCTCGGCCGTCGAGTCCTCGGGCAGATCAGGCGCTGCCTCTTCAACAACATCCTGCCCGGCGGGGGCGAAGGGTTCGGGGGCCGTCGGCGGCTCCGGTTCCGGCCAGATCACCGGTTCCGAGACCGTTTCCAACTCGGGTTCAGGGGCTGGCGCGATATCGGCGGCACTCATCGGCGGTTCTTGCGGGACAGCCTCGTCGAGAGCGGTCGACAGTGTAATTCGCGGCCCATCTGTTTCGGCTTCTTCAACGGGCGTGAAGCGGGGCTGATGCGACCTGCGGCTGACGAATTGCGCCACGTCTTCGGTCTCATGGCCGGGTGGGGGCGGCGTCTCGCCGACATGGCCAACAGCAGTGTCGTCTGCAGGGTCAGGGCCGGCATTCAGATCGAATATCACTGCCCCCGGATAACCATCCGATTCGGGGATCGCCAGATAGTCCTGCGGGTTGAAGCCGTGTTCGTCGGCAAAAACCCGCGCCTCTTCGAGTGTTTCGCGGGCCACCGCCGCAACGTGGATGATGCCGTCCTGCATTGCGGTGTTTATCACCAACTCCTCGACCGCATAGGGCGTCGCCCCGTCCAGCGCCTGTCGGGCGAGATGTCGGCGCCCGTCATCGTCCAGCGGGCCGGACTCCAGCGCCATATAGCGGATCTGGGAATTGGGGATCAGCACTCTCGTGGCGATCCCGTCCGGCGAAATTGCCTGCGCGCGTGCGCGCAGACGGGCCAGCGCGTCAATCAGGTCGGGCGCATCCGGCGCCACACTGCCGAGAGATTCCCTGCCGTCTGCCGAGTCATGCAGCAGTTCGATGCCCTCGATGGACAGGGAAAGCGTGAATCCCGGTTTCATTCCGTGGTTTACCAGCGTTTCCTCAACAACACCCCAGAGCGCCCCCGCGCGTTCGCCATGGGCAATCCTAGTGCAGGAGCCCGCCGAGGAAAAGCTAAACACGGGCTTGTGGGTTGTGGCTTTGGATCGTGTACGGTCATTGTGCCGAAAAGCAGGTCAGGAGAGACGAACGATGACGAAAATTATGCGGGTTGCAATGCTGGCGATGGTATTAGCCGCTCCGGCGCTGCCGCTGGCGGCCGAGGATAACAAGCCGGGACGGATCAGTGTGACCGGCGAGGGCATGGTCGCAGCCGAACCGGACATGGCGACGATCACGCTGGGTGTAACCAACGAAGACCGCGAGGCGCAAAAAGCCATGGCCGCGACCTCCGAGGCGGTGCGGCGGATCCTCGACCGGATGGCGGCGATGGGCATCGAACCGCGTGACATGCAGACCCGGAACCTGTCGCTGTCGCCGCGTTGGTCCGACCGCAGCAGCGGCGGCCGGGCCAAGATCATCGGGTTCGAGGCGTCGAACATGGTCATGGTCCGCGTGCGCGATCTGTCCGCGCTGGGGGGCATTCTCGACGCGGTGATCACCGATGGTGCCAACAACTTCAACGGACTGCAGTTTTCCGTGCAGGAGCCCGAGCCCCTGATGAGCGAGGCCCGCAAACAGGCGGTCGCTGACGCGATGGCTCGTGCCGGGGAACTGGCCGAAGCCGCCGGCGTAACATTGGGGCCGCTGATCGAGATGTCCGAACACGGCATTGCGCGGCCGCGGGGCATGGCGATGGAAATGGCCGCCGCGCGGGCCGATGCGGTGCCGGTGGCCGCGGGTGAGGTGTCGCTGCAGGCCAATGTGTCGATGGTGTTCGCTATCGCGGAATAGACGCGCGCGCGTACATAGCGGGCAAGCGGGGCCGAGTTCCGGCCCCGCTGTTATTCGCATCAGGCGGTGGCCGCTGTCAGGGCCTGATCGAGATCGGCAATCAGGTCGTCGGCGTCCTCGATCCCGATAGACAGCCGCACCACGTTGGGGCCGGCGCCTGCCGCCTCCTGCTGTTCGACGGTCAGCTGCCGATGGGTGGTCGACGCCGAGTGAATCACCAGCGACCGGGTGTCGCCCAGGTTGGCCACATGGCTGAATATCTCCAGCGCGTTGACGAGCTTGACACAGGCGTCGTAGCCGCCCTTGACCGCAAAGGTGAACAGCGCGCCCGCGCCCTTGGGATACTGCGCCTTGACCCGGTCGGCATAGGGCGATGAGTCCAGCCCGGCATAGGTGACGTATTCGACCCGGTCATCGGCTTCGAGCCACTTGGCGACCTTTACCGCGTTTTCGACGTGGCGCTGCATCCGCAGCGACAGCGTTTCGATCCCCAGCAGCGTGTAGTGGGCCGCCTGCGGGTTCATGGTCATGCCCAGATCGCGCAGACCGATGGCGATGCCGTGGAACGTATAGGCCAGCGGGCCAAAGGTTTCGTGGAACTTCAGCCCGTGATAGGCGGGCTCCGGATCGCTGAGCGAGGGGAACTTGCCCCGCGCCGACCAGTCGAACCGGCCCGAATCC
>JAUIHM010000140.1 GCA_030432315.1 Alphaproteobacteria bacterium | reverse complement strand
GGCGCCGGCATCCCGACACGCCCGTCCCTTTCTCCGTTTCAAATGTGCCCCGCGCCGTTCCCGGCGCTCCGGGCCAACCATCGGGACCGGCAGTGCCGCTCCCCGGAGTCAGGCCGGAATAATCAGGAGATGAAGTCGTTATAGGCGGCTTCGTCCATGTATTCATCCATCGGCGCCAGGTCCGACGGTTTCATCTTGAAGAACCACGCATCGCCGGTGGGATCCTCATTGACCAGACCCGGATTGTCGGCCAGGGCCTCGTTCACCTCGACGATCTCGCCATCCAGCGGGGCGAGGATGTCAGACGCGGCCTTGACGCTTTCGATCACCACGATCTCGTCGTCCTTGGCCACTTCGGTGCCGGCCTCGGGCAGCTCGACGAACACGACATCGCCCAGTTGCTCGGCGGCATGGGCGGTGATGCCCACGACCACCACATCTCCATCCATCAGCAACCATTCATGTTCTTCGGTATATTTCATGTCCTTGATCCCTGTTCTGGACTATCGCTTGAAGTTCGCCGCCACGAAGGGCAGCTCCGAAACCGTGACCGGCAGCCGCTTGCCACGGACCTCGCCGAACAACGCGGTGCCGGGGTCGACGTGATCCGCGCCGACATATCCCATCGCCACCGGCCCGCCGATACTGGGACCGAAACCACCGGATGTCACCTGTCCCACCGGGTCGCCACCCTCAGACGAGGCAAAAAGCTGCGTGCCTTCGCGCATCGGCGCACGCCCCTCGGGGCGCAGGCCCACCCGGCGGCGCGGCGCGCCGCTTTCCAGCTGATCCAAAATGATCTCCGCCCCCGGAAAACCACCCTCGCGGGCGCCGCCACGGCGGCGGATCTTCTGGATCGCCCATTCCAGCGCTGCCTCGGCGGGCGTGGTGGTGGTGTCGATGTCATGGCCGTAGAGGCACAGCCCCCCTTCGAGCCGCAGCGAGTCGCGCGCGCCCAGCCCGATCGGTTCCACCCGGTCATCCGCCAGCAGCCTGCGCGCCAGCGCCTCGGCCTGCACGTCGGGCACCGAAATCTCGTACCCGTCCTCGCCCGTATAACCGGACCGGGACAGCCATAGCTCGCCCCAGTCGCTGTCGAGGATCGCGATATCCATGAACCGCATCGCCGCCGCACCGGGCACCAGCGGCTCCAGTACCGCCTCGGCCTGCGGTCCCTGCAACGCCAGCAGCGCGCGGTCGGTGATCTCCTCGACTTCGCACCCGGCCAGCCCGGCGCGCATATGCGCAATGTCGGCCTCACGGCAGGCGGCATTGACCACGACAAACAGGTGGTCACCCCGGTTGGCAAGCATGAGGTCGTCGCTGATACCGCCGTCATCGGTGGTAAAGAACCCGTAGCGTTGACGCATCTCGCCCAGCCCGGCGATGCTGGCGGGCACCAGGGCTTCCATTGCCAGCGCGGCGGCCTCGTAATCGGCAGCACGCACGATTACCTGCCCCATATGGGACACATCGAACAGCCCTGCCGCTGCGCGGGTGTGCAGATGTTCCTTCATCACCCCGAGCGGGTACTGCACCGGCATTTCATAGCCGGCGAAGGGAACCATCCTGGCTCCCAGTTCGGTGTGCAGGTCAAAAAGCGGTGTGCGCCTAAGATCCGTCATATCGCCTCCTCGTCGTTCCGGGCCGGGTGCGATCCATGACGGGAAGCGTCCGGCATCAACGGCACGCCGTCCCGGCGCGCCTGCGATGCCCCCTCTGTCCTTTGGCCTGAGATCGTTATCCCTTCGGCGGGCGCGTCCCTGCGCGCCTCTCTCCAGAGTCCTTCCGATGTACTTGCGGTCCGTGTGGCCTGAGAGTTTCCGGGGCGGTTGCTCCTTCGGCACCGAGCCGCGCGAACGGTCCGATTCTCCCACAGGTACGGGCGCCAAACTAGCGCCGGGCCCGCCCCCCGGCAAGTGGCGAATGACGGTGGCCGCCACCGCCCGGTCACGGCATCAGCAACCAGCGCCCGTCTCCGGACTGGCACAGCCGCGTCCTGATTTGTTCCACCTTTTCAGCACCCTTTGGGTGAACCAGATGGTTAACGATGACACATTTCCCGTCCACACTGTCAAGCTTTGCGGTGCCGTAGGACCCGGATTTGGCATTCGACCATTTCACCGACTTGTTGGGCTGCGGCGCAGGAATGTAGAGCTCGGCCGCGGTCTGGCGCATGAGGTCGAAATCCTCGGGGCTGAGCCCCGTCTTGCGCAAGGTCTTGCTGAGGGGATCGGCCACGGCGCCGGTGGCCGCGACACCGGCCGCAAGCGTGGCGACGAGAACGGGAACGACAAGGCGTTTCATGGAGGTTTCCTGTTTGGCTCGCCCCTGAATACACCGGCCACGGCAACGCTCCAACCGTTTATCCCGCGAATCCCCGGCCATCTTCAAAAAATGACGAAGGATGATTGTTGCCCCTCGCCGCTAGGACCTTCCCGCACCGCGTTGCATTGTCGACGCGTATCACGAGCAGGAGCGACCATGACCGAGCGCAGCTACTACGCACCCACGGGCGGGCATCCGGGGCAGCATGAACTGTTGACCGGACGGGCGGTCTTCACCGAGGCCTACGCGGTGATCCCGCGCGGCACCATGCGCGACATCGTCACCAGTTTCCTGCCCGGCTGGCAGGACACACGGCTCTGGGTTCTGGCTCGCCCGCTGTCGGGGTTCGCCGAAACCTTTTCGCAATACATCATGGAAGTGCGGCCCGGCGGCGGCAGCGACGCGCCGGAAACCGACCCACAGGCCGAGGGCGTGCTTTTCGTGGTCGAGGGCGCGCTGCACCTGACCATCGGCGGCGTGGCACACGATCTGGCACCGGGCGGTTATGCCTATGTCCCGCCGGGCAGCGACTGGACCCTGCACAACACGGGCGGCGCGGTCGCGCGGTTTCACTGGATCCGCAAGGCCTATGAACCCGCACCCGGTCTGACCGCCCCCGATCCGCTGGTGCTGAACGAGGCGGACATCACGCCCACACCGATGGCGGGGACCGAGGGACGCTGGGCCACCACGCGGTTCGTCGATCCCGAGGACCTGCGCCATGACATGCACGTCACCATCGTGACCTTCGAACCCGGCGCGGTGATCCCGTTCGCCGAGACGCATGTGATGGAACACGGGCTCTACGTGCTCGAAGGCAAGGCCGTCTACCGGCTGAACGCGGATTGGGTCGAGGTCGAGGCGGGCGATTTCATGTGGCTGCGCGCCTTCTGCCCGCAGGCCTGCTATGCCGGGGGGCCGAGGCGCTTCCGCTACCTGCTCTACAAGGACGTGAACCGGCACATGAGGCTGCACCCGCCCCGGTGACGGCTGTGACGTGAATGCGCAACAGGGCGTACCCGCACGAGAACGGCACATTTGCAGCGGCGGCGCGATCCGCTAGCATCGGCGCAACGGGGGCCACCCAGCCCCACCGATGGAGGATTGGCGATGAAACGCCTGCTGATGACCCTGCCGCTGCTCTTTGCCCTGCCCGGCTGCGAAAGCCTGGACACCGCGTTCGGCGTGAACGAGATGCCCGCCCGCCAAGTGGTGGTGCTGGGACGGACCTGGACCGTGGTGCAGGAAGCGCCGCCGGAATTCGAAGGCGGCCCGGCCACCTGGTCGGCGATCCGCGACAATAACAACCTGAACCCCTATGGCAAACCCGTCGCCCGCCGCACCCCGCAGGCGGTGCAGGCGCTAACGCAGGCCACCGGCTGCCAGATCGTGCCCGGCACATTGTCGCAGAACACCTGGGCCAAATATTACGCCAAGATGAGCTGCTAGCACCGTTCCGGGCCAGCGCTGGAAGAACGCGCTGACGGCATGGCCGCTTCGCTCGGCATCGCCGGTCCCGGCGGTCTCAGGCCTTGATCCTGTCGTTCCTGGGATCCAGAAACGGCGACAACGACGCCTCGGCTTCGACATGTTCGCAGGCGATTTCAATGTCGAAGCCACCCGAGGCGATAAAGTCCCTGGTGACGCCATCTGGGCAATGGACATAGCCCATGCCCATGGACCGACCGAGCCTGTGGCCATAACCGCCCGAGGTGATCGAGCCGACGATCCTGCCATCCTTGCGAATGGGCTCTTCGTGATAGAGCATTTTCCGGCAACCCTCCGGCAGCCGGAACTGGACCAGACGTTTGGTCGGCACCCCGGCCTCCCGCGCTCTCAACACCACGTCGCGCCCGATGAACGCCGGCTTGTCATAATCGACGGCAAAGGACAGCCCCGCCTGAACGGGGGTGTCTTCCTCGCCGATATCGTGTCCCCAGTGGCGATACCCCTTTTCGATCCGCAGCGAATTCAGCGCGAAGAAGCCCGCGTGGCTGAGCCCGAATTCCTGGCCGGCCTCGACGATCCGGTCGAAAACATGCGCGGCGAAATCGGCGGGGATATACAGTTCCCAGCCCAATTCGCCGACGAACGTCAGACGGCTGGCCCGGACGGTC
>JAUIHM010000139.1 GCA_030432315.1 Alphaproteobacteria bacterium | reverse complement strand
ATACTCTCGGGGGTCGCGGTGCTGGAGGCCTTGGTCGAGCGGATTTCATCCACTGGCGAGACTTTTGAGGACAGGCTGATAGATGCACTCGACGAAGCCCGAAGGGCCGGTGGCGATTCGCGTGGGCTGCAGTCCGCCGCGCTGCTGGTTCTGGCGCAGGACGCCCCACCTCTGACGTTGCGGGTCGATTTCCATGAGGAACCGGTCGAAGCGCTGCGCGGTCTGCTTGCCGCGACACGCGATCCGGCATATCGGGCCTGGCTCAACACGGTCCCGACGGCGCAGGATCCTTTCAGGTTGCCGGCAGCACGCGGCAGCTGAGCCGGTGATGACGGTCACCAACCGGTCAACGCTCGCGAATGAACCGTTTCGGAACGATGTCTTCCTGGTTCTGCATCAGTCGGCGGGCGTATTTCATGTGTTCGGTCATGATGCTGCGCGCGGCATCGCTGTCGCCCCCGCGAAGCGCCGCCACCAGCCGTGTCTGACAGTCGATGCCGTTTTTCCACAGATCAAAATTGGGCGGGTCGTAGAGATGCCGGCTGACCGTGATGTCGGACAGAATGCTGGCCATGAAGTCGATGAGAAACCCGAGGATCGCATTGTCCGCGTATTTCGCCAGCCGCATGTGAAACCGGAGCGAATTCACATGATGGTCGCGCTCTTCTTCCAGAGACGTTGCCGGCGAAGAATAACGTGCGATATCCCGCTCCAGCCGCTCCAGTGCATGGGCCGGCAGTTTGCCCGCGAGCGATGCGGCGAGTTCCGGTTCCAGCATTTCCCGAAGCTGATAGATGTCGGCGATGCGGAGGTTCTGGAAATAGAAGTAGTTCCCGAGCAGGGCGCGGGCCCGCTCATGGGAGACCTGCCGGATGAAGAAGCCGCCGCCCGGTCCGGTTTTGGTTTCAACGAGCCCCTGGGCCTCGAGGAGGCGCATCGCTTCACGGATCGTCCCCTTGGACATCCCGAACATCTCGATCATTTTCGTTTCGCTGGGCAAACGGTCGCCGGCAACCATGTCGTTTTCGACCATCAGATCCTTTATCGCATCGGCAACACGCAAAGGTCGGCTCCGGCGCTTCAGGTGCGCCGGCGCATCAAACTCATCGAATTCTTTTGCGGTTGCCATATGGCATCCTCCGTGACGCTGTCCGGGGTCGGCAGCCGTGTCGGAACCTTCGCGCGCCCAAGTCCTGAATACGTAAGGCTGCGACCGGCCTTGCGCGGCGACGGAAACCCCTGCAATAAATTAATCATGATAAATTTGGGTGGAGAACGCAAGGTGACCGATCCAGAGACAGAGACCGCCGCCTGGGGAGAAGCGGCGCAGGAAAGACTGACCGGCATTGGCGCATGTTCCCTGCAGGGCGCCGGGGTGACCCGGCTTCCATTTACCGACGAGCACCGGCGTGCCAACGAAGTAATTGCAGCATGGATGCACAGGGCCGGGATGACGGTATCGCTGGACGCGGCGGGAACGCTGGTCGGGCGCTTTGGCGGAAAGGGCCTGACCCCGGAAAGGGTACTGGTGCTCGGGTCCCATCAGGACAGCGTCCGCAACGGCGGCAGATATGACGGCATCATGGGCGTGGCGCTGGCCTGCCTCGCACTGGAAAAGGCGCGCAGCGACGGATTCAGGCCCGACTTCGCCGTCGAGGTCCATGCCTATGCGGACGAAGAGGGTGTCCGGTTTCCGACCGCCCTGCTTGGGCCGCGCGCGCTTGCCGGGACGTTTGATCCCGCAGTGCTGGAAATGCAGGACCGGGACGGGGTGAAGCTGCGCGATGCTCTGGCTGACTTCGGTGGCGATCCGAACGGCATCACTGCCCTCAAGCGCGCACCGGGCCAGGTTGTCGGCTATCTGGAAACCCACATCGAACAGGGTCCTGTACTGGAATCGGCCGGACTTCCGGTCGGGGTGGTCACCTCGATCTGCGGCATAGAGCGCAATTCCGCCACGGTCTCGGGCAGGACCGGCCACGCGGGAACGGTACCGATGCAGGGTCGGAGGGATGCATTGGTTGCAGCCGCGGGCATGATCACGGAAACGGACACCCGGGCGCAGGCCATTCCGGATTTGCGCGCGACAATCGGCACCATTTCCGTGGCACCCGGCGCGGTCAACCAGATCCCGGAAACGGTGACCATGTCACTTGAGGTCCGTTCACCGGACGATGGGACACGGCGCAGGTTCAGTGCGGAGATTGCCGAATTTTCGCGCGGTTTCGCCACGAAGAGAGGTTGTGAAGCGGCTTTTGAGCGGACCTATGAGCAGCCGGCGCAGGACTGCCATCCTGCATTCGTTGAGCGGTTGCAAACCGCATCGGAGGAGGTTCAGGGACGCAGCCTGCTTCTGCCATCGGGTGCGACGCACGATGCCTCGGCGATGGCAGACCTGTGTCCCGTCGCCATGCTGTTCGTGCGCTGCCGTGGCGGCGTTTCCCATGTTCCCGAAGAATACGCTTCCGCCGCGGACATGGGTGTCGCCGTCGAGGTCCTGTCGCGTTTTCTGCGGGCAGCGTGATCAGTCTGACAGCGCAAAACCGGCAATCAGGCGGCAGAGGCCGGTCAGGGCGCTGTCGTGAATGCGTTCATATCCGTGCGATGCATCGACGCCAAACGCCAGCAGCGCCATGCGCGCATCGACACCGGACTGCCGCGCGCTCGCCAGATCGGACCGGTAGTAGCGAAAGACGTCCCGCTGAAAGTCGATGTCGGCAGCTTTGCAAAAGGCGATCAGCTGCAGGGTGAGGTCGCGGTCAAACGGTCCGGACTGGTCACCCATCGCCACGGTAACACCGTGTTCGCGGGACGCCTGGCCGGGAGCGGTCGTGCCGATATCGATTGCAATCAGATCGGCAATACGCGGATCGACGATGGACGCGGCGCCGGTGCCGATCTCTTCGGTCACAGTGAACATCAGGTGGACGTCGCGGCGCGGCGGGTTCGGATCGGTGGCGATCGCCTGTGCCGCTACAAGCATCACCGCCGCGCCGGCCTTGTCGTCCAGGTGACGGGAAACAATGTAGCCACCGTCGAGGAACTCCGGCTGTGGATCAATCGAGACCATGTCGCCGGTATTGATCCCCAGCGCCAGCAGATCAGCAGCCGAGTCGGCCCGGGCGTCGACACGAAGCTCCACATGCTGCCAGCCGCAGGGTTGGGTGTCGACCTCTTCGTTATAGGTATGTCCGGACGCTTTCAGCGGAAGAATAGTACCGGTCAGGGTTGCCGTATCGGTGTGGAGCATCACCCTGGCGCCTTCGGCGAACCGCGCCGACCATGTGCCGACCGAGACGAGTTCCAACCGCCCGTTGTCTTTCAGCGCTTTCACCTGTGCACCAAGCGTGTCGAGATGTGCGACGAATCCGACCGCCTCCGACGCAGGGTCCCGCCCCGGGATGACACACCGGATCGAGCCGTCACGCCCGCGGACGACGCTCAGACCCATGGATTCCAGCCGCTCCGCCACATGCGCGGCCGCGCCGCCGCACATGCCGGTCGGGCTTCTGATAGCCAGCAATGCCCGAAGCTCGTCCCTGATGGCATCCGCTTCCATGCCGGTCCCGGTCATCGCATCCGTCCTGCTTGCGTCCGGCCGCCGCCGGTTTCAGGTTTCAACAGTTCTGCCCGGTCAGCCTAGACGGTGCGCAGCGACCTGATCAAGGTGAACACCGTTTTCATGATTTTCGGGAGGGCTGCGGACCGACCGAAAAAGTTTTACCGCGACAGGGTCACCACGACCAAATTCGGCCCAAGGCTTCGTCCGTCGTTGCCGGGGCGAATCTTCTGCGACGGCGGATCAACCCTGAAAACACCTTGGAAGGGGGCGACACCAACCTGCAAGTCACTGGAATCTCGAGGGTGGTACCAGCGAGTGGTCTCGAACCACTGACCTCCTGATCCACAATCAGGCGCTCTAACCAACTGAGCTACGCCGGCTCCGGGGTTCGCATAGCGGGGCTGTCAATCGAATGCAAGCCCCACTTTCCTCCGCGCGCATCCACCGCTAGGTTGACGTGTCAACAGCAAGGTCACCGACTGCCATGGGCATCAACACAGAATCCGACACCGGCGCAAACCTTCAGATCGGCCCCACGTCCAACGGAATGGTGCGCATCTTCATCGAATCAGACGCGTTTGAACTGCCACTGGACTTCGAACCGGACGAGGCGGAAGAAATTGCCGAGGAACTGCGTGCCGCTGCGTCACGCGCACGCAATGCCGCCAAACCAAAGGGAGGCAAACGGTAGCTAGACTCCCTGGGGGAGAATCTGGTCTGTGGCGGCCAGCAGCCTCTGTGCCGCGACCCTGGCCAGACGCAGCGTGAGCTTTAGGCGTGAAAAAATCGTATTTTGGCGTTGTGACGTATCGCAGCGAACGCTTGCGGCGAAGGGTATACGATAAAGGACGAGAGCAAGTTTGTCTTGAGGAATCGATCAATCGTCGTATTCGTTTAAGTCACGCGTTGATCGACGTGGCTTAATGACT
>JAUIHM010000050.1 GCA_030432315.1 Alphaproteobacteria bacterium | reverse complement strand
CTGGTCCCAGCCGCGGGTGCTGAGGTCGCCGACGCGGTCGAGCCAGCCGGGTTCGAGTTCGGCGCCGCGGTATTCGCGCAGAAAGTCCTGGCGGTTGATGCGGGCCTGGTCGGCAAGTTTGACCATCGAGCCGTCGAGGGACATGATCTTGCGGTTAATGCCGTAAAGCTGATCGACCAGGGCTTCGATGCGGTTGTTGTGAAGGTGCAGCGAGTTGACGTGGACGACGATTTCCGAGCGCAGCCGCTGGTATTCCCGCTCCTGGTTGAGCGAAAAACTCTCGTCATGGTTCAGGGTGGCGGAAATGCGTTCGTCCTGCATTTCCGCAAGACGGACGTAATCGGCGGCGATGCGGTCGAGGGTTTCCAGCACCTGCGGTTTGAGGGCGCTTTCCATCGCCGCGAGCGACAGGTTGCCCGGATCGTCCTCGTCGTCCTCCTCGTCGTCGCCACCCCGGTTGCCGCCGTCGGAGTCCTCGTCGTCATCTGCCGATGATGGCGCGGGCTTCGGGGTGTTGGCGGTGGCCGAGGCGGTACCGCCTGGCGTGGTGAGGGCCGGATCGACGATCACGTCGAGCACGCCCTCTTCGGAATTTTCCATGTCGTCGGCTTCGACCTGGCCGGAGAAGGTGGTTTCGAGGTCGATCACGTCGCGCAGCATGATCGCTTCGTCGAGAAGCTCGTCGCGCCAGATGGTGATGGCCTGGAAGGTCAGCGGGCTTTCGCAGAGGCCCGCGATCATTGTATTGCGGCCGGCCTCGATGCGTTTGGCGATGGCGATCTCGCCCTCACGCGACAGCAGTTCGACCGAGCCCATCTCGCGCAGGTACATGCGCACCGGATCGTCGGTGCGGTCGAGATTTTCGTTTGAGGTCGAAGAAATCGTCAGTTCGCGGGAGGTGGAGGTGTCGGTGTCAAGCTGTGGCTGGTCTTCGGGCTCACCGTCTTCGCCCTCGTCGTTTTCGATGACGTTGATGCCCATTTCAGAGAGCATCGCCATCACGTCTTCGATCTGTTCGGAGGTCACCTGTTCCGGGGGGAGGACCTCGTTCAGCTCGTCGTAGGTGATGTAGCCGCGGGCTTTCGCCTGGCCAATCATTTTCTTGACGGCGGCCTGACTCATGTCCAGCATCGGGCTGACTGTGTCGGTCGTATCCGTGTTGAGGTTTTTCTTGTCGTCGGTGTCTTTGGCGGCCATGGGCGACTCCGTATTTTTCCGAATCGGGGGGGCGCGATTCGGATAGCTGTCTTTGTCTCTTACGAATCAGTGATTCGCAACGGGTTCAGTAAAATGCGTCATGAACTGTGTGGTTTTTTCCAGCTCTGACGGTCAATCATCTCCTGAAGGCGGGCAGACAGATCACTTTCGTCCTCGGTTTCCGTGCTCCCGGCGTCCGCGAGCGGTGCGGTCCAGGACCGGTGTTCGGCCTCGGCGGCCTGTTGCAGGCGCCAGGTCAGGCTCTCATCGGTTTCTCCGGACAGCTCGCGTTCGGCTTCGCGAATTTCCGCAGCGCGTCCCGAGAGGGCCATGTGCTGGGTAAGTGCTTCGTCTACGGCCTTTTTCGCGAGGGCTGGATCGGCGCTGGCAGACAGGTATCTGTTGGCCCGGACATGTCCCGAGGCCGTCAGACTGTTCAGCGGGTTACGGCCTATGCGCCGGCCAATGGCGTGTCCGAGCGCGGTGGCCGGATCAGGGTCACATAGGGCGCCGTGTAGGCAGGACAAGAGGGCATCGCGAATTTCCGCAAGATCAACTGCATAAAATTCGAGTTTTTCCAGCTGATGTTCCAGATCGGCCGCGATCGGCGGGTGATTCAGGCAGCCGGTGAGAATCACGCATTCGCGGATCCGCGCCTCGGCTTTCGGATCGTCGCTGCGGGCGAGGGCGGAGGCCCGGGTGGCGGCGAGCGGCGGACCGTCGAAGGCGCGCACCTGGCTGCGCCGTCCCGGTGTCCAGGCCGACCGGCGCGGCGCGGATTTGGTGGCGGGTGCCGGCCGTGCAGTCTGGAACAGGGCCTGGCGCAGATCGCGAAACGCGTTCTGGTAGTGGGTTTTCAGCCCAGGATCGGTGATCCGGTTGAGATGCGCCTTCAGGCGGGCATCGAGGGCACTGCGCCGCTCGGGGCTGTCGAGCACCTGACCTTCGGTTTCGCGGGCCCAGATCAGGTTGACCATCGGCCGGGATGCCTCCACCAGGTCGGTGAAGGCCCTGGCACCGCCGGTGCGGACCACGTCGTCGGGGTCGCTGCCGTCCGGCATCAGCGCGAAGCGCAGGGCGCGGCCCGGCTGCAGCAGCGGCAGGGCCAGGTCGGCGAGGCGGTGGGCGGCGGCCAGCCCGGCGCGGTCGCCGTCGAGGGTCACGACCGGTTCGCCGTGCATCTGCCAGAGCAGGGTCAGCTGTTCCTCGGTGATGGCGGTGCCGAGCGGGGCCACAGCGTGGTCGATGCCCGCCTGGCCGAGGGCGATCACGTCCATGTAGCCTTCGCAGACCACAAGGGCATCCGCCTTCCGGGCGGCGGCGCGGGCCGGGCCGATGTTGTAGAGGCTGCGGCTCTTGTCAAAGAGCTGGGTTGCCGGCGAATTCAGGTATTTCGGTTCCTGTCCCTCGCGCAGGGCGCGGGCACCAAAGGCGATGGCTCGGGACTGGCGGTCGCGGATCGGGAACATGATGCGGCCGCGGAAGCGGTCATACGGCGATCCGCCGTCTTTCGGTACGCCGATCAGGCCGGCTCTTTCCAAAACGTCGCGGGAGAAGCCTTTTTCCTTCAGGTGGTCGTGCAGGACGGTGCGGCCGTCCGGGGCGAAGCCGATTTCGAACCGTTCGATGGTGGCGGGAGTGAGGCCGCGCCGGTCCAGATAGTCGCGGGCCTCCGTTGCGCGGGCGGAGCGGATCTGCAGGCGGTAGAAGGCAACGGCTGCCTCCATTGCCTCCGTGAGACCCCTGGCCGCTTCGGCGCGGGCGGCGGCGGCGGGATCCTGGGCGGGCATGCTCAGGCCCGCCTCGCGGGCCAGCGCCTCGACCGCTTCCATGAAGCTCATGTTTTCGGTCTCGCGGAGGAAGGAAATCGCGTCACCCTTGGCGTGACAGCCGAAGCAGTAATAGTAGCCGTCGTCGTCCCGGACGTGGAACGAGGCGCTCTTTTCCTGGTGAAACGGGCAGGGTGCCCAGTAATCGCCGCGCGCGGGCACCGATTTGCGGTTGTCCCACGTGACCTTCCGCCCCACGACCTGCGCGAGCGAAACGCGGTTTCTGATTTCCTCAAGGAAGCCTGGCGGTAGACTCATCGCGCCGTTATCCGCTGCTGTCGCGGTGGTTGCAAGGGGGCGCGTCCCGGTTTCCGTCCCGCGCCGTGCCGGGGCAAATGCGGCGTCACGGGGACGGGTTGAGGGAGATCATCGGCGTGGAGCCAGGGCAGAACCCGTAGCCGGCGGCAAGTGCGGACGGGCTGACCTCGGCAGGCCCGTCGCCGGTGACAAATGCGACGATGTCCCAGTCGCCGGCGCGGGGATGATCGTGCTCCAGCCGGACCCGGAGATCGGGCCCGTCCGGGATTGCGAAAAAATAGTCGGTGGAGCCGGCGTTGATTTCCGCGTCGACCAGTTCCAACCCGGTCAGGCAGCCGTCATTGCCCCCGCGGTTCAGCAGCGGCGCCACGGCGGCGCCGACTGCCAGTCCCGCAACGACTCCCGGCAACCATTTCCACATCGATGGGGCGCTCCCTGTCAGGTCAGGCCACCATGCAGCAGGGGACCTCGGCGGCGGATGACGCATGTATCGGTTTCGCTGCGGCCACCAGGGTTTCAACCTGGTCGTCCTGCCCCTTCAGCACAAGATCCCTGAAGTCGTTCCATGGGAAATGTGTGCCCGGGTCGGATCTGCGTTTTGGGTCGAGTTTGGCATGGCTGACCACATGCCGCAGGTTGGGGTATTTCTCCCAGCAGTAGCGCACGATCTGTGCCGTGGCAGCGATCTGCCAGGGAGAGTAGGAGTCCGAGCTCACCGCCTGGTTGACGATTTCAATGCCGAGCGAATAGTGGTTGATCCGCTTGCGTCCTTCCCAGATGTCGGGATGCGACTTGTCGTTGCGGACATGCCATGCGGCACGTGCCTCGTGGCATGTGGCCCAGACGAATTTTCCGTGCTGCTCTTCGTCTTCGTCCGGCACGAGCCAGTGAAAGCTCGCCTTTTTGGCGAGGATGACGCTGGCGGCCCCGGCAGAGGAACTGCCGGCGGTTGCGTGAATTACGACCGCCCGGATGCCCTCGATCGGATCGAACATTCGGCTCGACGAGGCATCCAGAACAGCAGTCTGAATGCCGGGATACCAGCGTTCTTCGAGCACGACGTTGCGCGGCCGTTTTGCGGGATCGAGGTTAAACTGAAAGGTCTTTGGATCAGCAGACATGGCTGTACTTCCTGGCTAAGGTAAAGTGTTGCAAATACCTGGCGGCACAGCGCGATTGTGCAGCCGACTTCAGGAGAAGCAGTCTTCGTTTGTTTCAGAATAGAGTATTATTCTATCATGATTCGCTGCGAATAGATATATTGACGAATCCACGACATGAGGTTGCGCCGGCCGATGCGAACTGAAGCCGGTGGCCTGCGCCAGTTTCGCAGGACTGCGAAACGGAACTTCGGGATTACACCCGATTATGGACAGGAGTCGTCGCGGTCACCGCAAGGTTGCATCGGGCGGTGACCGGACTTTACAAGTTACTGCGCGTACTCGGCAATGTGGCGGGTCCGACTGCCCTTCCCTGCGACAGGCGAAGGTGACGGTAGACCGCCCGACGGGCGACGGAGTGTCATCCAGCGGTGCGCACCCGAGCGTGTGAATTTCCGGTGCACCGGTGAGGTGGGGACCTGTCTACCGGTTCCGCCGGCTGCAACTCTGCCGCGCCGCCTGGTGTAACAACGAACGATGGTGCAGAAAGTTTCGGGGAAAACCAAAAAAATGTTCTCCATGCGAAAAAGGGGTGGGGCACGGCGCAGAATGCCAGAGCCGGCATGCGGGTGCCCCTCCTCTGCGAGCTGGTTCAGAGGGAGGTTACCGGTCCTGCGCCGAGAATGTCGCCGGTGGGTTGCCCCGTCGGCGAGCCGCCCGCAGGTTCGTCGCTGATTGCGAGAGTGACGTTGCCGGCGCTGAGGTCGACACCGGCCGGGACCGGCAGCGCACCGTTATCGCCATCCGGAAGCAGCCCGACCGAAACCGGCGCACCGTCACCGATGATTGCCCAGAGTTCCAGCACCCGGCCAGGTGTCGCCGCACCTTCGGACCGGCGGAAGCGGACATTCGGCCATCCCGCCTGGTAAAACGCGACCACCCGCAGATCCGACGCGTCCCCGGCGATCTCCGCGGTAAAGACCGGTGCGGTCGGGGTCGGTGTCGGGCTGAGGAACAGAAACGCCGCGAGACCGGCGGCGGTCGCGAGCGACACGAGGCTGAAGCCGCGCCAGAAGGCAAGCCGGGCCAGCAGCGGCGTGCCGGTCGAGGACTCGCCGAAAAGGGCGATGTCGATCCGCGCCTTGACCGTCGCCGAGGGCCGGGTGGCCGCGACCTCGTCGGTCAGGGTCGCGAGGCGTTCCTGCCAGAAGCCGACACGACCGTCGAGATCGGCCTCGGATGCCAAACGGAGTTGAAACCGGCGCAGTTCGTCACCCTGCAGAAGTCCGAGCGCATATTCTGCGGCCAGCATCTCGTCATTGGGGTCCGGGGTGAATGTGTCGGTCATCGGCTGAGGCAGTCGCGCAGGGTCTGCAGGCTGCGGCGCAGCCAGGTACGGACCGTGTTGAGGGGTACATCGTGCCGGTTGGCGAGGTCGGCGTAGGTATGTCCTTCGAGATAGGCACCGCGCACCGCGTCCCGGTGCTCGGGCGAGAGTTCATCCATGCAGCCGGCGATGCGTTTGGCTTCGGAGCGGGCGATCGCCGTGCCTTCAGGCGTCAGTCCGGAAGCCGGCAGCGACTCGATCAGATCCATGCCGCCGCCGGTCTCGCGCCGGGCGCGCAGGCGGTCGATCGCGGTGTTGCGGGCGATGGTGATCAGCCAGGTCATCGGGCTGAGTCCGCGCGCGGTGTACCGGTCGGCGTTGCGCCAGATCTTGACGTAGATGTCCTGCAAGGCGTCCTCCGCTACGGCTCTGTCCTTTAAGACACGCAGCGCGACCCCCATGAGTTTCGCGGAGGTCGCGTCATAGAGTTCGGCGAAGGCCTGGCGGTCGCTCAGGGCCACGCGGGCGATCATGCGGTCGATGTCGTCCTGGCTGGTCATGGGCGGCGGATCGGAGGGTGCATCTTGCGTCCGTGAACGGGTCTGGTTCGGACGAGACTATCACCGGGTCCCGGTGATGGGAACCTCCGCGATCGGATCCCCGGTGACACGGTCGAGGATCCGGATCCGCTCGGTCCCCGAAGCGTCACGGGTTACGAGGGCAATCCAGCCGTCGCCAAAGGTGACCGCGGCGGCGCTTTCTCCGGCAGGCAGCGGGATTTCCTCAGGCAAAACAAGGGGCGGCGGGGTCGCGGTCAGGCGCAGGACAAGGGTGACAACGATCAGGATGAACCCGGCGATCAGGGTGATCATCAGCGTGGTGACCAGTCGGCGCAGACGGCGCAGGCGGGGCGGTTCCGGAAGGTCTTGCGGCTCGGTCATGGCGGGTGCGGGTCCTGTCGCTGGTGTCGGGGCGAGCAATAGGCGGGAAACCTGTCCAAGGCCAGTGCCGTTGCTCTGGCCCTGGGCTTCGGTTTGCGGCATAGCAGGGGCAGGCGCGCTGCCGGATGGCGTTGACGTGCAGTGATTCTGGTCTGAAAACATGGAGTTGAGCAGTGACTGACGGATCGCGGATCACGTTCACGACCGGGCCGGAAAAGGGCCTGAGACTCGACCGGGCACTGGTGCAGGTCGTTCCGGAGGGGATGGGGCTCAGCCGGTCGCGACTGCAGGCCTTGATCCAGGAGGGTGCGGTGACCCGGGCCGGGCAGGTGCTGAGCGATCCGTCGATGCGGCTGGAACCGGAGACCGAACTGGTGGTCGAGGTGCCGCCCGCCGTGCCGACGGTGGCGGAGGCGGAGAAGATTCCGCTCGATATTGTCTACGAAGATCAGCATCTTGTCGTGGTCAACAAGCCGGTTGGCCTGGTGGTGCATCCGGCGCCGGGGGCGCGAAGCGGGACTTTGGTCAATGCGCTTCTGCATCACTGCCGGGATTCGCTGTCGGGGATCGGCGGGGCGTTGCGGCCGGGGATCGTACACAGAATTGACAAGGATACCAGTGGGTTGCTGGTGGTGGCGAAGTCGGATGCGGCGCATCAGGGTCTGGCGGTGCAGTTTGCGCAGCACAGTATCGAGCGAAAATACCTGGCGGTGGTGTACGGTGCGCCGGAGCGGAGCGATCCGAGGCTGAACGGGCTGCACGGCGTCTCCTGGGAGCCGGGTGGGGTTTTACGCATCGAGGGCAATATCGGCCGGCATCCGGGTGACCGCAAACGCATGACCGTGCTGAACAGCGGCGGCAAGCCGGCGGTGACGCGGGCGACGGTTCTGGAGCGGTTCGGCGGTGACAAGGTATTGGCATCATTGGTGGAATGTCGGCTCGAGACCGGGCGGACCCATCAGATCCGGGTGCACATGACCTTTGCCGGACACCCGCTGGCCGGGGATCATGTTTACGGGCGGCATGGCGGGGCGGCAGTGCTTTCCCGGTTTCCGCGTCAGGCGCTGCACGCGGCCAGGCTCGGGTTTGAGCATCCGGTGACGGGGGAGTGGAAGGGCTTTGAGGCGCCGCTGCCGGCGGACATGACCGGGCTGCTGCAGGAGCTTCGCCAGGGCCGTTAACCACGTGGCGAATGAGTACCCATCCGGTACCCTTTCGATACCCGGATGATACCTACGTTTTCGGGTTCGGCGCAAAAGGTTAACGCGCTTCGGTCCCGGATGCGGCAGGCCGGTTCGGTGTTGCGGTCAGCGCCTGGCTGGCTAACCTGCCTCCCAGAGGACCGCGGGGAAGCCGCGGCCGCCAGAGGGGGATATTCATGGACCTGCCGCAGAACCGTTTCAAAGCCGCCATTCGCGCCGGCCGTCAGCAGATTGGCATGTGGTGTACGATCAACGATTCCACCGTCGCCGAGATGCTCGCCGGATGCGGCTTCGACTGGATGATGTTCGACACCGAACATGCGGCGCTCGATCCGATCAGCCTCGTGCCGCTGCTGCAGGCGGTGGCCGCCTATCCGGTGCATCCGGTTGTGCGGCCCGGATCACTCAATCCGGCGGAGATCAAGAAGCTGCTCGACTGCGGGGCGCAGAGCATTCTGGTGCCCTATATCCAGAGCGTCGAGGAGGCGCGGCTGGCGGCGGCGGCGGTGGCCTATCCGCCGGAGGGGATTCGCGGGGTGGCGGGGATTACCCGGGCCAGCCGGTTCGGGGCGATCCCCGGCTATCACCGCCGGGCACGCGAGGAGATCTGTCTGATCCTGCAGATCGAGACGCTGTCGGCGCTGGAGCACCTGGAGGAGATCGCCGCGGTTCCGGGGGTGGATGCGATTTTTGTCGGGCCGTCGGATATTGCCGCAGCTTTGGGGTATCCAGGAGAGCCGGGGCGGGCGGAGGTGCAGCAAGCCTGCCTCGACGCGGTACGCCGGGGTGTTGCGGCGGGGGTGCCGGTCGGGTTCCTGTCGCCGGACCAGGATTTTGTCGGCCGGGTGATCGAGGCGGGAGCCGTGTTCACCGCGGTGGATGTGGACATGAACGTTCTCCGGAAGGGGGCGATGGAGCGGGCGAAGACCTGGAGAGAGAGGGTGGGGTGAACGCGGCCCTGGTCTGCGCTGAAACCAGTGATCGTTGCCCTGAGGGTAGCGCCGCCCCGTGGGGGCGGAGCGGCGCGGCCCTGCGGCGCTGTGCGCCTTGTTCCGGGGCGGGGGTTTTGGTGCGGAGGTTCCGGCGTCAGGCGGTGACGGCGGCGCGCAGGGCCGCGATGGCTTCGGCCTGGCGGGAGCCTTCGCGCATCTGCATCAGTTCGATGCGGTTGCCGTCGGGGTCTTCGATCCAGGCCTGGGTGTTGCCGTCGCGGCCGGTCTTGACCGGGCTTGTCAGCGGCACGTTGCGGGACCCCAGCGTGGCGACGGTGGTTTCGAGGTCGTCGACG
Organism: Alphaproteobacteria bacterium; assembly: GCA_030432315.1. Lineage (GTDB taxonomy): Bacteria > Pseudomonadota > Alphaproteobacteria > Rhodobacterales > Rhodobacteraceae > Amaricoccus. The sequence continues at coordinate 17,822 of JAUIHM010000050.1, read as the reverse complement.
GTCAGGCAGATATGGTTGATGCCGTTGGCGGTTCTTCCAGGTGCGCGGTCGGTGTCGGCGTCGGGGAAGATCTCGAGATACTGGCTGTCGGTGATGCGCAGATAGACCAGCCAGGGGGTGCCGTCGTCATTGTGCAGGCGGAACATTTCCGGGAAGCCGAGTTTGTCCTGGTAGAAGGCGAGGCTGCGGTCGAGGTCGCTGACCTTGAGTGCGGCGTGGCCGATTCCGGTGATGGCGGGCATGATGCGGTCTCCCCTGGGGTGCGGTTGCGTCGGGCGGAGTTGAACAGCACAGGGGAGCGGACTGCAAGCCGGGACACAGCTCAGTCGCAGCAGGCGGCGACGTCCCATTCGGCCGGGGTCATTCCGGCGATTTCCAGCACCAGTTTGCGGCGGACGGCTTCGGCGAAAGTGGCGCGGGTTTCTGCGGTGACCATGAAGGCGCCGGGGCCGCCGATGATGCGGCTGGCATACTGGGCTTCGAGATCGTAGCCGGCGCGGCGGCCCTCGTCGGCGCGCAGGATCGGCAGCGCGTTGATGGTGATGCCGGCGGCGAGCACCTCGGCACGGGCCAGGTCAATCGGCGGGCCGGACGAGTTGCCGATGCTGTCGCCGGAAAAGTCGATCACGGCGCGCGGCGCGGTGATGTCGTTTTCCTCGATCAGGCGTTTGCCGTCGAGCAGCGCGCCGCCGATGGCGTTGCTGCCGTAGACCTGACGCGGCGGCCCGGTCAGGGCGTCGGCGAAGGCCCTGGCGGAGGCGGGACCGTCGATGATCATCCAGTCGACCACCACCGCGGTGCCGATCGCCCATTCGACATATGTGACGGCGATGTTGCCGTAGATCGAGGTTTCAATCGCCGAGAGGACCTGCGGGTCGGTCATCGCCTGGGCATAGCCCTGGCGCTGGAAGGCGAGTTCGCCGGCATCGATCGAGCCGGAGGCGTCGGCAAGCAGAACCAGTTCCAGGCCGGCTTCACGCGGTTCCTGGGCGAGGGCGCTGTCGGCCCAGAGGAGAAGCAGGGTCAGCCGGAGCAGGATCATCGGCCGAGCCTATGGTGATTCTGTGCGATCGGCAAAACAACAAGCGCGTGAGGGGGGTCAGGTCGTGCCGGCGCGGTGTTTTTCGGTGAGGGCGGCGAGGCGGTCCTGGCTTTCGCGGGACAGGGTGGTGGCGCGGTCGTAGAATACCGGCACCGCGCGGTGTCCTTCGGGGATGACGTACCAGGGGACCTTGCTCGCGGTGTGGATATGGACGTCGGGCGGCATCAGATCGGGATTGTCGAGGGTGCCGACGCGCAGAAACAGCAGGGATTCGCCTAGCCCGTTGATCAGGTAGTTGCTCCAGAGGGCGATCCGGCAGTCGGGGCAGCGGGTGATGCGCTGGCCTTTGCCGCTGGGGGTCGGCAGGGTGAGGGCCTCCACCGCGCCTTGGGTCACGGTCACCCGGTCGGCTTCGATCAGGGCGTTGAGCGCATTGGTCGAGCCGGTCTGCCGCTGGCAGAGGCGGCAGTGGCAGGCATGCACGATCAGCGGCGGCGATGCCACCCGGTAGCGGACCGCGCCGCAGCCGCAGCCGCCTTCGCAGACTTCAGCCATGTCGGCCATGTCGACCATCTATGCGTTCCCCCGATTGCCGTCGGGGCCATGTAACCCGGATTTCCCGGGCGCGGAAACCTTTTCCGGGCGGGCCACGCCACTCGGCGGGGCGGACGACCTGCCGATGCTGTCGCCGCAAAAGCCGATCCCGGCGCAGGGGATGTCGTTTTCCCCGGTCAGGGGTTTGCCGTCGGCCAGGATCTTTGCGCGGGCCCTGGGGAGGAGGGCCGCGCGCAGACTTTGCGGGACGGGGAGGCGGGTTCGGCTCGCGCGCCCCGTGCCAGGATCATTCGGCCATCGGGCCGAAGATGGTCAGGCCGTGTTTTTCGGCCAGCGCCAGCAGCATCGGCATTGCTTCGGGTCCCGGAGGAGGTGGCGGGGTGTCGCTCCAGGGCTGGCCCACGTCGCGGACGAACTCGGCAAAGCGCGGGCCTGACGTCATCATGACGACCCGTGCCGGTTTGTTGCCGGTGATGCGGAACCCGTGCGGCACGCCGCGCGGACCCCTGCCAAAGGCGCCTTCGCCGAGGATCAGCTTTTCGTCACTGACGGTGATCTCCATTTCGCCTTCGAGAACGAGGAAGGATTCGTCTTCGTCGTGGTGGACATGCCAGGGCGAGGCGAAACCCGCCGGAATGACCTGCTCCACGACGGAAAGGGTTCCATCGGTGTTTTCCGGTCCGGCATGGACCCGGGTGGCAAGACCGAGAAACCAGATCGGATCGGTGACAGCGACCCGGGTAGCGGGTCTTGCGAGCGTTGCCTCGGACATTGCTTGCTCCATGGTGGACCGGGGGTTCCGGCTTGTGTATATCGATAAAAAATGAATTTCGTGAAATTACGTTTTCATGAAAAATGACATCCGTCAATAAGGAAGAACGGTGACAAGACAGTACCGGATGGCGAAACGTGCAGCGGCGCAGGAGGACACCCGCGAGAGAATTATTCAGGCGACGGTCACGCTGCACGATGAACAGGGAATTGCCCTGACCTCGTTCAGTGACGTTGCTTCGCGCGCCGGTGTCGGTGCGGCGACCGTGTTCAGGCATTTTCCCGACATCAACGCGCTGGTGGCGGCCTGCGGCCGGCATGTGGCCGCCGAGATGGCGCCGCCTGGGCCGGAGGATGCGCCGGCTCTGTTCGCTGGACTTGTGAGCTCGCGCGAACGGCTGGAGCGGCTGGTTCGGGAGTTGCACGCGTTCTACGAACGTGGACGGATGAGGCTCGAAAAGGCCGAACAGGACCGTACCAGGATCGAGGCGCTGGACCGGTTTCTCGCAGGGCTTGATGCGAACCGCAGGGCCCTTCTGGGCGCGGCGATGGAACCGGACAATCCGGACGGGGCGCTGATTTCGGCGCTGATGGCGTTGAGCGGCATGGACGTCTGGGCGTCGCTGCGCGACGGCGGATTTTCTGCTGGCGCGGCGGTTGCCTTTCACGCGGCGATCCTGGGCCGGGCATCCGAGGCGCTGGCAGAATCGCGGCAGGGGTGACTGCGGCTGGGCCTGTCTTGGGCGCGGCGAAGGTTTGATCCGGAAGGTTGGAGATCGGCCTGCCGCGTGCCCGCCGCGCGGATCGCGCGGGGTCTGGCGTTTGCGGGCAGGGGTCAGCCGGTTTCGGGACTGTCGCGCAGGGCGCGGGCTTCCTGCTGGCACATTTCCCAGATGATCCGGTTGAAGATGTCGCGGGTGAATTCAGGGCTGAGGCCGAGCGACCGGCCCTGGGCGGTCCGGCTCTCGATCACTTCGCGGACGCGGTGGGGAATGATCACCGGCAGGTCCGCTGCGTCCTTCTGCGCCGCGACGCGGCTGCCGAGTTTCATGCGGCGGGCCAGCAGGGCGATGATCTCGCGGTCTATGCCGTCGATTTCACGCCGGACATCCCTCAGTACGTTTTCAGACACAATCCCACCGCTTTTTGCGTGACCGTTCCGCCTGGCTCCGGCGCGTGCCCACATGGGAGATTTTGCCGGTCAGAGTCAATTCGATTGTTGTGGCGGTTGGGCGTGGCATCGGCGCGGCGGGTGGTTATGGTGGGGGCGCGGCCGGTGGAGGCGGCGGGCAGTGGAGAGCGGATTTGACGGCATATCTGGCGCTGGCGGTGTTCCTGGTGGGGTTCAGCCTGGTCGCGCGGCGGCTGGCGGCGACGGTGATTTCGGCACCGATGGCCTTCATGGGTTTCGGGATCCTGACCTGGTGGGGCGGGCTGGTGCCGGAGCCGTTCTCCCGCGAGGTGCTGGACGTGGTGGCGGAGGTGGCGCTGGTGGTGCTGCTGTTTCTCGACGCGGCGCAGACCGATGCGCGGGCGCTCCGCCGCGATCACGGCTGGCCGCTGCGAATGCTGCTGATCGGTCTGCCGCTGGGGTTCGTGATCGGCACCCTCGCCGGGTGGCTGCTGCTGCCGGGCTGGCCGCTGGCGGTGGTGGCGCTGATCGCGGCGATCCTGGTGCCGACCGATGCGGCGCTGGGGCAGCCGGTGGTGAGCAATCCGGTGGTGCCGGAGCGGTCGCGCCGGGCGCTGACGGTGGAGAGCGGGCTGAATGACGGCATGGCGCTGCCGCTGGTGCTGCTGATCGCGGCGGTGGTGGCGGCGGAGACCGGCACGTCGGGCGCGGACTGGCTGTGGTTCGGGCTGTTGCAGGTGACGCTGGGACCGCTGGCCGGGATCTGCGTCGGCTGGATCGGCGGCCGGGTGCTGATCCTCGCCCAAGAGCGCAGCACGACGTCTGACGTCTATGAGGGGATCGCGGCGCTGGCGCTGGCCGGGGCGGCCTATATCCTCGCGCAGCTGATCGGCGGCAACGGTTTCATCGCCGCCTTCGCCGGCGGGCTGGCCTTCGGGGTGGTGGTGCGCGGGCGCTGCGCCTTTGTCTATGAGTTCACCGAGAGCGAGGGGCAGCTGCTGTCCTGGATGGCGTTCTACCTGCTCGGGGCGGTACTGGTGCCGGAGGCGGTGGACGGGCTGACCTGGCAGGTTCTGGCGCTGATCCTCGTCAGTCTTTTTGTGGTGCGGCCGCTGGCGATCTGGCTGTCGCTGATCGGCACGGATGCCCTGCCGGTGACGCGGCTGTTCTTTGGCTGGTTCGGGCCGCGGGGTCTGGCGACGGCGCTGTTCGCGCTGCTGGTGGTCGAGGGTGAGGACGGGGCGGTGGCGGAGATGGTCGAGACGGTTGCGATCAATGCGGTCTGGATCAGCGCGGTGCTGCACGGGGTGACGGCGGTGCCGGGGGCGGTCTGGTACGCGGCGCGGGTGCAGGCAAGCACCGGCGCGGCAGAGCACCGGCCGGTGGAGGCCAGCGCCCGACGGCTGCGCATTCATCGACCCTGAGGCGGAACCGCGTTCGCGGCGGCCAGGCGAAGTAGCGCGGCCGGGAGCGGCACTCCGGTTTGGACTTTGCAACGGATTCAGTCAGGGTCGTCGGTTCGAACCCTGGGGCGTCCGTGTCCTGCTGCGGCTTCCGGGTCGATGGGGCAGATCAGCGGTCCGGTGGGGTCCAGTCGGCTTCGGGCACGTCGCGGCGGCGCAGGCGCAGGGCGAGGCCGAGGGCGACGCCGACGCTGATGGCGATGGTCAGGTCGGTGAAGACGGTCAGCACCAGGGTGAGAACCAGCAGCACCTGGTCGGAGCGGCGGGCCTGCATGTGGCTGCGCCATTTGTGCGGCTCGCTCATGTTCCAGGCGGTGAGCAGCAGCAGCGCCGCCATCGCCGGCATGGCGAGTTGGCCTGCGAGCGGCGCGGCGAGCATCATCACCAGCAGCACGGTCAGGGCGTGAACGACGCCGGCGACCGGCGTTCTGCCGCCGGCATGGACGTTGGTGGCGGTCCGGGCAATGGCGCCGGTGGCCGGCAGGCCGCCGAACAGTGCCGAGCCGAGATTGGCGTAACCCTGGGCCAGAACCTCGGCATTCGGGCGGTGGCTGCCGCCGATCATCCGGTCGGCGACCATGGCCGAGAGCAGCGATTCGATCCCGGCGAGGAAGGCGATGATGCAGGCCGAGGGCAGAAGCTCGATCACACGGTGCAGCGACATTTCCGGAACCGCGGGCAGCGGCAGCCGGTCGGGCAGGTCGCCGTAGCGGGAGAAGATCGTATCGACCGGCAGCACCAGCAGTGCGACCGCCGCCGATGTGATGCCGAGGGCGACGATCGGTCCGGGAAAGCGCGGAAACCGGCGGCGCAGGGCGACGATCAGTACAAGCGTGGCGAGGCCGGTCAGCACCGAGGGCAGCGACACCGTGTCGCGCGCCGCCCAGAGGGCGGGAATGCGTTCGAGCATGTCCGCCGGCACGGATTCCATCGACAGACCGAGAAAATCCTTGATCTGGCTGGTGCCGATCAGCACGGCGATGCCGACGGTGAAGCCGTCAATGACCGCTTCGGGAACGTGGCGCACCAGCGCGCCGGCCCGCAGCGCGCCGGCGACGAGCAGGATCAGGCCGGCCATGAAGGTGGCGAGCACCAGCCCGTCATAGCCGTATTCGGCGATCACCCCGTAGACGACGACGATGAACGCTCCGGTTGGACCGCCGATCTGCACCCGGCTGCCGCCGAGCAGGGAGATCAGCAGGCCGCCGACCACGGCGGTAATCAGGCCGGTGACCGGCGGCGCACCGGAGGCGATGGCGATGGCGAGGCTGAGCGGAAGGGCCACCATCGCCACGGTGATGCCGGCCTGGAGGTCGGCACGGAACAGGGCGGGTGAATACTCGGGCAGAGTGGTCAGTATTTTGGGTTTCATGGCGTTTCGGTGGACCGGACCTGCAATGGCAGGAACGTATCGGCAGGGCGGTCCGGGCCTGCCGGCCTGTGGCGGAACAAAGTCTGTTGATCGGGGCGTTCAGGGAACGGCAATGGCGCGAGGCTAGCGCCGCGCCGGTGCATTGGCAAGCGTGGTGGCGTGCCGGGTCTGCTGCGGTTTGCCGGGCGGGGACGGGCGGGAGATGAAACATAATTGCAATGGCTGTAACCTGTGTTAACCATCACGAATGCGTTCCGCTTATGACCTTGTTATTTTAGGTGGCGGGCTGTCAGGCAGCTGGTTTTTATTTGAAATGCTGCTGAAGCTCAAAACAATCGGGCCCGAAATTTCCATTGCGGTGCTTGACAGGGCTGGTCTGTTCTTTGGTGGATTGCCGTATGGCGAGTATTCTTCGGACCGGTACATGCTGATGAACCCGGCAGAGGAACTGGAGCAGACCCCGTATCCGGACTGGTGCCGCGCCAACGGGTCCGTCGGACAGATGTTCAGCCGCAGGCATTTTGGCAGGTTTCTGCAGGAGACGCTGCGTGCGGCGGTTGCAGGATCGCGGCACCGGGTCGATCTGATCGTGGCGGAGGCGGTCGATCTGCGGCGGGCGGATGGCGCCGGGTATGTGCTCGGCTGCGGCGACGGGGCGGTGCTGAGGGCCGGGACGGTGCTGCTGGCACCGGGCAGCGCGCCGTTGCGGGCGCTGCCGGGGCTGGAGGGGGTGCCGGGTTACGTGCCGGACCTGTACCGTCGTTGCTGGCCGGACCTCGAACGGGAGATGCTCGATCGGCTCGATCCGCAGCCGCATGAGGGCAATGCGATCCTGGTTCTGGGAACCAATGCGGCGGCCTCGGAACTGGTCTGGTGTGTCAGCCGGTCGCAGGCACTGCGCCCCCGGCTGCAGCGGGTGATCGCGGTGTCGCGGCACGGGCGGTTTCCGGATGGCGGTCTTTCGGGGCTGCCGCCGTTCGTGCCGGTGGCGCTGGAGCAGCCGGGCCTCGACAGCGCCGCGGCGCTGATGGCGGCGCTGCAGGCGGATATCGACCGGGCACGGGCGGCGGGGTACAGCACGATGGATGCGGTTCTGGCGGCGCGACCGGTGTTTTTCCGCCATTTCGCGGTGCTGGGTCTCGACGAGAAGCGTCTCTTTGCCACGCAGCATGCCGAGGCCTGGAAACTCGCGACCAGGCGGACGCCGGAGGCCTATGACGGGGCGGTGCGGCGTATGCTGGCGGAAGGCCGGCTGCAGGTGGTCGCGGCGGATATCGACCCCGCGGCGCCGTCCTGGTCCGGGGGCGTGTTCCGTGTGCCGGTCGGCGGTGGCGACGCGGTGCGGGGCCGGATGCTGGTCAACTGTCTTGGCGCGGCGCCGATTGCGGCGACCCGGGACCGGCTGTTGCAGCGGATCGCCGAGACCTACGGCATCAACGGTTCCGGGCACGGGTTCCCGGTGAATTCCGATTTCGCGATTGACACGGATCTGTACCTGCTGGGGCCGCTGCTTGCGGGATTTGCCCGGCCGGATCATTCGATTTGGCACCTGGAGAGCATTCCCCGGATTGTCGCCTATGCCCGCAGTCTTGCGGAGACGGTGGCGGGGCGGATGGCACGGGAGGCCGCAGACATTTTTAGCGGGGGAAAAGAATATGGCACATGACATTGACGAAAGAATTCCGGTCTATCGGCCGTCGGCCACGGATCTGGAGCGGCAGTATGTCGCGGAAACCCTGGACTCCGGGTGGTGGGGATACGGGCCGCGGGCACGGCAGCTCGAGGAGCATGTGCGCGACCAGGTCGGGGCGGGGGAGGTTCTGGCCTGCACCAGCGGCACCGCGGCGCTGCATCTGGCGCTGCTGCTGGCGGATGTGGGGCCGGGCGACGAGGTGATCGTGCCGGCGCTGACGTGGATTTCGACAGCGCTGGCGGTGGTCTACACCGGGGCGAGGCCGGTGTTCGCGGATGTGGAGGAGGAGTCGCTGGGGCTGGATCTGGACTCGGTGCGGGCGGCGGTCACGCCGCGGACCCGGGCGGTGATCCAGGTGCATTACACCGGTCTGCCGGGGCGGATCGACGAGATGCAGGCGCTGGCGCGGGAAAAGGGGCTGGTGCTGATCGAGGATGCGGCCCATGCGTTCGGCGCCGAGTATCGCGGCCGCAGGATCGGCGGCCATTCGGATTTTGTCTGTTTCAGCATGAATGCGGTCAAGAATGCGGCGGCGGGCGAGGGCGGGCTGCTGGCGTTTCGCGACCGGAGCCTGCGGCCGCGGGCCGAGAGGCTTTCGTGGCTGGGGGTTTCGAAGCAGACCTTCGACATTTCCGGGGAGGGCGTCGCGCGGCGGCCGGCCGTGGCGATGGAGGTCGGGTTCAAATACCGGATGTCGGACATCAACGCCGCAGTGGGGCTGGCCCAGGCCGAGCGGCTGGACGCGGCAAATGCGAAGCGCAGGGCGATCTGCCGGATCTATGCCGACGCCTTTCGCAACATCGCCGGTATCCGGCTGATTTCCGACCGTCCGGAGGCGGTGAGTTCCTGTCATATGTTCGCCATGCGGGTGCCGGCGGCGCAGCGCGATGCGCTGCGGGCCTGGCTGGGGGAACAGGGGATCGAGAGCAGCATCCAGTATCCGCCGCTCAACGATGAGCCGATGTTCCGGTCGCCCGACAATGCGGCGACGCCCCGGGCGCGGCAGGCGGGGCGTGAGCTTTTGTCGCTGCCGGTCTTTCCGGATCTGCCGCTGGAAAAGGCGCTGATGATCTGTGGGGCGGTGACGTCGTTTTTCGCCTTCGAGGCAGTTGCGACGGAGGAAAGGGTTACGGCGTAACTCCGGGTCGGGTCGGTTTTTCGGGGCCTCACTTGACAGGCGGTCGTGCGGTCCGGCCAAATGAGACGAAAGTTGCAGGGAGACAGATCACATGAAGAGCCGAATACTCGACAGCCTCGGCGCCGAAACGCCGCCCGATGACCTCTCCCGACCGGGTCAGGCGATGTGGTGGCTGAAAAAGGGCGGTCTGAGCATGGGCCCGGACTGGGAACGTGCCCATGAGATCAGCCAGTCCGGTGAGGGCGATCCGGAATATGACCGGGTCCATGCGCTGGTGCACTGGATCGAGGGCGATCTCGGCAATGCCGGCTACTGGTACCGGCGGGTCGGTGACGGTCGGGCGGACAGCATTGCCGCGGAATGGGAGAGAATCGTCGGCCTGATGGGCTGACGGGCGACAGTGGCCAGGCGCTGTCACACACTCCGCCGTCCGGCCGGCACTGCGCCGGTCTGACGGTCAACCAGTTTGACGGAGGATGGACGCCATGGCCGGAATTGTTGCCAGAGACACCAATACAACGATCGAACTCGACACCGGAGACCGGCTCTATGTGGGGCGGGACGTGGAGGTCGTGACCGCGACCGGTTACGGGGTCCGAAGCGCGGGATTCACCGCCAACAGGCATGACGTCGCCGTGGACGGGACCGTGGTTGCCCTGGGCAGCGGGGCCATTCTTCTGTCAGCGGATATCAGTGACATTGGCGGACACACCCTGGTGATCGGTGAAACCGGCGTCGTGCGCTCCCTCAATGCCGTCGGCAGTTCCGCGGTAAACGTCAGCGGCTCCGACAGCTTCATTCAGAACTGGGGCGAGGTTACCGGGGGCTCGGCGGCGCTTTTTCGGGAGCTCGACGGGAGCCGGATCGAGAATCACGGCGTCATGGCGGCCATGACAGGGGACGGCATTGCACTGTTTGAGTCGCTGAATGTGGCGGTGATGAATACAGGGTTCCTGAAGGGTGCAGGCGGTGTTCGGTTTTACGATTCTTCCGGACGGGTGAACAACAGCGGAGAGATCGTGGCAACGGGCCTCACGAGGGCCGCGGTTGATGCCGAAGCGGCTTCGGACACCGTGCTTTTGTGCAATTCGGGACTGATCGAGGCGGAGACGCGCGCCGTTCTGCTGTCGGACCATGACGATGACATGCGCAACAGCGGCGTCGTGCGCGGGGATGTGGACCTTGGTGACGGCAATGACGTTTATGTGGCCTCGGAGGGCGGGCTGGTTGTCGGCGCGGTGAATGGCGGCACCGGCGGCGACCGGATTGAGGGCAGTTCGGGCGACGATGACCTGCGGGGCGGCAAAGGGACCGATCAACTCAGCGGCGGCAGCGGCGACGACGTTCTGGTGGGCTGAGGTGGCGCAGATGTGATCCATGGCGGACGTGGCGACGACACGCTTTACGGCGGCGCCGGGGCGGATGTATTTTTCTTTGGCCGCAATGCCGGGAACGACGAAATCAGGGGCTTTGAGGACGGCAGAGACCGGATCGACCTTTCGGCATTCGGTCTGCGCCCGTCGCAGTTCGGCCAGGTGCAGGATGCGCTGAGCAATGCCGGTGGCGGTGTCGTGCTGCTCGATTTGGAAGAGATCGGCGGCGAAGGTTCGGTGCTGGTCGACGGGCTGGCAATCGGCAGCGCCGACAGTGGCGATTTCATTCTCTAGGGCAACGTCCCGCGGACGCCGCCGTGCCGTCCCGTGGTGGCGTTGACATCGCGCCGGGATATGGTGCCAAGTGCCGCGCAGTGCCGGTGGCAGCCTGGGAACGGGCGGGCACCGGCGGGCCGTTCGACGGGCACGCCGGCGGCGGATGAATGGGTTACAGGGTTCAGGGACGGAACATGACAGTGGAATTTGGAAGTTTCCCCAGTCTGCGGGGGAAAACGGTATTCGTGACCGGCGGGGCGTCGGGCATTGGCGAGGAAATCGTCCGGGCCTTCGCCGGGCAGGGCGCAAAGGTCGGCTTTGTCGATCTCGACGCGCCGCGCAGTGAGGCGCTGGCGGCGGAGCTGGGCGCGGATGTGGCGTATGAAATCTGCGACCTGCGGGATGTGGCGGCTCTGCAGGCGGCGTTTGCCGGCCTCGCGGAAAAGCTCGGCGCGGCAACGGTTCTGGTCAACAACGCGGCGCGCGACGACCGGCACGACTGGCAGGACGTGACGGCGGAATACTGGGACGAACGCTATGCCACCAATCTGCGGCATCAGTTCTTCGCCATTCAGGCGGTGGCGCCGGGGATGATCGCCGCCGGTGGCGGGTCGATCATCAACATGGGGTCGAATTCCTGGTGGGAGGCCTTCGGCGGATTTCCGGCCTATGCCTCGGCCAAGGCAGCGGTGCACGGGCTGACCCGGACCATGGCGCGGGATCTCGGCCAGCACCGGATTCGCGTCAATACCGTGGTGCCGGGCTGGATCATGACCGAGCGGCAGAAGGAGCTTTGGCTGACGCCCGAAGGAGAGGCGGCGCAGAAGAAGCGCCAGTGTCTGCCGGAGATGGTGCAGCCGGTCTATGTGGCGCGGATGGTGGTGTTTCTCGCCAGCGACGACGCGGCGATGTGCACAGCGCACAATTACATGGTCGAGGCGGGCTCGATCTGAGCCGGATCGCGGGCGCCGGTCAGTATTCGCTGGCGCCCTTTCCCGCGAGAATTTTGCTGCGCAGTTTGCCGATGCGCCTGATCCGTGTGGCGGAGGCCTTGGCAGATGCCAGGACGATTGCGTAGCTGCGCTGGCGTCCGGGTGTCAGGTTGTGAAACGCCTCGGCCATTTCGGGGTCGGCGTCGAGGGCTTCGGTCAGTTCCTCCGGCAGGTCGAGGTCGGTTTCCGTGCGCGGCGGTTTGATACCGGCCTCGGCGTAACCCATTGTTTCGGTGAGGTAGGCGCGGATCTGCGGCGCGGTTTCCGTCACCTGGGTGTTCCGGGTGAAGCGGAGCATGTCGGGATGGCGGGTGTTGGGCCCCTGTTTTTCCAGCAGGTCGTGCGGGTCGGTCATCAGCGCGGCATTGAAGAAGGTGAGGCGGAAATCGCCGCGAAAGGCGCCGATGATGGCGATGTTGCGGCCGGCGTGCATGTAGCAGGGATGGCCCCATTTGACGGTTTCCGTCAGTCCGGCATCGCAGCAGATCCGGCGCAGGGCGGCGAGACCGGAGGCCCATTGTCGGGTCGAGCAGTCCGCGGTGGCGAAGCGGTCGCAGCGGCCGCAGCCGAGGGAAAAGAAATCCTCGATTTCGGTGATCATCGTCATCGTCGCGTCCCCAATGCGGCCGGTTTACCGCGAAACGGTCCGGCGTTCCAGCGGGTCGGTTGGGCCGATGGCCTTTCCAGCCGCCCGTGGCGCGGCTATCAGGTGTGAAAGCAGAAAGTCGGGGCGGGGGGAACGATGCGGATCAGCGGAATCGAGACATTCGTGGCGAAGGCGCCGACCGGCGCGAACAGCTTCTGGTCGAGTCAGGCAGTGTTCCCGGAGCGGGTGTCGCTGCTGGTGAAAATCACCACGGATGACGGGATTGTCGGCTGGGGCGAGGGCGGGCAGTACGGGCCGGCGGAACCGGTGGCCAGCGCGATTGTCGATGTTCTGGGGCCGCGGCTGATCGGTGAGGCCGCGGATGCGCCGGTGCGGATCTGGGAGCAGAACTATGCGTTCAGCCGGGATTTCGGACGGACCGGGACCTATATCGAGGCGATGAGCGGCATCGACATTGCGCTCTGGGACATCTGGGGCAAATCGCTGGGGCGGCCGGCGTATCATCTGATGGGCGGGGCGTTCCGCGACCGGGTGATGGCCTACGGCACCGGGTGTTACTACCCGGAGGATTTCCGCGATACCGATGCGATGATGCAAGCGCTGGCCGAAGAGGTATCGGCCTATGCGGCGGCGGGTGTGACGGCGATCAAGATCAAGCTGGGGCTGCTGCCGGTGGAGCAGGACGCGGCGCGGGTGAAACTGATCCGTGAGACGGTCGGGCCGCGGGTAAAGCTGATGGCGGATGCCAATCATGCCTATCATTCGGCGACGGCGATGCGGATGGGACGGGTGCTGGAGCAGTTTGGCATCCTTTGGTTCGAGGAACCGGTGCCGCCGGAGGATCATGACGGGTATCGGCGGCTGCGGGCGGCGCTCGACGTGCCAATAGCCGGGGGTGAATGCGAGTTCACGCGGTTTGGCTTTCGCGAGTTCATCGGTGGCGGCTGTGTCGACATCGTGCAGCCGGATGTCTGTGCCTGCGGCGGGTTGAGCGAGTGGCAGAAGGTCGTCAGCCTTGCGACCCAGCACGGGGTGCTGGCGGTGCCGCATGTCTGGGGCTCGGGGGTCGGGGTGGCCGCGGCACTGCAGGCGATCGCCGTGGTGCCGCCGACGCCCCATACCGCGCTGCCGGTCGATCTGCAGAATGAGCCGATGCTGGAGTTCGACCGGACCTACAACCCGCTGCGCGACGGCATTCTGGAGCGGAATTTCGAGTTGAAGGACGGGGCGATGGCGATTCCGGACGGACCGGGCCTGGGGATTTCGGTGAAGGAAGAGGCGTTGATGGCCCATGTAACGCAGAAGCGGTCGGTCGGGGCCGGATGATGTTCGCAGGGATCCACCATGTTCTGCTGGCGATGCCGCCGGGCGGCGAGGCGGAGGCGCGGGCGTTTTTTGGCGGGATCTGGGGGTTGCCCGAGGTGGAGAAACCTGCGGAACTGGCCGGGCGGGGCGGGGTCTGGTTCGAGACCGCGGCACTGCGGCTTCATCTCGGCGGAGATGCGGATTTCGTCCCGGCGCGCAGGGCGCATCCGGCGTTCGAGGTGATGTCGCTCGATGCCTTCACGGCACGGATGGAGGCGGCGGGGGTGGCGTGGGTCCGGGCGGAGGATCTTCCGGGGATCAGACGGGTGTTTGTCGACGATCCGTTCGGCAACCGGATTGAGGTGCTGGAAGCGGCACGGGCCGGAGAGGGTACCTGACGCCGCATTTTTGACCCTGGTGCGCGGATGTGGTAAAATTCCCCCCGGGAGCAGGCCAATGTCGTCAAGAGACACACATCCGGCTTGGATTGCAGTGTCGATCATTGCTGCACTGACGGTCATCATTGCGCTCTACAGGATCGACGCGGCGCTGTTCGATATCCGGGACCTGGCGATACGCGACGCGATGAGCCAGGAGCAGTATTACGACGCGTTCTACAAATACCGCGCGGAGTATTCCATGTGGACCCTGGCCGAGAACCGCCGGCATTTCGACTGGAACCTGCGCAGTACCAAGTACATCTTCTGGGTCTCGATGTTCGTCAGCCTCAGCGGGGTCGTGTTCGCATTCTGGCAGTTTGCCCAGGCAAACCAGTTTGACCGGGCCCAGCGGGATCATGACGAGGTGAGCTTCCGAACCCGGATGGCGGAACTGTCATTCAAGTCCCGGTCGGTGGCGTCGCTGATCCTGTTCGTGTCGATCGTGTATCTGCTGATCTATGTGGCGTTTCTCTATCCGATCCGCCACGCGCCGAATGCGCTGGAAGGCGGGGAGAGGCCGGACGGGCCGGTTCCAGTCGATGATCCGCTCGATGCCGCCGGCGTGGCGGACGGGACGCCGCGGCCGGACGGCGCGGGCGTCGGGGCGTCACCGGTAGCGGTGGGATTCCCGGACGGCCAGTAGCGGCGTGGAAAGGAAGGTGTTCCTTGAGAATTGTGTTGCTTTCACTGCTGACCGTCGCCGGAATTGCGGCCGGTGTGTCAGTTGGAAATGCCGCGGATGCGCGGCCGAATGTTGGTGGCATTGCCGAACCTGGATCGTTTCAGCCGCGCGATCCCGGTAACAAAACCTCGCGTCCGCCCAACGAAGTGCGGGACATTCCGTCGCCTTTCAGCAGTGGCGACCTGCAGGCGGCCACCGGGATCGATTTTGGCGATACGCCGCCCGACCCCGGTCCGGGCCCCGACCCCGGTCCGGGCCCCGACCCCGGACCGGGGCCGGACCCGGCACCTGGGCAGGAGCAGGAGACGGATCGGACCGGCACAGCGACGGGTGTCGCCGTCGGTACCGGATCGGGGTCCGGAGGGACGACGGGCGTATTGCCGGGGACAGGTCGCCACGGCTGGTATGCCTGCAACAATTCGCCCTATGCCAATATTCGCATTGCGATTGTCTCGCTCGACGGCGACGCATGGGTCAAATCCGGATGGTTCAGTGTGGACAGGGGAAAATGTCGGCAACTGACCGCGGGGCTGGCTTCCGACCATGGGTTCTACTTTGCCAGCGCCAATGCGGGTGCGAAACTTTGGGGCGGGGATTACCGGCTCTGCGTCGATGTGACCGGTGACCCGTTCAGGCACAAGCACGGGGCGCGCTGCCCGGCGAAGTACCGCCAGGCCGGGTTCCGGCGGATCGATTTTGGTGGCGGGTATTCGTTCACGCTGAACCTCAGATAGACCGCCGGTCGCCGAGGCTCTCGGCAGGCCCCTGCGTGGGGTCCGCAACGCGCCCGGGGCTTTTGGCCTCCGATGCGCCGGAAGTGGCGGGGTTTGATCGGTCCCGAATCCAAACATGACGAGGCCGCAAGTTTTCCGTTTATCCACGGTGGACGCCGGCGGGCGAATGATCCAGATTGTCGGCAATCTTGTCACTGGGAGAGAAGTTCATGGAACCTGTACTGCTTGGGCGCACCGGGGTGCGCGTGTCGCCGCTGGCGATGGGAACGATGTCGTTTGGCGGCGATGCGGATGAGGCAACCGCGGCGGAAATGTACGGGGCCTGTCGGGATGCGGGGATCAATCTGTTCGACTGTGCCAACGGTTATGCCGGCGGGCGGTCTGAGACCATCCTGGGCAAACTGATTGCCTCGGAGCGGGAGGAGATCGTGCTGACCTCCAAGGTTGGCATGGGATCGAATCCGCAGGCCGGGCTGAGCCGGCGGCATATCGTCTCGGAACTGGAAGGCAGTCTGAAGCGGCTCGGCACCGATCATCTCGACGTCTATTTCGTACACCGGTTCGACGAACTGACGCCGATCGAGGAAACCCTGCGGGTGCTCGATGACCTGGTGCGGTCGGGCAAGGTGCTTTATCTCGGCGCATCGAACTGGGCGGCATGGCAGATTGCCAAGGGCCTCGGCATTTCCGCGCGCGAGGGACTGTCGAAATTCGACGTGCTGCAGCCGATGTACAATCTGGTCAAGCGCCAGGCGGAGGTGGAGATTCTGCCGCTCGCCCTGGAGGAGGGGCTGGCGGTGACGCCCTACAGCCCGGTCGGCGGCGGTCTTCTGACCGGCAAGTACCGGACGGGCAAGGCCGAGGCGCGGCGGATCGACAGCAATCCGATGTATGCCGAACGCTACGCACCGGAGTGGATGAAGCAGACGGCAATTGATTTTGCGGATTTCGCCGAAAGCAACGGCATGCATCCGGTGAGCCTCGCGGTCGCCTGGGTCGGCTCGCATCCGGCGATCACCGCGCCGCTGATCGGGGCGCGCAGTCTCGAACAGCTGCAGCCGTCGCTGGACTCGGTGAAAATCGACATGACTCCCGAGTTGCGCGACCAGGTTTCGGCGCTTTCGCGGAATCCCGCCACCGCTACCGACAGGTAAAGCCTGGCGCCGGCTCTTGTGCTAGCCTTGTTACAGACCGGGTGAATCGGCGACGGTTTGGCCGGTCTGTTTCAGGGTATCACGACTGCGTATGTGATTTTTTTCGTTTAATGCCAGTGGTTTATAATTTGTTTCCGATTGTTTCGACGGAATGTTCCAGACGACCCGTTTAAATATCTGTAACAGGCACTATAATATTATTCAGAACGGGTTCGAGACCGTGCGCGGGCGCAAGACCGGCGGGCGGGTTTCGATAGGAGGTACGAATGAGCTACGCAAATCTGCCAGCGCCATCCCCGGAACAGGGTCTCTCGCGCTACATGCAGGAAATCCGCAAGTTCCCGATGCTGGAACCGGAGCAGGAATACATGCTGGCGAAGGCGTGGGTGGATCATGGCGATTCCAACGCAGCGCATCAGCTGGTGACGAGCCATCTGCGGCTCGCTGCCAAGATCGCCATGGGGTATCGCGGATACGGGCTGCCGACCGCAGAGGTGGTGTCGGAGGCCAATGTCGGCCTGATGCAGGCAGTGAAGCGGTTCGATCCGGAGAAGGGGTTCCGGCTCGCGACCTACGCGATGTGGTGGATCAGGGCCTCGATCCAGGAATACATCCTGCGCTCGTGGAGCCTCGTGAAGCTGGGGACGACGGCGGCGCAGAAGAAGCTGTTCTTCAACCTGCGCAAGGCCAAGAACCGGATCGGTGCGCTGGAAGACGGCGAACTGCGGCCGGAGAATGTGGCGCGGATCGCCCATGATCTGAACGTGACCGAATCCGAAGTGATCTCGATGAACCGCCGGATGGCCGGCGGGGACGCGAGTCTCAATGCCCAGGTCAAGAGCGACGGCGAGGGGACTGCCGAATGGCAGGACTGGCTTGAGGACGAGGATGCCGACCAGGCCGCCGATCTGGCCGAGCGCGACGAATACGAGAGCCGTCAGGGACTGCTGATGGAGGCGATGGAGACACTCAACGAACGCGAGCGGCATGTTCTGACGGAACGGCGTCTGAAGGATGAACCGGCGACGCTGGAGGATCTGAGCAAGGTCTATGACGTAAGCCGGGAACGGATCCGTCAGATCGAGGTTCGGGC
>JAUIHM010000049.1 GCA_030432315.1 Alphaproteobacteria bacterium | reverse complement strand
AGGCGGTCCATGTCGAAAAGCGCGAACTGAAATGTGCCTGTGTCGGCGGCAGCAGCAACGTTCCACTGGGCACCGTCTCCCTGACGGAAAATCTGCTGATGGTGCTGATGGGCGTCTGGATGCTGGTCCGGTACCTGTAAGGTAACCGATCGGCGACGGCTGCGCCCCGTAACAGGGTTGCAGAACATACCAGGCGCTGTTCGAAGATTTCCCGAGGCTCTGTAGCGAATAGCCGAAATTGCCTTTGCGGTTCAGCAGCAGGGACCCGGACCAAATCAGGTATGCAAATCAGCCTTTGAAAACGCTCCGCCAATCCGGCATAAGCCCGTGACATTCCAGAGCAGTGGCCAGAACAAGATGCACGATATCCGCATGATCCGCGAAAATCCCGACGCTTTCGACGCGGCGCTTTCCCGCCTCGGCGCAGCCCCGCAGGCGGCACAGATTCTCGCCACGGACGAATCCCGCCGGTCGAAAATTCTCGCCTCCGAACAGGCTCTTGCCGAGCGTAACGCCGCGTCCAGACAAGTAGGCGCCGCCAAGGCAAAGGGCGACACAGATGAATTTGAACGCCTGCGCGCAATCGTCCAGGACAAGAAAACCGAAATCGCCCGGTTGGAAGAAGAAGCGAAGGCAGAGGATCTCCGGCTCACAAATATGCTGATGGAACTGCCCAATCTGCCCATGGAGGACGTTCCAGACGGTCCGGATGAAAGTGCAAATGTCGAGATAAGCCAGTGGGGCAGTGTCCGGAACTTTTCCTTCACTCCGGTTGAGCATTTCGAAATTCCGGGCGCGAAAGTCGGCTTCGATTTCGATGCGGCAGGCCGCCTGTCGGGCAGCCGCTTCGTTGTCATGAAGGGTGCGAACATCCGCCTGCATCGCGCTCTCGCCCAGTTCATGCTCGACACTCACATCGAGAAACACGGCTTCACGGAAGTCTGGACGCCGGTTCTGGTCCGTGACGAGGCGATGTTCGGGACAGGCCAGTTGCCGAAGTTCAGTGAGGACAGCTACCAGACCACAAACGGATGGTGGCTGATCCCAACCTCGGAGGTCACCCTGACGAATCTGGTGGCTGGTCAAATTCTTGACAACGCGGCGCTGCCGATCCGGATGACCGCCCACAGCCAGTGTTTTCGTTCAGAGGCCGGAAGCGCCGGGCGCGATACGGCAGGCATGCTGCGCCAGCACCAATTCGAAAAAGTCGAGATGGTGGCGATCACCCGACCGGAAGACAGCCGCGACGAGTTGGACCGCCTCACCGAATGCGCCCAAAACATTTTGAAAGAGCTCGGACTTCCCTTCCGCACGGTCGTACTTGCGACCGGCGACATGGGTTTTGGCGCACGCCGTACCCATGACATCGAAGTCTGGCTTCCCGGTCAGAACGCCTATCGAGAAATTTCGTCCTGTTCGGTCTGCGGCGATTTTCAGGCGCGCCGCATGAACGCGCGCTTCCGGCGCGAAGAGGGCGCCCGTCCCGAATTCGTTCACACGCTGAACGGCTCCGGTCTCGCCGTGGGCCGCTGTCTGATTGCCGTGTTGGAAAACGGCCAGGAGGAAGACGGATCCATTTCCCTCCCGCCCGTGCTGCACCCGTATCTCGGTGGAAAAACCCGCATCAGCCCCGCGGGTCAACTCGTCTAACACGCGCATAACCCAACGTGCCTCATGTGCAGGGTACACACGCTCCGCCGACGACGGCACAAGTTTCAGTCGTGCTGGGGATAGAACGCCTCGTAGATCGGCTCCAGCGTATGGGAGTCGAACAGTGAGGAAACGCTGGTGCCGTTGGCGATGTTCAGGATCGACTGACCGAACAACGGTGCCATCGGTACAATTCTGATATTCTTGGCTTTCTTCACGGCCTTGGTCGGCTCGATCGAGTCAGTGATGACGAGGCTCTTCATGCAGGAATTGGTGATCCGCTCCACCGCCGGACCGGACAGCACGCCATGGGTAATGTAGGCATGCACTTCCCTGGCGCCGGAATCCTTCAGAAGACCGGCCGCTTTCACCAGCGTCCCCGCCGTATCACAGATATCGTCAACAATGATGCAGATCCGGTCCTTGACCTCACCGATCACCGTCATGGATGCAATTTCACCTGGCCTTGACCGCCGCTTGTCGACGATTGCAAGATCGGCACCGATCCGTTCCGCCAGTTCCCGCGCCCGCGCCACGCCGCCGACATCAGGCGATACCACCGTCACATGCGACAGCTTCTTGAAGTGGTGCTTGATGTCCAGCGTGAACACCGGCGACGCATAAAGGTTGTCGACCGGAATGTCGAAGAACCCCTGGATCTGCGCGGCGTGCAGATCCATCGTCAGCACCCGCTCGATGCCCGCTTCGGTCAGCAGGTTGGCCACCAGCTTCGCACTGATCGGCGTGCGCGCTTTGGAGCGTCGATCCTGCCGCGCATATCCAAAATACGGAATCACCGCGGTAATCCGCGCCGCCGACGACCGGCGCAGAGCATCGGCCATAATCAACAGTTCCATGAGATTGTCATTTGCCGGATTCGACGTCGACTGGATGATGAACATGTCCTCACCCCGGACATTGTCGAACACCTCCACAAAGATTTCCTGGTCATTGAACCGCTCGACCCGCGTATCGACCAGCGTCACCGCCTCGCCACGATGTATCGATATCCGACGCGCAATTCCCTGTGCCAATGGCTGGTTCGAATTTCCCGCAATCAGCTTGGGTTTAAACAGCGGAATCATGGGGCCAGACCTTTCGCGGATGCGCCTCTGTACTGAACGCGGGAGTTATCATCGGAATGGGGGCTTGCAAACCCCTCGAATTGCCCGAACCTTGTCGACAAAACACGGAGGACCCGCCAATGACCGACATCGACTACTACTGCTTTCCCATTTCGCCCTACTGCTACCTTGCCGGACTGAAACTGGAGGAAATTGCGGCACGCCATGGCGCAAGAATCACCTACAAGCCCGTCGAACTTCTGCGCATTTTCGAGAAAACGGGAACGCCGCTGCCCAAGGACCGGCATGAATCACGCCGGAACTACCGCAATCAGGACATTGTCCGGGTCGCCCGCTTCAACGGCCTGCCCATCAATCCGCAACCGCTCTACTGGCCTGCAAATCCAGTCCCTGCTTCGGCCGCCATCATCGCCGCGCAAAATGCCGGGGGCGGCGACCTTGGTGGTCTGGTACACGGACTTCTTCGCGCTGTCTGGGCGGAAGACCGTAATATCGCCGAGGATGACGTGATTGCCGACTGTATCGAAGCCGCCGGTTTCCCGCGCGAACTCGCCGGGAAGGGCATGCTGGAAGCCGTGGAAGTGCTGCAGCGGAATACGGACGAAGCGCTGCGCCGAATGGTTTTTGGCGCACCCAGCTATGTAATCGGTGACGAGGTTTTCTGGGGCCAGGATCGTCTGCCGATGCTCGACAGGCAGTTGGCAGAGTTGGGCTGATCCGTCAGGCGGAGTTGCTGAGAACTCCGTCCAGAATCTCCGCCAGTTGCTGAACGTCCGTTGGTTCCGTCGCCCAGTTGCAGACCAGCCTCGCCTGCAGCATCTCGCTGTCGTCGCCATCGATGCTGCAGTCCTGCGGCCAGAAAGCGTAACGGACGCCGGCGCTCTGCAATCCCAGGTGTCCGATTCGAGGCCAATCGCCAAACACGGCGTTTGCTTCCGTTGGATACCTTATCGTCACCAGAGGAATTTTCTGCAAAAGGCGGGAAAGCAGCGCTGCCGACCGATTCGCCCTGCCCGCGAGTTCCAGCCAGAGGCCATCCGTCAAATAAGCCTCCACCTGTGCTGACATGTACCGGTGACGTGCGATCAGATGCCCTCCCCGTTTGCGCCTGAGTTCAAACTCCCGTGCCCGGACGGGATCAAACAGGATGACGGTCTCCACCCCTATAAGACCGTTTTTTGTTCCACCGAGGCTCATGGCGTCGACACCGGCCTTCCAGGTCAGTTGGGCAGCAGTACACCCGACCGAGACCAAAGCATTGGCGAACCGCGCACCGTCCAGATGGACCGGAAGCCCCATAGCCCTGGCGATGCCCGAAAGGGCACGGATCTCCTCAGGCGTGTAGACCGTACCGCACTCGGTTGCATTGGTCAGCGAGAGTACACCAGGCTGCACCGAATGAATGTCACGCCGCCCTGCTACCGCCAGGACATCCCGTAGGGCGGCCGGGTCGATCTTCCCATCCGCGCCCGTCAGGGGTGTCAGCTTCGCGCCACCGGTGTAGAATTCCGGTGCCCCGCATTCATTGCGCTGTATATGTGCGTCAGCGTGACAGTAAACTGTTCCCCATGGCGAACAAAGTCCGGCGAGCAGCAGTGCATTCGCGGCGGTTCCTGTCGCAACCAGGTAGACGGCGGCGTTCGGCGCTTCAAATATTTCGCGGATCCGGTTCGCCACGCGCGCCATTGCCGCTTCTTCACCGTAGGCAGCGCTGTATCCCTCATTCGCCGAAACTATCGCGCGGAGCGCCTCCGGCACTGCGGGTCCGGCGTAGTCCGAGGTGAACCACTTCAGATATCCTCGTCGACAATGTGATCCGGCCAGTCATCTTCATCGACATCGTATTCGGAAATCATCCGCCCTCTCAGCGAAACGCCGGCCCTGTGCACGGAGTCCGGATCGCCCGAGATCAGCGGATGCCAGTCTGCGAGTGCCTCGCCCCTGTCGATCAGCCGATAGGCGCAGGTGTGCGGCATCCAGTCCAAGGCTTCTTCAATCGTGTTTCGGTCGAGCACCACGCATCCCCGTACCAGTTGCCGGCGCAAAGCGTAATTGCCGCACCGGCAGGTATCCCTGTCAAGCAGCCTGCAGGCAATATTCGTGTAGGCAACCTCCGCGGTGTCCTCGTCCTCGAGCTTGATCAGGCAGCATTTTCCGCAACCATCACAAAGCGCCTCCCATTCGGCGCGCGTAAGGTCCTCCAGCCGATAATTTTCCCAGAATCGCGGACGCATCGAGTTCGACTGGGTGCCACTCTTCGTCATGTGTGGTCCATGGCTCGGCCGCAGGGATCGGACCAACCGATTGTGACACCCACAAACGCACCGTGCCTGTCCATCATGCCCCGTTCCCTGACCGATACCGCGCGATGACGCTTCCGGCCTCCTGAACGTCATGAGACATCCTTGCCACCAGATCCGCGACCGTGTCAAATTTCAGTTCCGGTCGAAGAAATTCTATCAGGGCAACAGAAACGCGTGTGCCATAGAGGTCGCCGCTGAAATTCAGAACGTTGACTTCGAGGTTTGGCGCATTGACGCCGAACGTTGGACGCTCACCAATTGACCCTGCGCCGGCGTAGGTCCCCCTGTGAGCACCCTCGAGCACATCCACAATCACCGCGTAAACACCAAACCGCGGCAGGTGCAGGCCGTCCAGACCAAGGTTGATGGTCGGAAAGCCGAGTGTACGTCCGCGTTTGTCGCCGTGTCGCACCTCTCCTTCGATCCGGTGCCAGTGACCGAGGATCCGCGCAGCTTCGGCCGGTCGACCCTCACTCAATGCCGTGCGGATCGCAGTCGAAGAGAAATCCCCATCCCCGTCGGATACCAGCGGCGCTGCGGTTACATCGAATCCGTGAATGGTGCCGAGCCTTGCGAGCAGATCGACGTCGCCTCCGCGTTTCCGGCCAAACCGGAAGTCGCTTCCGGTAACTACGTGACGCACACCCAGCCCTTCAACCAGAACCTCCTGCACGAATGTTTCCGGTGTCAGACCCGCCATATCACTGTTGAACGGCAGTTCATAGAACTGCTCCACCCCCAGTTTCTCCATCCTCCGAACCCTGGCATCAGCCGTCATCAGCCGAAATGCCGCCCCCTGCGGATTGAAGAACTGGCGGGGATGCGGCTCAAAGGTTATGACCCCGAAATCCGATCCATGTCCGGCCGCGGCGGCCCGGGCCAGTGCGAGAACCGACTGGTGACCAAGGTGAACACCGTCGAAATTCCCGATGGCAACCGAAGCGCCGCGATCCTGCGGCGCAAGGCCGGAATATGTTCTGTGCAGTTTCATGGCCCCCCGGGGGCCCCTCGGTGGAGCCCTGAGTCAGTCGCGTACGCAGCCCGGCGCCGGCAACGGCACCCTCGCCTTTCAGCACGACCGTATTGCCTACACTGACCCTGCAATCAAGGGTAACACTGCGACCCGGCGCGGCATTTCCAGCCATTCCGTCCGCCCTTCGGCCCCGTTCGCCTGCCGGCAACCCGGTCCATCATCTGCCAAAGTACGGCGGATGGATTTCCGCCTATCTCAGAAACGCCATCGCGTATTTCGGCGCCAGACGCGCCGCGGCAAGGTAAGCAGTCAGCGCAGCCACATCCGGTCCACCGGAAACACTGGTACCCGTGTCCTCGGCTGCCAGCCCTCCCGTGATGAAAACCGAGTCCAGAGACTCGCCCATTGCACCAGGTATGTCCGTCGCAATCCCGTCGCCCACGCACAGGATGTCAAAGCTGGAAGCGTCCCGACCGAACCGTTCTGTCAGTTTTCGCCCGGCCAGTTCATAGATCGGTGGATGCGGCTTGCCGAAATAGAAGCTCTGCCCGCCTGCGCGCGTATATGCCTCAGCTATCGCCCCGGCGCAGTAGATCCTGGCATCCCCAACATCAACCACCACATCCGGATTTGCACAAAGCAGCTTGAGGCCCCTGTTTCTGCCATAGAGAATTGTCGCGCGGTAATCTTCGGGTGTTTCGGTCCGGTCATCGAACAGCCCGGTACAGACGATACCCTCGGCCTGCTCCAGCGGCACCCGCTCAACGTCATAGGGCATCCCGTCAGAGTCGAAAAAGAATGCCAGGTCCCGTTCCGGACCGATATGATAGACCCTACGCCCGAACTGACCCGCCGCCATCGCCATCTGCGCGGCATCGCCGGATGTCACGATCAGGTCGTAACACGACGCCGGTGCGCCGAGGCCGTCCAGTTGCTTTGCCACACTGGCGGCAGGACGCGGCGAGTTGGTCAGGAGCACCACGACGCCCCCCCGCGCCCTGAACCGCTCGAGTGCCAATACCGCATCGGGAAACGCCCGCTCACCGTTGTGAAGACACCCCCACAGATCGCAGTACAGGGCGTTGTACCCCGGATCGATCTCTTCCAGTGTCCGGATGACCTGCGTCATGACTTCTCCACATCAAACCATATTGCGCTGCGGCGTGCCTACAGGTTTTCGCACGGGGATCAAAGCGTCGGAGCGCGCTATTTTTTCTCGACGGAGTGTTGACAGAACTCGGGCAAATCCATACCTGTGCGATACGTTGGCACTCAAGGGTAGCGAGTGCTAACAATGGTTGACAACAAGCCACCTGCCAAGGTTGGAACGCAACAAGGATCGATTCCAAATGCAATTCACACCACTGCACGACCGGGTTCTCGTCCGTCGCATCGAAAGCGAAGAAAAGACCAAAGGCGGTCTGATCATCCCCGACAGCGCAAAGGAAAAGCCGTCCGAAGGTGAAGTTATCGCTGTTGGCGAAGGCGCGCGCAAGGACTCCGGCGAACTCATCCCGATGTCCGTGAAGGCTGGTGACCGCATCCTGTTCGGCAAATGGTCGGGCACCGAAGTCAAGGTTGATGGCGAAGACCTGCTGATCATGAAAGAGAGCGATATTCTCGGCCTGATCACCGCCAAGTCATCCGCCAAGGCCGCCTGAGCCGCTCTTCGCGACACCGAATAACCAAATTTACCAGGAGTTTCCAACATGGCTGCAAAACAGCTCAAGTTTGATACGGACGCCCGCAACCGCATGCTCAAGGGCGTTGATCTGCTCGCAGACGCCGTAAAGGTTACCCTCGGCCCCAAAGGCCGTAACGTCGTCATCGACAAGTCCTTCGGCGCGCCGCGCATCACCAAGGACGGCGTAACCGTCGCAAAGGAAATCGAACTCGAAGACAAGTTCGAAAACATGGGCGCACAGATGGTCCGCGAAGTTGCATCGCGCACCAACGACGAAGCCGGCGACGGAACCACCACCGCGACCGTTCTCGCTCAGGCCATCGTTCGCGAAGGCATGAAGTCGGTAGCAGCCGGCATGAATCCGATGGACCTCAAGCGCGGCATCGAACAAGCCGTCTCCATCGTCGTCGAGGAAATCAAGGCGAAGGCCCGCACCGTATCCGGTACGGACGAAGTCGCCCAGGTTGGCACGATCTCCGCCAACGGCGAAACTGAAATCGGCCGCCAGATTGCAGACGCAATGCAGAAAGTCGGCAACGAAGGTGTCATCACCGTCGAAGAAAACAAAGGTTTCGAAACCGAAACCGAAGTTGTCGAAGGTATGCAGTTCGACCGTGGCTACCTCAGCCCCTACTTCATCACCAACGCCGACAAGATGATCGCAGACCTCGAAGACTGCCTCATCCTCCTGCACGAGAAGAAACTCTCCTCGCTGCAGCCGATGGTTCCGCTGCTGGAAACCGTTATCCAGTCCGGCAAACCGCTCCTGATCATCGCTGAAGATGTCGACGGCGAAGCTCTGGCAACCCTCGTTGTCAACAAGCTCCGTGGCGGCCTCAAGATCGCTGCCGTCAAGGCACCTGGCTTCGGTGACCGCCGCAAGGCCATGCTGCAGGACATCGCTATCCTGACCGGTGGCCAGGTCATTTCCGAAGACCTCGGCATGAAGCTCGAAAACGTCGGCATCGACATGCTCGGCACCGCCCGCAAAGTCACCATCACCAAAGACGAAACCACCATCGTCGACGGTTATGGCGAGAAGGCCGAAATCGAAGCCCGCGTTTCACAGATCCGTCAGCAGGTCGAAGAAACCACTTCCGATTACGACAAGGAAAAACTGCAGGAACGTCTGGCCAAGCTCGCCGGCGGTGTTGCCGTGATCCGCGTCGGCGGCGCTTCCGAAGTCGAAGTTAAAGAGCGCAAGGACCGCGTCGAAGACGCTCTGAACGCTACCCGTGCGGCCGTTCAGGAAGGTGTTGTCGTTGGCGGCGGTGTCGCTCTCGTTCAGGCCTCCAAGAAGCTCGTTGATCTGACCGGCTCAAACGCCGACCAGACCGCCGGCATCTCGATCGTTCGCAGGGCGCTTCAGGCACCGCTGCGTCAGATCGCTGAAAACGCAGGTGTCGATGGCGCGGTTGTTGCAGGCAAGGTCATCGAATCCTCCGATGTTACCTTCGGCTTCAATGCGCAGACCGAAGAGTATGGCGACATGTTCGCCTTCGGCGTCATCGACCCTGCAAAAGTAGTGCGGACCGCACTGCAGGACGCAGCATCGATCGCCGGTCTGCTGATCACCACCGAAGCCATGATCGCCGACAAGCCTGAGCCGAAGGGCCAGGGCGGCGGCATGCCGGACATGGGCGGCATGGGCGGCATGGGCGGCATGATGTAAGCCGAACCAATTGGATTGACCGTGGGAACGGGGTCCATCGGCCCCCGTTTTCTTGTCTGAAACTGCCAGAACTCCAGCCTTCCACGGCAATCTTCGGCGAATCCTTGCGCCTTGACGGGGTTTATCAAAGCCGACATGTTTCCTGAAAACTTAAGATCAACGAACCAGGGAGCCCCAATATGGGAAAACGTGACGAGCTTATTGAACTCTATGCCGCTGATCTCAGGGAAAAATGCGGCATCACGCCGGACATGGCCCTACTGACCAAAGTCGTTATCGGGCTCGGCCCTGCAGTCTACAATGCCGACGCCTCCAAAGTGGCTGGCAGCGATCAGTCCGAACTCGATACGATCAAAAACAATTTCCTGATCCGGAAGCTCGGCCTGTCAGAGGGGGACGCGCTGGACGCAGCGATTGACAAAGTCATTGAGACATACGGCCGCTCCAACCGCGACAAACACCGTGCTGTCGTGTATTACATGCTCACCGTGCATTTCAACAAACAGAGCGTCTACGCCTGACTTAGGCACACTACTGCCGCGGCGTGGTCCTGATAAGATGGCCCATCTTCCGTCCGGGCAGCGCCTCGGCTTTGCCGTAGACATGCACCGCCGTGCCGGTTTCTGCAGGAGCGGCAAAGATTTCGTCTCCGAGCAGATTGGTCATCACCGCATCCGAATGCCGGCTGCCATCTCCGAGCGGCCAGCCACAGATCGCCCGGACATGCATCTCGAACTGGTCGATCAGACACGCGGCCTGCGTCCAGTGCCCCGAATTGTGTACCCGCGGTGCGAACTCGTTCACCACCAGTCCATTGCCGGTAACAAAAAACTCCACCCCGATAACGCCGACATAGTCGAGCGCGTTCAGGATCCTGCCGGCGGTTAGCACTGCATCCTGTGACTCTGACGGTTTTATCCGTGCCGGTACCGTGGTGGTGCGCAGAATACCGTCCTCATGAACGTTTTCGCCAGGATCATACGCCACAACCGAACCGTCGAGCCCCCGCGCCGCGATAACCGAGATCTCACGCTCGAAGGTGACAAATCCCTCGAGAACCGAAGGTGCCGCCGCCAGCGCCGTCCAGGCCGTATCCGTGTCCCCGGCCCCGGCCACGCGAACCTGCCCCTTGCCATCGTACCCGAAACGCCGCGTCTTGACGATTCCGGGACCGGCAAGGTGCTCAAGCGCATCTCCAAGATCGGCGGCACTCTCCACATTCCAGTAGGCCGCCGTGGGTATCGAAAGACCGTTCAGAAAGTTCTTCTCCAGCAGGCGGTCCTGGGAGATCTCCAGTGCCCGCCGCCCTGGCCGCACCGGCACCAGATCCGCAACACCGTCAACCGCGTTCAGATCGACGTTCTCAAATTCATAGGTGATGACATCCACCGACCGGGCGAACCGTTGCAGCGCCTGCACGTCGTCATATTTCGCCCGTGTGACCCGGTCGCAGACCTGACCGGCACAGGGCGCATCCGACGGCTCAAAAACATGTGTCCGCATCCCTAGCCGCGCCGCCGCCAGCGCAAGCATGCGGCCGAGTTGACCGCCTCCCAGAATGCCGATGGTTGCCCCGGACGGCAGAACGTCATCCTGCATCGGGCACCTCCGCAATGGCCGCGCTCTGGACCGCACGCCAGTCTTCGAGCCTTGCTGCAGCGCCGGCGTCGCGCACAGCGACCATCGCCGCGGCAAAGAGGGCCGCATTCGCCGCGCCGGCCTTGCCGATGGCAAATGTTGCAACCGGAATGCCTTTTGGCATCTGCACGATCGACAGCAGAGAATCCCACCCCGAAAGCGTACTGGACTGCACCGGAACTCCCAACACCGGCACCCGGGTTTTCGCCGCGAGCATGCCCGGCAGATGTGCCGCCCCCCCCGCCCCGGCAATAATCGCGTGCAGCCCCCGATCCGCGGCCGCCGCAGCATAATCGAACATCCGGTCCGGCGTGCGGTGGGCGGAAATGATCCGCGTCTCATAGGGGATATCCAACGCATCCAAAATTTCACAGGCGTTGCGCATGGTCTCCCAGTCAGACTGACTCCCCATAACGACGCCTATCACCGGATCAGACATTCAAAACCTCCGAAAAGACCAGAAGCGCCGCAATACCGCGCCCTTGCCAGGGGCGCAATCAGACAATCAGGCGATGATATCCGGCGTGATTTCGTCGGATATCCTCTGAATTTCGTCCTTCAGCGCCAGTTTTCGCTTTTTCAGCCGTCTCACCGCCAGTGCATCCGCACGACCGCCTGCATCGAGCGCCGCAATCGCCAGATCGAGGTCGCGGTGTTCGCGCTGCAGGATTTCCAGTCGGACCCGCTGAACGTCTTCGTGGTTCATTTTCCGTGGGTTATGCATGATCCGGTTCTTTAAGAAATCACCCTGACTTATTAGCATATGACTACGTCAATCCTAGACTGCAATCACAGTTCCGGCTCTTGTTTTCCTGTGAACATTACCCCATATTTTTCGTGCAGGGTCGCCGACAGGGGCCCGGCAAAAGGTCGCTTTAACAAGGGCTCAACACCGATGACCAAGGTTTCGTTCGCCTCTCACCCCCATCTGCTGGGATTCGAAAGTCTCGACCGGCTTGTCGAAAGAACTGCCAAATCCGGGAACGACGGCTATCCTCCCTACAATATCGAGCAGATCAGCGATTCCGAATACCGCATCACGCTTGCAGTTGCCGGGTTCGTCGAGGATGAACTTTCTATCACAATTGAGGCGCATCAGTTGCTGATCCGCGGGCGTCAGGTGGAGACTTCCGACGGAAGGGTTTTCCTTCACCGCGGGATTGCGGCCCGTCAGTTCCAGCGGGGCTTTGTGCTCGCCGACGGCGTCGATGTCACCGCGGCACACCTTGATAATGGACTGTTGCACGTCGATCTCAAACGAAATGATCCCAGTACGGTCGTGCAGACTGTCCGCATAAACAGTAAACGCGCTCGTTGAAGGAGGCGAAAATGGCTGACTTTCCCAGTTTTCAGAACGGCGGCGACCGGAAGATCGTCTATGTCCGCGAGGTCAAGACAATCGACCTGCCAAAAGAGATTCAGGATCGCGCCTATGGCCGCGACCATATCTATGCAATTCACGCTGACAATGGCGAAGTGCTCGCGCTCGTCGGCGACCGCAACAAGGCATTCATCGTCGCACGTCAAAACGAATATTCCCCGGTCAGCGTTCACTGACCCGGTCGGCCCCGATCCCGGATCGGGGCCTTGCGACTGCATCTGGTCCTAAGCAGATGCGCCCACCCTGATGACCTGATCCGGTTCGCCGATTTCAGCATCCAGTGCCGCAAGATACCGTTCGGCTTCGAGGGCCGCCATGCACCCCATACCCGCAGACGTGACCGCCTGACGGAAAACGTGATCGGTAATGTCGCCGGCAGCAAAAACGCCGTCGATCTCCGTCG
This sequence comes from Alphaproteobacteria bacterium, assembly GCA_030432315.1. Taxonomy (GTDB): domain Bacteria; phylum Pseudomonadota; class Alphaproteobacteria; order Rhodobacterales; family Rhodobacteraceae; genus Amaricoccus. The sequence goes on along the minus strand of JAUIHM010000049.1, from coordinate 14,407 downwards.
ACGTCGAATCCGGTTTGGTAACCACATATCCGCCATTGTGCAGCGGCAACTGGCCCGCCACCAACTCCGACGCAGGTGCATGGCCAATGGCGACGAAGAGCCCCCTGCAGGGCACTTCCCGGACTTCTCCGCTCTGCACGTCGCGCAGCCGGACAGCGGTCACACCGAGGGGCGACTCATCTCCCAGAACCTCGTCGAGACTGTGATTCCACATGACTTCGACCTTAGGATTCTTCATCAGACGGTTCTGCAGGATCTTCTCCGCCCTGAGCGAGTCGCGCCGATGGACAAGCGTAACCTTGCTGGCAAAGTTGGTAAGGAAGAGCGCTTCCTCGACCGCAGTATTGCCGCCACCGATCACCACGACTTCGTCACCACGATAGAAAAAGCCGTCACAGGTGGCACAGGCGGAAACACCGAACCCCTTGAATTTCTCTTCCGACGGAACCCCAAGCCAACGCGCCTGCGCGCCGGTGGCCAGGATCACCGCATCGGCTGTATAGACGGTGCCGCCGTCGCCAACGGCCCGAAACGGCCGAACATTCAGATCGAGACTGGAAATGTGATCGGATACGATGTTCGCGCCGGTTGCCCTCGCGTGCGCCTCCATGCGGACCATCAGATCCGGACCCTGCACTTCCGTATCGCCGGGCCAGTTCTCCACCTCGGTCGTGATCGTCAGCTGACCGCCAGGCTGTATGCCCTGAACGAGCGTCGGTTCGAGCATCGCCCGCGCGCCGTATATCGCCGCGGTGTAGCCGGCTGGGCCCGATCCAATGATCAACAGTCGTGTGTGGTGCGTTTCAGGCATGGTGCGCTCTTTCTCTTGCTGGCCCGTCTATATAGGAGGGAATGCAGCAAAGTGAAAGCTGCCTGGACGCCGAGTAGCCCCGCCAGAACCCGAAAATGCGCGAAACATAATTGCGTTTCGGCCCGTTGCAGAATAATGATTTCGAACCCTGAAACTGGAACGCGACGACATGCCAAGCATCAAGCTCGACCCGATTGACCGAAGGATTCTTGCGGAATTGCAGGCAGATGGCCGGATGACCAATGTCGAGCTTTCACGCCGTGTCGGCATTTCGGCCCCCCCCTGTCTGCGCCGGGTCCGCACCCTGGAAGAACAGGGACTGATCCGGGCCTATCACGCGGACATCAACGCCCGCGAGCTTGGTTTCGAAGTGCAGGTGTTCGCCCTGGTCGGCCTTTCAAGCCAGGCTGAGGCCGACCTTTCCGCCTTTGAAAAACGCACCAGAACGTGGCCGCTGGTTCGCGAATGCCACATGCTCAACGGCGAGATCGACTTCATCCTCAAATGCGTCGCGCCGGATCTTCCGACCTTTCAGAATTTTCTGACCAGGGATCTGACATCGGCGCCGAACGTTGCCAGCGTCAAGACCAGCCTCGTCATCCGCTGCGCCAAGGACGAGCCGGGGGTTCCGTTCGAGGTCTACGACGCGCTTGCCGTCGACACGGAATAACATGCCTTCCTAAAGAACGATCGCCGAGATCAGCCGGCCATAATCCGGTTCGCCCCGATGCGTTGCCCGCCTGTAGGAGTAGAACCGGTCGGGTTCGGCATAGGTGCAGGCACCGATCCAGACCGGATCCGAAACTCCGGCCTCACGCAGCCGCGAAACGACAAACATCGGCAGGTCAAACAGGTACTTCCCTTCCCGACCATTGGCAAAAAACCGACTGTGCCGGGGATCCTCATCCGCGAAACGCTCGAAAAAATCTTCGCTGACCTCGTAGTTCCGCTGACTGATCGTAGGACCTACCACCGCCCGCACCGCCTTCCTGTCGGCGCCGAGCCGCTCCATCGCCGACACCGTCGCCTCAACGACGCCATCAAGTGCCCCGCGCCAGCCCGCATGCGCTGCGCCGATGACCTGCGCCTCCGGGTCCAGAAACAGCACCGGCGCGCAGTCCGCCGTCAGCACCGACAGCGCCACCCCCGGGGCGGCGGTTACCACGCCGTCGCAGCGCGGGCGCTCGGTCCAGCCCTCGCCGGTTGCCACCACCACATCCGCGGAGTGGATCTGGTGCATCGAGAGCAGCTTTGACGGCGGCACACCGAGCGCATCGGCAACCCGCGCCCTGTTGAGCGCAACAACGTCACGCTGGTCCTGCGATCCGATGCCGCAGTTCAGCCCGGAATAAATCCCCGACGACGCACCGCCCCGCCGCGTAAAGAACCCGTGCCGAACGCGGCCGAAACAATCGCCGGTGAGGATTTCAAGCGTCATTAAACAAACCCGGGCGGCGCTGGAGCCGTCTCTGGAGAAAGCGCCATGACCTGATAGAGCTGTCCCATCTCGTCTGGATGCGTCAGGCGTCTGTGCGCCGAAGTCACCTGCTCCACAACTAGCGAATCCTTTCCCTCCGTCAAGACCGCGGCACGGTGACCCATCCCCAGATGCTCAAGAAAGGCACCCTGTGGTCCGCTCTGGTGCCGTATGCCTGGCCCGGCGGCCCGCGCCACGTCACTGAACCGGACATGCGCGGTCAGGTCAACGTCTCCGGGCGCGGTGAGAGGATGGACGGGGCTGTGCTCCCTCAAAGCCTGAACCGTGTCCCCTGTTCCTTCCCACGCTCCGTAATCCACGATCAGGGCGCCGCCGCCCCATGACGATATGGAGGCGCCAATCCTTCCCGCGACAGTCGCAGCAGCAGGACAGGTTTCAACGACCGTGCCATCGGAGACATTGCCAAATCTCCGTTCCAACTCCGGATGACGCACCGGCGCGCCCCAAACGAAGCCAAGCCGGTCACCGGAGACCCCCACCAGACGCTCACGCCAGAAGGCGTCGACGCGCTGGAACTGTTGCACCGGCAGGGCGTCGAAAAACTCGTTAGCCACAACGAACAGCGGCCCCTCAGGCAGGTCGGTCACCCGGTTCAGCCATGTCGCGTCCACACCCCGCAGTGTCTCCTGCTGCAACCGTCGGAGCACCGGGCTCATCTCCACGCAACAGACCTGCGCCGCGTCGACACACCCCGGGACGCGGTCCAGCACCCGCAGCATGTCGCGCATCAGCGTCCCCCGCCCGGGACCAAGCTCGGCCAGCACGAACGGCCTCGGTGCACCCTGATCCAGCCAGACCTGGGCCAGCCAGGCACCGATCATTTCCCCGAACATCTGGCTGATCTCGGGTGCGGTCGTGAAGTCACCCTCCATTCCGAGCGGATCGCGCGTGACGTAATATCCATGGGTCTCATGACCGAGGCACATCTCCATGTACTCCGCCACACTGATCGGACCGGATGCCAGTATCCGCGCATGCAGGATCTTGTGCAGAGATGTCATCCTGCCGTACCCCGCCGCAGAAGCAGCAGCAGCCCTACAAAGACCATTGGCAGGGAGAGAGCCTGACCCATCGTCAGCCCCCAGTCGCCTCCAAACCGGATCACGTGTCCCGCGAGATTTGTCGCGGTCACGTAATGGGCATCTGCCTGCCGGAACGCCTCAACGAACATCCTGGCGCCGCCGTAGCCGAGCAGGAACAGCCCGACCACCCTCCCCGGTCGTGACAATGCCCCAGCCCGGATCGCGAGCAGCAGAACCACAAACAGCAGCAGCCCCTCCAGCCCCGCTTCATAGAGCTGGGACGGATGCCGCCCACAGGCGCCCGACCAGTCCGGTGGACAGGATCGGGCGGCATCGGAGGGGAAGACGACCGCCCATGGAACGTGCGTCGGTCGCCCCCAGAGTTCGGCATTGATGAAATTCGCGATCCGTCCAAAAAACAGACCGATCGGCGTTGCTGCTGCAACTGCGTCCCCGACGCGGAGGGCATTGAGTCCGTTCTTCCATGCAAAGCCCAAAATGCCTGCGACGACTCCCAAAAATCCGCCATGAAACGACATGCCGCCGGTCCACACCGCCAGGATCTCGGCGGGATGCGCCACATACCAGGCCGGTTGGTAAAACAGGACGTATCCAAGGCGTCCACCCAGAATCACGCCCAATATCATCCAGGTAAGCAGGTCGTCCGTCTGCTCCGGCCGCATAGGCGCCGCGCCGCCCCAGAGTCTGTCCCGCCGGCAGAGCGCCGCAATATACCGCCATCCAAGCAGCAGCCCGGCAATGTAGGCCAGCGCATACCAGCGGATTGCCAGTTCAAACCCCGAGATGTTCCAGGACACGATTACCGGGTCGATCTGCGGAAACGGGATGGGTCCGGTCATGAATACTCTCACATTGATCGCCCTCTGCATCCTGTTCGGAGCGCAGCGAGTCAAGGCGGGGCTTGGCAAATCGCCAAAACATTCACATATCAGGCCGGGATCGAACACGACACAGGATGGGAGCCGGACATGCAGACCCGCAACAAAGTACTCGATGACGTGGCACAGTTGATGTCCAACGCAATGGGTGTCGCCCAGGGCGCCAAATCCGAGGCGGAAACCGCGATGAAAAGCCTCGTCGACCGCTGGCTCGCAGACCGCAATTTTGTGACCCGTGACGAATTTGAAGCGGTCAGGGCAATGGCACAGAAGGCGCGTGAGGAAAACGAAGCGCTGAAAGCCCGCGTCGCCGCTCTGGAAGCGGCCGGATCGGCCGTCGAATCGTGACCTGCCGGAGCGGGGTAAGGTCGGGTTAAACCGACATTAACTGCACGCAAAAATGTCATGCTTTCCTGAAAATTTTTCTCTTTACAGGAATGCAACGTTCCACCACCATATTTGGTAGGTCACCGGCAAATTCCGTTGATCTGTTGTTAACCTCACAGCCCCCGCGCGGGCTCTGCCCGCCGGAGGCCAGAACGAGAGGCACCGGGCATGAGCATCGTTGAGCGCGACTTTGAATGCGAGGAACTCCACCCCATCGACATCGTTGAAACACTCGCCGAAGAACGCGAGTGGGACTTTGACCGCATCGGGGACAACCAGATTGCGATGGCAATCGAAGGCTCCTGGAATACCTACTCGGTCACACTGGCACTTTCCGATCACGACGAATCCCTTCGGCTGATCTGTGCCTTTGAGATGGATCCACCGGAAGATCGGATTCCGGAACTCTACACCGCTCTGGGCATGGCGAACGACAAATGCTGGTCGGGCACCTTTACAATCTGGAGGGACCAGAAACTTCTCGCATACCGCTACAGTCTGAACCTCGCAGGTGGCGCTCAGGCCTCTTCGGCACAGATCAACGACATGCTTCACGCGGCCATTGCCAGCTGCGAACGCTTCTACCCGGCATTTCAGCTTGTGGTCGCCGGCAGCGAAACTCCAAAGGCGGCGATGGGCATCGCGATCTCCGAAGCATTCGGCCGCGCCTGAACACCGGCCCGCTCCACACGGCCGTCCGCCCGCAATCGACGGCCGTGTGCCACCCGGCGCAACCCGCCCGGATGCAGACACTGGCGGCGGCGCACAGCCGGCGGCCCGATCGCCCCTCTCCCCGACGACATTCCCCACGCCGACCGGCCTCACCCCGTAAACCTTGATGTGCGGGACCGATGGTCGTAGACATGCAGGGCGTGAACCGGTTGGGAGGACCGCTGTGCACGCCCAGGGGCCCGCTGATGGTCCTGCGGATGATTTTTTTGCTGCAGTGCAACATATACCCCTTGATTGTTATATTGCACTGCACAATATGTTTGTCATCGCAGTTACAACCAACCCGGAGACTTCACATGTTCGATCCCAAAACCTTCTCGTTCGACGTCGAAAAAATGACCGAGTTTTTCAAGCAGAACGACTTCACCAAACAGCTCTCGGCCATGAACCTGCCGAAGATCGACACCGAATCCCTGCTCGCCGCCCAGCAGAAGAACATGGACGCAGTCGTCGAAGCCAACAAGGCGGCCGCTGCCGGCTACCAGGATCTGTTCAAGAAACAGATGGCGATCTTCGAAGAGACCATGGCCGAAGCCCAGAAACACATGGGCTCCTTCGACGCCAAGAAAATGGACGCGGAAACCGCCAAGGCACAGGCGGAGCTTGCCAAGACCGCATTTGAGAAGGCCCTGTCCAACATGCAGGCCCTCGCCGAAAGCGCGAAGAAGGCCAACAGTGACGCATATGAAATCGTCTCTGCACGCGTTCAGGAAAGCATCAAGGAAATCCAGGAATACGCCGCCAAAGCCGGCAAGTAATCCATTTCCTGAACTGAACCGAAGCCGCCTGCGCCATGCGCGCAGGCGGCTTCGCCGTTTTCCCGCCCACAATCTTCGGCGGTTGACCCCTGCACGGGTTTGATTCCATGTTCCGGCCCAGATGCGCCGGTTACCAGCACCACAGGGTGATCCGGTCCCCACCATCGGAGCGGAGCCTTGAGCGAAATTTCCTACGACGACTTTCTGAATGTGGACATCCGGGTCGGCACGGTCACACGCGCCGAACCGTTTCCCGAAGCCCGCAAACCCGCAATCAGGCTGTGGATCGACTTCGGTCCGGAGATCGGGGAAAAGAAATCCTCCGCCCAGATCACCCGACACTACAAGCCGGGGGATCTGATCGGCCGCCAGGTAATCGCCGTAGTGAACTTCCCGCCGCGCCAGATCGGCCCGATGCGCTCGGAAGTGCTGGTTCTTGGCCTGCCGGATGCTGAAGGCGAAGTCGTTCTGTTGGCACCGGACCAGGCGGTCCCGAACGGCGGCCGGATGCACTGATCCGGCACGGATCGCCAGATGCTCAGCCAGTTTCGTCTGGATCGTACCGGGCTAAGCGGCTAACTTCGCCCAACGCGAAATACACCCATTGGGAGAGAAACGGATGCCGGCCCTGCTGATTGTGGACGTGGACAGAACCGGCACGGTCTTCTGCCGCTGTTGTAGGGTGGCCTTACGTCAACGGATCGCAAGGGACTGTGGCGGTGCGCCCGTCGCATCCGAAACCGGTATCAGGTCTCCAAAACGCTCCCCCGCCATCCGCTTTCCCTACATGGCGCCAATCGGCACCCCTGGCGACGATGCGGAATGCCGGCCGGTCACCACGATCCGTCGCTTCGCCGCCCGACCGCCCCTCATTGCCGTCGGCGGCGGGTGATCCGATAGGTGAATGATCCAAGCAACCCCATGGCGCAACCAAGAGTAATCGTCACGCGTCTCCTTCCCGACCCGGTTCAGGCGCGGCTGCTGGAGCATTTTACTGTTGCCCTCAACCGTAGCGACAAGCCGTTTACCTCGGCGCGGCTGATCCGGGCCCTGTCCGAAGCCGACGGAATTCTCTGTTCACCAAATGATCTCTTCAGTGAAGAGATCTTCGAGGCCGGTCCGCCCCTCCGCACCCGGATACTTGCCAACGCCGGGACCGACACCGACAACATCGACCTCGACGCGGCCGAGGCGGCGAGAATCGCCGTCACCAACGCGCCGGTAGACGACAGCGATGCGGTGGCGGACCTCGCCATTGCCCTGATCCTCGCCTGCGCCCGCCGGATGACCAGGGCCGAAGCCTGCCTGCGTCAGGGCAACTGGGCCGGGAGCGATCCGACTTCCTGGACCGGCGTCGGCCTCGCCGGCAGGACGCTCGGCCTGGTCGGTCTGGGATCCGCAGGACGGGCCACCGCCCGCCGCGCCGCCCTTGGGTTCGGCATGCGCGTGCTCAGCCACGACCCGCAATCTGTGTCAGTACCGGGTGTCACCGTCGAACCCTGCACGTCGCTGGCTGACCTGCTCGCCGCCGCCGAGTTTGTCTCCCTGCACCCCTGTACCGTCCCTGGAGCCGAGCCGGTTCTGGACGCGGAACGCATTTCGCAGATGAAACCCGGAGCCTTTCTGGTCAACACCGCGCGCGGCAGCCTGGTGCACGAACCGGCACTGGTTCGAGCACTGCGCGAGGGAAAACTCTCCGGCGCGGGTCTTGATGTCTTTCCCGACCCGCCGCATGTCAGCAGGGAACTGCTGGACCTCGACAGCGTAACTCTGCTTCCCCACATCGGAGCGGCAACGATGGAAAACCGCATCCGCATGGGAATGACCGCCGTGGACAGCCTTCTCGCCTTTTTTTCCGGCGGAACCGTTCCATCCCGCGTGGTCTGACCCGCCATTTAAACGCAAGGACCCTTCATGCAACATCTCCACCGCGACGCCAGAGAACCCGCCTCCGGAGACAGTTTTGGACCCATGCCGGAATGGGATCTCTCGGATCTCTATCTTTCGCCCGACGCGCCGGAACTCGACCAGGATTTTGAATGGCTGCAATCCGAATGCGCAAAGTTCGCATCGGATTACGAAGGCCGGCTGGCGGGACTGACAGCGGCGAAGATGCTGGAGGCCGTGCAGCGGTACGAGCGGATCCAGACGGTATCGGGCCGGATCATGAGTTTCGCCGGTCTGCGACACTACCAGAATACGGTCGACCCCGCGCGCGGCAAGTTCTTCGGGGACTGCCAGGCACGCCTGACCGATGCCAGCACGCCGCTGGTCTTCTTTACCCTCGAGTTGAACCGGATCGAAGACGCCACGTTCGGCGGATGGTACGCCGCCAGCGAAGATCTCGCACGCTACCGTCCGGTGATCGAACGGGTTCGTGCAATGAAACCCTATCAACTCTCCGACGAACTGGAAAAGTTCCTCCACGATCAGTCGGTGGTGGGTGCCGCAGCCTGGAACCGGCTGTTCGATGAAACAATGGCCGGTCTCACATTCGAGGTCGATGGCGAAACCCTGCCGCTCGAGGCAACCCTCAACCTGCTCTCCGACCAAGACCGGAGCAGACGACAGACGGCGGCAGAGGCGCTGGCAGCGGTATTTCGCAAGAACCTGCCGCTCTTCACCCGGATCACCAACACCCTCGCCAAGGAAAAGGAAATCGACGATCGTTGGCGCAAGCTGCCAACGCCGCAGATGTCGCGCCACCTCGCCAATCACGTCGAACCCGAGGTCGTCGAGGCGTTGCGCAACGCGGTTGTCGCCGCCTATCCCAGGCTCTCCCACCGCTATTACGCCCTCAAGGCGAAATGGCTTGGTCTCGACACGCTCGAAGTCTGGGACCGGAACGCGCCGCTGCCAAACCGGGCGGAGGAAAAAATCTCCTGGAAGGATGCGCGCAAGACCGTCATGGACGCCTATGCGGAATTCGACCCGCGCATGGCAGAGATTGCCGAGCCGTTCTTTGACAGGGGCTGGATCGACGCACCGGCAAAACCTGGCAAGGCACCAGGTGCTTTCGCCCACCCGACCGTGACAGAAGTGCATCCATACGTCCTGCTGAACTATCTCGGCAAGCAGCGTGACGTGATGACGCTTGCCCACGAACTCGGTCACGGCGTTCATCAGGTGCTGGCTGCGGGCCAGGGCGAACTGCTGTCCTCCACGCCGCTGACCCTTGCCGAAACCGCCAGCGTTTTCGGCGAAATGCTTACCTTCCAGAAACTGCTGGAGGAGACCGACGATCCTGCGACCCGCAAGACCCTGCTCGCCGGCAAGGTCGAGGACATGATCAACACCGTCGTCCGTCAGATCGCCTTCTACGACTTCGAGTGTAAACTGCACGCGGCCCGACGCGACGGCGAACTGACTCCCGACGACATCAACGCCATCTGGATGTCCGTCCAGTCCGAAAGCCTCGGCCCGGTCTTCAACTTCATGGACGGCTACGAGACCTTCTGGTCCTACGTGCCGCATTTCATCCACTCGCCGTTCTATGTCTATGCCTATGCCTTCGGCGACGGTCTGGTGAACGCCCTCTACGCCGTCTACCGCGAGGGAGACGCGGGTTTCCAGGACCGGTATTTCGACATGCTGAAAGCCGGCGGCTCCAAACACCACAGCGAACTCCTGGCACCATTCGGCCTCGATGCCAGCGATCCGAAATTCTGGGACAGGGGCCTGTCGATGATCTCCGGTTTCATCGACGAACTGGAAGCAATGGACGTCTGACTCCGCGTACCGTCCACCCGATCCGGCTTTTCAGCACGCCGGATCGGCCGACCGGCGCCCTGTGACCCGCCCTCCCGGGTGACGGACTGACTCCCCGGACCAGGCGGGTTTTCACCGACGCCCCCCGGCCGCGACGCGGGTTAACATTTTATTTACCTTCCCTAACGCTGTTGGAAGCGCACAGATGACGCCAAAACTGACCACCGCAGGGAAGCCCAGGATGCTGGACACGGTTACCAGAAACATCATCGACTCGCCGGCCGAACCTGCGTTCGACCGGGTCACCAGACTCATTTCCCAAATGCTCGACGTGCCCGTGGCAATGTTTTCCGTCGCTGACGAGGACAGGCTGGTTTTCAAAAGCAGCCTCGGCATGAGCGGTCCCTATGCCGAGTCACGCGTCGCGCCACTGAACCAGACCGCCTGCCAGTTTGTGATACGCTCCGGCAAGCCCCTTCCGGTGGAGGACGCCAGGACACACGAGCTTCTACGCAACCAGAAACTTGTTCAGGAACTGGGTGTAAAGGGCTATCTCGGCTATCCGATCTGCTCGCCGGGCGGACTGCCGTTCGGGTCCCTCTGCGCGGTGGCCGACGGTACACGGCGCTGGACCGAACGCGACATTGAAGTGCTTGGAACGCTCGCCATGGCGATTGAAGCCGAGGTTGCCCTGCGTACAGCCGTTGCCAGCCGCGACTCCGTGGTGACCGAACTGCGGGCCGCCTATGCCGCGCTCGAGGCCGCGCGCGGCATCGAAGAGGCGCTCGATGAACGCACCCGGTTTTTCACCAGCCTCAGCCACGAAATCCGCACCCCGCTCAACCACCTGCTCGGCGGCGTGGCGCTCCTGCAGATCGCCGAATCCGACAGTGACCGCGAGCAGTACGGCCGGATGATCCAGGACTCCGCCGTAACACTCACCCGGTTCGTCGACGACCTGGTCGGGTATGCCCGCAACAGGTCCGGCCGCGATACGGTGAACATGAAATCCTTCGACCCGCGACGACCGGTCGAATTTACGCTGCGCTCGGTTGCAGGCGGTGCGGCAGAAAAGGGGCTCGATCTGGTTTCCGACGTTGATCCCGACCTGCCCGAGAACTGGATGAGCGATTCGACCCGGCTGGAAAGCCTGCTGATCAATTTGGCCGGCAACGCGATCAAATTTACCAGCCGGGGGAGCATCACGATTGCGGTGCGGGCGGAACAGGGCAGACTGGTCTACCGGGTGTCCGACACCGGTCCCGGAATTGCCGCTGACTATCACACGTCGATCTTCGAGCCGTTTGAACGCGGCGACCCGGTCCTGTCGCTCAAGACCAATGGCAGCGGCCTCGGGCTTTCGATTGCCCGATCCAGCGCCCGGCTGATCGGCGCAGACCTGTACGTCGAAGAAAGCGCCGTCGGTGTCGGAACCACGTTCGCCATCAGCGTTCCCGCGTGGCACTGAACCTCAGCGCATCGACGCATCGGCCGGCAGCGGTCAGGTTTGCACGGCGCCCGTCTCCGAAACCGTTTCCTGCGGCGCCGGCGGTCGCGGCTCCAGCGGCACGTGGATCCCCCGGTAACCGCCCTTGACGTATTCCCGCGCCGCCTGAAGCGCCACATAGAGCACCGGCGTGACGATCACCCCCAGAGAACTGGCAAACGCCATGCCGCCGAAAACGGCAATACCGATTGCCTTCTGACTTGCCGCACCCGCACCGTTGGCGAGCAGCAGAGGCACCACTCCCAAAAGAAAGGCCAGTGCGGTCATCATCACCGCCCGAAACCGCAGCCGCGCCGCCATGACCCCGGCGTCATAGATCGACAGTCCTTCCGCACGCCGTTCCATCGCGAATTCGACAATCAGGATCGCGTTTTTCGCTCCCAGGCCCACAAGCATGATCATGCCGATCTGGGTGTAGAGATTGACGTCTCCGCCGACGATCGAGACCGCGACAAACGCCCCGAGCAGCGCCAGCGTCACCGACAGAAGGATCGCCACCGGCATCGTCCAGCTTTCGTACTGGGCGACGAGAAACAGATAGGCAAACAGCACCGCCATCGCGAGGATCAGCACCACGAGGTTTCCCGCCTCCAGCTGCTGCGCCGCCGATCCGGTCCATTCATAGGCATACCCCGGCGGCAGCGCCGTCGCAGAGACCTCCTGCAAGGCGGCAATCGCATCCCCGGTGGAATAACCCGGCGCCGGCTGCGCGATCACCGAAGCCGCCCGGTAAAGGTTAAACCGGTTCAGGCTCATCGGCCCGAGGATGTTCTCCACCGTCATCATGGTCGACAGCGGCACCATCTGACCGGACTGGGAGCGCACATAAAGCGCGCCGATGTCGGAGGCCCGGTCCCGGAAACTTCCGTCCGCCTGCAGTATCACCCGGTAAACCCGGCTGAACAGATTGAAGTCGTTGACATAGAGCGATCCGAGATAGGCCTGCAGTGTCGCGAAGACTTCGCCCACCGAGACGTTCAGGGTCTTGGCCTTTTCCCGGTCGAGGTCGATGAACAGCTGCGGCACATTGGCCCTGAAGGTTGTGTAGGCGCGGGCGATTTCCGGGCGCTGGTTGGCGGCATAGATCAGCGATCCCAGCCCGGACGCCAGGTCCTGCGGCGTTCCCCCGCCGACCTGCTGCACCTTCATCTCCACGCCGGAGGCATTGCCAAGCCCCGGAATCGGTGGCGGATTGAAGACGATGATCGACGCGGAGGCGATGCTGTCGAATGCCCGCCAGAGCTTCGCCTGGATCGCCGCCGCATGGAGGTTCGGATCGTTGCGCTCCGTCCAGTTGTCGAGCGAAACGGCCAGGAACGCAACGTTGGGCGCCGACCCGCCCTGGAGCATGCTGTAGCCGTTGATGGTCGTGACCGACCGCACGCCCTCCATGCCCTCCACCATCGCTTCCATCTGCCGGGTGACCGCCTCGGTCCGGTTCAGCGCTGCCGCGTCGGGCAACTGCACGTCCACCATCAGATAGCCCTGGTCCTCGTCCGGCAGAAACCCCGTCGGAATTCCCGCTCCGAGCCCGGCGATGGCCACTACCGCAACCGCGACCATGCCGAGCCCGAGAACCGATCTCCGGGCGAGGAGCGCCACCACCGCGACATATCCGCCACGCGATGCGTCCACACCCTTTTCAAACAGCGCGAGGATGCCGCGTGGTGGCCCGGACCGCGGCCGCAGTATCAGCGCACAGAGCGCCGGGGAGAGCGTCAGTGCGTTGACCGACGAAATCAAAACCGCCATCGAAATGGTCACAGCGAACTGACTGTAGAGCCGGCCGGTGATCCCGGGCATGAACGTCACCGGAACGAACACCGCCAGCAGCACCAGCGTCGTCGCAATGATCGGCGTGGTGATTTCCCGCATCGCCTGCCGCGTGGCATCGCGCGGCGCCAGCCCCTCGCCGATCAGCTTCTCGACATTCTCGACCACGATGATCGCGTCGTCCACAACGATGCCGATCGCCAGCACCAGCGCGAACAGGGACACGGTGTTGAGCGTCATGCCAAGGCCCAGCAGCACCGCGAGCGTTCCGATCAGCGACACGGGAATCGCAATCATCGGGATCAGCGTCGCCCGCAGGTTGCCGAGGAAAACAAACACCACCAGCACCACGAGAATGAAGGTCAGGATCAGCGTCTCGACCACATCTGCCATGGAACTTTCAACGAAATCGGTGGTATTGAATGCGACCCGGTATTCGACCCCCGACGGGAAAAACTCCGACAGCCGGTCCAACTCGGCCAGCACGCCGTCCGACACCGCCAGCGCATTGGCACCCGGCGCCTGGTATACCGCAAGAATGGTGGCCGGAACCCCTTCATACCGACCGGAAAAGCTGTAGATCTGCGACCCGAGTTCCACCTGCGCCACGTCGCCAACCGTCACCACGGAGCCGGACTCGCCGGTCCGCAGCACGATTTTCTCGAACTGCGACGGTTCCGAAAGCCGGCCCTGGGCCTTGACCGTGTACTGGAACTGCTGATCCGGTCCCGCCGGCGGCGATCCGATCTGCCCCGCCGGCACGATGGCGTTCTGATCGCGAATGGCATCGGCAAAATCTCCCGGGGTCATGCCCAGCGACGCGAGACGCTCCGGATCGAGCCAGATCCGCATGCCATAGGAATAATCCGTCATCACATCCGCACGACCGACTCCGGAGATCCGCGCCAGCGGGTCCTTCAGATTGATCTGCGCATAATTGGAGAGGAAAACCTCGTCGTAATCTTCGGACCTGGACACCAGCGCGATCAGCATCAACATGCTGGTGCTGGATTTCTCCGTCTTCACCCCGTTGCGGTTGACTTCGTCAGGCAACTGGCTGACGGCCTGACTGACCCGGTTCTGGGTGTTCACCGTCGCAATGTCCGGATCCGTGCCCACCGCGAACGTCACGTCGAGCGAATAGTTGCCGCTGTCGGCACTGTTGGAACTCATGTAGAGCATGCCGTCGACGCCGTTGACCTGGGCCTCAATAGGCGCCGCCACTGTCTGCTCCAGCGTCTCGGCGCTCGCCCCGGTGAAGGTGGTGCTGACCCGCACCACCGGCGGCGTGATCTCCGGAAACTGCTCGACC
>JAUIHM010000048.1 GCA_030432315.1 Alphaproteobacteria bacterium | reverse complement strand
CGACCCTTATTTGGAGGGACATGCGCCCATGCCTGAAATGATTGTCACCGAGTCACTGCAGACCGAAGACGACAGTATTGTCCTGGCCAACGGGTATGATTTGTTCATCGAAGAACTGGCCTGGCGTATCTCGACCGCACGCCGGGGTGTAACCGCGGGCGAGGGCGACCACACGATTACCGTTCAAGGCCACGTTTATGGCGCCAGTGCCGGGATTCACGTCAGGGAAGTTCATCTGAACAACCGGACCGAGGTGAATGTTGCCGCAGGCGCGAGCGTCAAATCACGACACTTCGCGATTGATGCAGAAACCGATATCCTCGAAGTGACCAACAACGGCACGATCGAGGCGCGGGAGGCGGTCTATCACTACTGCACGACAGGGGTGGAGTCAGCATTCCGCCTCACCAACACCGGCGTCATTTCCGGCGACGTCTACACGTTTTCATCCACTGCGGCTCTCCTGAATTCGGGGACCATCATCGGAAACATCGTCCTCCAGTATTACTTTCAGTCAACCGTCCCGATCTCCGAAATAGTCAACACAGGTATGCTCTCCGGCAGTTTGGGCGGCTACAACGACGGTAACGACGCAGTCACCAATTCGGGCCTGATCCACGGAAGCATTGGTCTCAAACGCGGCGACGACATGCTGGTCAACACGGGCTACGTCGGCGGTGATATCGACATGGGCCCTGGCGACGACATTCTCGACATCAGGGGCGGCCATGTCGGTGGCATCGCGACCGGCAATGCCGGATCGGACGTCTATATCGTCGACCGCGCTGATGTGAGGCTCCACGAAGACGCCGATCCATGGGGATACGTCGATGAAGTGCGGGCAGAAACCTCATACCAGCTGCGGGCCAATTTCGAAAACCTGACCCTGCTGGAAGGTGCTGCCTGGAGCGGAACGGGGAACTCTCTCGACAACCTGATAAAGGGAAACTCCCGCGGCAATACCCTGAGCGGACGGGACGGCGATGACCTCATTTTTGGCCGGGGCGGCGCTGACGACATCAGCGGCGGCGATGGCCGGGACGATCTTCGCGGCGGTCTCGGCAATGACCGGATCGACGGCGGAATCTCCGATGACACAATCTACGGCAATGCCGGCGATGATGTTCTTTTGGGCGGGCGCGGCCGCGATCTGCTGGTGGGCGGGTCCGGCGATGACATTCTCGCAGGCAACCGGGGCGACGACACGCTGGGCGGTGGAACAGGCGCCGACACCTTCAGGTTCAACCTGCGGGCTGGAGACGATACCGTCAGGAAGTTTACACCCGGCGAGGACCAAATCGACCTGACCTCGCTTAATCTCCAAAGCTTCGCCGCGGACGTTCGACCCGCATTGCAGGTGGACGGCGACGACGTGCTGATCGACCTCCGGGATCTCGACGGGCGCGGCTCCATTCGCCTCGAAGACGTTACGCTTGCCGACCTGTACCCGGCCGACTTTATCCTTTAACCGTCTGCTTTTGCGCCGCTTTGGCATGGACCGCGAGATCGCGGGCGATGGCGAACGCGCCGTTCAGGCGGGCCTTTTCGCTGCTCCAGGCGCGGCGGACGATAATCTTGTTGTCCTTCACCTTCGCCTCGCCCTTCTGCGCATGCATGAATTCGACCAGCCCCGCCGGATTGGCGAATTTGTCGTTGTGGAACTGCACCGTCGCCCCCTTCGGCCCACCGTCGAGCCGGACGATGCCGGCGCGTTTGCACATCGCCTTGATCCGCACCACCAGCATCAGGGTCTCGACCTCCGCCGGCAGCGGACCGAAACGGTCGATCAGTTCGGCGGCAAAGCCTTCCATCTCGACCTTGCGCTCCAGTGACGACAGGCGGCGGTAGAGGCCGAGCCGCACGTCGAGATCGGGCACGTAGGGCTCGGGGATCAGCACGGGGACCCCGAGATTGATCTGCGGCGACCATTCGCCGTCATCAGACATATCAATGTCGCCGGACCGCAGCTTGGCAATCGCCTCCTGCAGCATGTCCTGGTAAAGTTCGAACCCGACCTCGTGGATCTGGCCCGACTGTTCTTCGCCCAGTATGTTGCCGGCGCCTCGGATGTCGAGATCCTGGCTGGCGAGGTTGAACCCGGCGCCAAGACTGTCGAGCGATCCCAGCACCCTGAGCCGCTTTTCCGCCTGCGGCGTCAGTTTCTTGCGCGGTTCGGTCATGAAAAACGCATAGGCGCGCAGTTTCGAGCGCCCGACCCGGCCCCGGATCTGGTAGAGCTGCGCCAGGCCGAACATGTCGGCGCGGGAGACGATCAGGGTGTTTGCCGCCGGAATGTCGAGACCGGATTCGATGATCGTCGTCGCCAGCAGCACGTCATATTTGCCGTCGTAAAACGCGTTCATCCGATCGTCGAGTTCGGCCGCTGCCATCTGACCGTGGGCGACGACGAATTTCACTTCCGGCACATGCTCGCGCAGCCAGGCTTCGACCTCGCCCAGATCGGAGATGCGCGGCACCACATAGAAAGACTGCCCGCCACGGTAATGCTCGCGCAAGAGTGCCTCGCGCACCGTCACCCCGTCGAATTCGCTGACATAGGTGCGGATCGCCAGCCGGTCGACCGGCGGCGTGGCGATCAGGCTGAGTTCGCGCACACCGGTGAGCGCCATCTGCAGCGTGCGCGGGATCGGCGTCGCGGTCAGGGTCAGCACATGAACATCCGAACGCAGCTGCTTCAGCCGCTCCTTGTGGGTCACGCCGAAATGCTGTTCCTCGTCGATGATCAGCAGCCCGAGACTGGCAAACCTGATCCCCTTTGCCAGCAGTGCGTGGGTGCCGACGACGATATCCACCGTACCGTCCGCCAGTCCGGCGCGGGTTTCCGCCGCCTCCTTCGCCGGGATGAATCGGCTGAGCGACCGGACCTTGACGGGCAGGCCGCGAAACCGTTCTGCAAAGCCCCTGTAATGCTGCCGGGCCAGCAGCGTGGTCGGCGCGATCACCGCAACCTGGGTGCCCGACATCGCCGCCACATAGGCCGCGCGCAGCGCGACCTCGGTCTTGCCGAAGCCGACGTCACCGCAAACCAGGCGATCCATCGGCTGACCCGACGCCATGTCACCGAGCACATCCTCAATGGCATTGAGCTGGTCGTCGGTCTCCGCATAGGGGAACCGGGAGCAGAACTCTTCCCAGTTGTGATGATCCGGCGGGGTCAGGATCGCGCCGCGGCGCAGCGCCCGCTCGGCGGCGATGCGGATCAGCCGATCCGCCATGTCCCGAATGCGCTGCTTGAGTTTGGCCTTCTTCGCCTGCCAGGCGCCTCCGCCGAGACGGTCGAGCAGCCCGGTTTCATGGCCATAACGGCTCAGCAGTTCGATGTTTTCCACCGGCAGGAACAGCTTGTCACCGCCGGCATATTCAAGCGCGATGCACTCGTGCGGCGCGCCCATCGCGGTGACGGTCTGCAGCCCGGTGTAGCGGCCGACACCGTGGTCCACATGCACCACCAGATCGCCCGGTGTCAGGCCCGCCGCCTCGGTGAGGAAATTCTCGGCCCGTTTGCGACGGCGCGGCGCCCGGATCAGCCGGTCGCCAAGCACGTCCTGCTCGGAGATCACCGTCAGCCCCGGCGCTTCGAACCCGTGTTCCAGCGGCCAGACGGCGAGATAGAGCCCGCCGCCCTTTCCGCCCATGTCCCTGGCTTTGCCAATCTCTTCGGCACCGGTCACGCCAGTGTCGGCCAAAAGCCCGGACAGCCGCTCGCGCGCACCCTTCGAGTAGCTGGCAATCAGCACGTCGCCGGATTTGCGCTTTGCCTTCACATGATCGGCCAAAGCGCCAAAAAGACTGATGTTTTCCTGCTGGCGCTCGGGGGCGAAATCCCGGCCGATCCGCCCGCCTGCATCGATCACCCCGGGCCCGGAATGGCGCGGCAGCGGCGACAACTCGTGCACCCTGCGGTCGGCAACGGCCAGGTCCCAGGCCGGACCGTCGAGATAAAGCCGCTCCGGCGGTACGGGCTTGTAAACGGAATCGAGCCGCGCCCGCGCCGAAAGCGCCTCACGCCGTGCCTCGTACTGGTCGAGCAGCGATGCCCACCGCGCATCGCGCGACGCGGCCATCTGGTCGTCGAGCAGCACCGGCGCCCCGGGCAGATAGTCGAACAGCGTCTCAAGCCGGTCGTGAAACAGCGGCAGCCAGTGCTCGAATCCCTGGTGCTTGCGTCCGGCGCTCACCGCCTCATAGAGCGGGTCGTCACTGCCGGCGGCGCCAAACATCGTGCGGTATTCGGTGCGGAAGCGCTGGATTGCCTCCTCGTCCAGCACCACCTCGGACACCGGTGCCAGTTCGATCCGCGAGATCGTCTCCTTCGTGCGCTGACTGACCGGATCGAAGCGGCGCGCCGCTTCGAGCACGTCGCCAAACAGATCCAGCCGCACCGGAGCCGATGCACCCGGCGGGTAGAGGTCGATCAGCCCGCCGCGCACCGCGAATTCACCCGGTTCGGTCACCGTCGGTACCTGGGAATAGCCCATCCGCGCGAGATAGCCGCGCAGCCCCGCCACGTCGATCCGTCGGTTGACCGTGGCGGTAAAGGCGGCCCCCTTCAGCACCTCGCGCGACGGAACCCGCTGGGTCGCCGCATTGAGCGTGGTCAGCACCGCCGCCGGGCGGCTGAACCCGTCGGCCAGGGTCGCGAGGGTCGCCATGCGGGCGGCGGAAATTTCGCCGTTTGGCGAAATCCGGTCGTAGGGCAGACAGTCCCAGGCCGGAAACCCGAGCACCGGCAGATCCGGCGCAAAAAACCGCAGAGCCGCGCGCAGTGACGACAGCCGCGCATCGTCGCGGGCGACGAACAGCGCCGGGCCGCCGGCCTCGGTGATGACCCGGGCCAGATACCGCGCATCGAATCCTTCGGGACAGCCGCCGACGATCAGGCGTCCGGAAGCGGGTTTGGTCTGAACGTTCATGCCGCGCGACGTAGCGCAGGTGCACGGGGCTGGCAAGCCTGGATCAGCGGTCGGTGTCCGGTCAGACCGGGCCGATCGGGTTGCCTGCGCGGGCGATGCCCAGTGCCAGCAGAATGGAGACAACCGCGATCACCTGATGCCAGAACCGGCGGCGCGCGAGAATCCTTACCAGCCGGATCCCGCGGTGGTCCCTGCCCTCGATGTTCATGGCGATGCGCAGGGTGGAATACGCCACCACCGACAGCGGCGCGCAGAGCAGAAACAGCGCCTTCGCCAGTTCAAGTTCCATCACAAATCCGAACACGAACATCGCCGCCAGCGCGAAGCCGGCCAGCGCCGCGAGCGGCGCCCCCACCGCCCCGTGCACGCCACAGATCCGGGCGGCGGTGATGTGCGCCAGAACATCCACCTGATCCCGCAGTTCAGGCAGACGCCGCGCGCGCAGCAGCATGTCGTAGGGAACACCAAGTGTGCGGTGCGTTACCATGGTCCAGACAAGTATTGTCAACACCCAGTACCAGATGCTCTGAAAGCTGCCCGGACCTGTCAGATAATACGCAACCATGAACCCTGCCGGACCGAAGCGCCAGATGCGGCGCCCTGTTGCGGGCGGGTTTCGCGCAGTTCCCGCGCCAGGTCAAGTCCGCGGGACTGGCATGGTGAAGTACCGGGCGGCGGACGCGGACTCCGGGGCGGATTTCCCCTTGAGGGCCCGCCCGGCCCGTGCCAAACCCTGGCCAACCGTCACAGGAGGGTGCCCATGAGCCCGATTACCGCTCCCTTTCCACTGTCGCGACCGCGCCGACTGCGGCGCACACCGTGGATCCGCGACCTGGTCGCGGAAACCAGGCTCTCGGTCGGGGATCTGATCTGGCCGATTTTTGTCCGCGACGGCGAGGGCATCGAAGAACCGGTTGCCTCGATGCCAGGTGTGGTCCGCCATTCGGTCGACCGGGCGGTACAGGCGGCGGAAATGGCGGCGGCGCTCGGCATCCCCTGCCTCGCGATTTTCCCCTATACCGACCCGGCGGTCAAAAATCCGGAGGCAACCGAAGCCTGGAACCCGGAAAACCTCGTCTGCCGCGCCACCCGGGCGATCAAATCCACGGTGCCGGACATCGGCATTCTGCTCGACGTGGCGCTCGATCCCTACAATTCGCTCGGGCACGACGGGCTGGTGCGCGACGGCGTCGTCGTCAATGACGAGACCCTCGTGGCGCTGGAGCGGATGACGCTGGTGCTGGCGGAAGCCGGCGCCGACATCCTCGGCCCCTCCGACATGATGGACGGCCGGGTCGGGGTGATGCGCCGCGCCCTCGAAAGCCATGATTTCGGCGACGTTATGATCATGAGCTACGCGGCGAAATATGCCTCCGGTTTCTACGGCCCGTTCCGCGACGCCGTGGGAGCGACCGGCGCGCTGACCGGCGACAAGAAAACCTATCAGATGGACCCGGCCAATACCGACGAGGCCCTGCGCGAGGTGGCGGCGGACCTGTCCGAGGGCGCCGACATGGTGATGGTCAAACCCGGCCTGCCCTATCTCGACGTCTGTGCGCGGGTGAAGCGCGAGTTTCAGGTGCCAACCTTTGCCTACCAGGTCTCGGGCGAATACGCGATGATCGAGGCGGCGGCGGCGAATGGCTGGATCGACGGCGACAGGACCGCGATGGAGGCGCTGCTGGCGTTCAAACGCGCGGGATGCGACGGAATACTCACCTACCACGCGATCCGGGCGGCAAAAATCCTCGATGGCATGGGGTTCTGAGCCGGGCCCGCCACCTTGTTTGCCTGGCGCAGCTCAGCGGAATGTGTTATCGAAAGGTGAAACCGGCAGGATGACCGGTCTACAGGCATGGAACCATACACGAAGGAGCAGTCCATGAGCAGTTGGACACGGCGCAGTTTTCTCGGGGCGGCGGGCGCGAGCCTCGCGGCCTGTACCTCGCAGCCGAATTTCAATGAAACTCCGCGGCAGAAACTCGACCGCGCCGTACAGGAAGCGCTGACGGAACTCTACTCGTCGGTTCCGGGCGCATCGGAACTGGGGGCCCGCTCCGAAGGCATTCTCATCGTGCCGAAGATCCGCAAGGTTGGCTTTTTCGCCAGCGGTGCCTATGGCGAGGGCGCGCTGATGATCGGCCCGGCCACGGTCGAATATTATTCGCTCAGTGCCGCGGGTTTCGGATTCACCTTCGGCGCGGCCGAATACAATCAGGCGCTGTTCTTCATCACCCAGGCGGCACTGCAGGAATTCCGTACCGCCGACGGCTGGGAACTGACCGCCGGCGCCGCCTATGCCCTGCCGTCCAGCGGCGGTGCCGCCGCCGGTCTCGCGTCGTCGCGGATCAACCTGCCGATCCAGGAGGTGGTGTTCGGCCAGCGCGGGCTGATTGCCGACGCGAGCTTCGCCGGCGGCAAATACAGCCGCATCGTCAGGTAGTGCAGGTCAGTGCGTGGCCGGGACCAGGCGGGTGATGCCGTCTGCGCCGACCCGCACCAGATCCGCGTCGAGCGTCATCGGAATGTATTCCGAGCGCCGCCACAGTGCGGCCAGGTCGTCATAATGCCGCGACAGCGGATGGCCGCTCTGGCCGGTCGATGAAATGAACACGCTGGAATCCGGGTCCGAGAAGTCATAGACGGCCCGCATTCCGGAGGCATGCAGATTGATGTAGGGCTCCTCCCCCTCACCCGACATCTGCCCGCGCAACAGGGTATTGTCACCGCCCGGCGTGCTCTGACGGATGTTGACGAGATAGCTCAGTCCGGGGATCCGCCCGAGCGTCTGGTGCATGTGCAGCGCCTGGTGCGCATCCCCCCAGCGCCAGCTGTCGAGCCGGGTGCCGAACTGCGCCTCGATTTCCACCAGCGCGTCGTCGAAGGCGAGACTGGCGATACGGGTGCAGCTCTCGACCTCGGTGGTCTGCACCACGTCGCACCAGGCCGCCGCACCGCCGGCGTCGCGGAACACCCGCTCGATGAATACCGGATCGGGCTGGGCGACCAGGCCCGAGAGGGTACCAAGCTCATCCAGGACCAGCCGGCGCTGCAGGGCGCGCATCCAGGCGGCGTAAAGCAGCGGCTCGGCCGTGTGTTCCGACATCTCGCCGTTCCAGCTGGCAAGCCGCTCCAGCGCCGCGCGTCTGCGCCCCTCGAAACTGTCCGGCGCCGCCGCCTCGCCGCTATACCAGAGATCGCGGGCAATCAGCGGCAGCAGCGTGCGCGCCGCCTCCGATACGGTATCGGTCTGAATCTCGATGAAACTGTCGAGCGAATGAATCTCCCGCGCGCCCAGAAGCCGGCTGGCCCGGGCGATCCGGTAGGTGTCCCCCCAGTCAAAGCTCAGGTGGTCGGGAAAGGCCGCGTCGGTGATCCGGTTGTTGGTGTTGACGACGATCCCGCTCGGCGGATTGGTCACCCAGGCGTTCTCACCGAACGGCTGCAACCCCTGCCAGTCGTTGACCGCGATCCAGCCCGGACCGGGAATCCGCCCCTGGCTGGTGCTGTCGGCGCGGCGGACCGGCACCGCACCGGCCATCTGCAGCGCCACGGTGTCCCGGTCCGCCAGGGTAACCATCTGCGACGGCGCCACCAGATCCCGCACGGCGTTGCGCGCCTCGCGGATCGACTGGGCGCGCATCAGGTTGATCGCGGCACCGATCGACCGGTCGCGGGTGGTCAGCGCCGTCCAGGCGAGGCTTGCCACGTGACCGGGCGGCGTGACCGCATCGACGCCGAAACTGTCGCCTGTGATCACCGGACCGTGCCGGGTCCGCAGCAGCACCCGATGCTCCGTCGGCGCGTCCCGCACGGTGATCAGCGCGTCGCGGCGGTCGAACGCCCGATAGCCGTCCGGGGTCAGGTACTGATCCGGATTGTCGGGGTTGAGTTTCTCGATATAGATGTCCTGGTCGTCGAGATAGCTGGAGGTCAGCCCCCAGCCCAGGTTTGCGTTGCGTCCGATCAGGATTGCCGGGATCCCGGGGATGGTTCCCCCCATCACCGGCCCGGTCTCGAGGTTCATCCGGGCGAGATACCACATCGACGGCGCGGTCAGCGCCACATGCGGATCGGTTGCCAGCAGCGGAGCCGCCCCGGCGGTCCGCCGGCCGTCCGCCGCGAAGGCGTTGGAGGCACCGGCAAAGCCGGGCGCTGCGACCGGATCGAACGCCTGGCGGGTTTCGGCCTTCAAGGGAAGCCGCGGAACATCCGGAAACAGCTGCGAATATTCCGGCAACCCCATCACCGGCTCGTTCGGCGCGTCCGGCAGCAGATCGCGCAGCCGGTCTTTCGGCAGATAGATCGAGAGCCGCGCCCGCAGCGTCTCCTGCGCCGCCTTGTCGGTCAGCTGCAGCGCCATCAATTTCTGCACGGCGATGGAATCCGCGGGAATCCACGGCGCAATCGCCGCTTCGAACAGGAAGAATTCCGGCGCACCCCGGCCCAGCGCCTCTTCCTGCACCACCCGCAGCCAGGAGTTCACCCCCGCCGAATAGGACTCGAGCGCCGCCAGCACGCTCTTCTCCTGCTCCGGCACCGCCGCCCGGGCATAACCGTAGAGATCGAGGCTGCGCATCAGCACGTCGATATCCACCGTGTCCTCGCCAAACAGCTCCGACAGCCGCCCCTGGGCGGTGCGGCGCAGCAGGGTCATCTGCCAGAGACGGTCCTGGGCATGGACGAATCCGAGCCCGAAAAAGGCATCCTGGTCGGACGCCGAGAGAATGTGCGGCACCGCGTAGCGGTCGCGGACGATCTCGATCTCCGTCGACGGTCCCCGAACCACATAGGTCCGGTCATAATCGGGAAGCGACTGACCTGCGACGTAATAGGCCAGTCCGGCGGCGACCAGCGACAGGCACAGGAGCAGGACGAAGGTCCGCATGAACCAGCGGAAAAGAAACGCCATACGATCCCGGACCTCTGCTGCTGGCTTGACCCCGGCTGGATAGCAGGCCACATGAACCGATACAACGGAACAGTGGTTAACAAAGGGGAAACACATGGCAAAGGTCGCATTCATCGGACTGGGCGTAATGGGATATCCGATGGCCGGTCACCTCGCCGCCAGAGGCCACGATGTTACCGTATACAACCGCACCGCGGCGAAATCCGACGCGTGGGTGACGCAGCATGGCGGCGCCAGCGCCCCGACCCCAGCGGCGGCGGCCGACGGTGCGGAAACCGTCTTCTGCTGCGTCGGCAATGACGCCGACCTGCGTTCGGTGACCACCGGCGCCGACGGCGCCTTCTCGACGCTGGGCAGGGGCGCGGTCTTCGTCGACCACACCACCGCCTCCGCCGAAGTCGCCCGGGAGTTGCACGCCAGGGCTGCCGATATTGGTGCGGGGTTCATCGACGCGCCCGTTTCCGGAGGTCAGGCAGGGGCGGAAAACGGGGTGCTGACGGTGATGTGCGGCGGTGAGGCCGAGGTCTATGCGAAGGTCGAAGGCACCATCGACGCCTACGCCCGCTCCTGCCGGCTGATGGGCGGCCCAGGCGCCGGCCAGCTGACCAAGATGGTCAACCAGATCGCCATCGCCGGCCTGCTCCAGGGCCTGTCCGAAGCTCTGAACTTCGCCCAGAAGGCCGGACTCGACGGCAAGGCGGTGGTCGACGTGATCTCCAAAGGCGCCGCCGGCTCATGGCAGATGGAAAACCGCGGCGGCACCATGCTGGACGACAAATTCGACTTCGGCTTTGCCATCGACTGGATGCGCAAGGATCTCGGCATCTGTCTGGCCGAGGCCAATGCCAACGGCGCGTCGCTGCCGGTGACGGCGATGGTCGATCAGTTCTACAAGGACGTCCAGCAGATGGGCGGCGGGCGCTGGGACACCTCGGCCCTGATCCGGAGGCTGAAGTGAGCGGCCCGGCATTCAGCCGTGACCTGAAAATCGCCCCGTCGATCCTCTCGGCCGACTTCGCCCGCCTGGGTGAGGAAATCCGCGCGATCGAGGACCGGGGCTGCGACTGGGTGCATGTGGACGTGATGGATGGGCATTTCGTGCCCAACCTCACCATCGGCCCCAATGTCCTCGCCGCGATCCGCCCGCACGTGAAAACCGTGATGGACGTGCATCTGATGATCCAGCCCGCCGATCCCTATCTGGAGGCCTTCGCCAAAGCCGGATCGGACATCATCACCATCCATGCCGAGGCCGGGCCGCATCTCGACCGCAGCCTCGCGCAGATCCGCGCGCTCGGCTGCAGGGCCGGTGTCTCGCTCACCCCCTCCACTCCGCCATCGGCGGTGGAATACGTGCTCGACCGGTGCGACCTCATCCTGGTGATGACGGTCAATCCCGGCTTTGGCGGCCAGTCGTTCCTGCATTCGCAGCTTCCGAAGATCCGCGCCCTGCGCGAGATGATCGGCGACCGTGAAATCTGGATGGAGGTCGACGGCGGCGTCACTCCGGAAACCGCGCCGCTCTGCGTCGCCGCCGGTGCCGACGCGCTGGTCGCCGGTTCCGCGGTGTTCCGCGGCGGCACGCCCGAGGCCTATGGCGCCAACATGACCGCGATCCGCACCGCCTGCACCTGAGGCGGCCGACCGTTCCTGGTCCACCCTAGCTGACGCCGACCCGGCCATGGGCGACATAGTCGCCGACTTCCGGCATCCGCCGGATCACCATTGCCCCGGTGCCGGACAGATCCTCGGCGCTGTCGTCCGGAGAATAACCGAGGCAGCGCATCCCGGCCCGCCGCGCCGCGGTGACCCCGGTGACGCTGTCCTCGACCACCACGCAGCGGTCGGGAGGAACGCCCATCCGTTCCGCCGCATGCAGATAGAGATCCGGCTCCGGCTTCCAGACCCCGACATTGTAGGCGGAGAAGACCGAGTCCCCGAACCGCTCCAGCACGCCGCTGCCCTCCAGCATCAGCTCCATCTTGTCACGCCGGCCGTTCGAACCGACACAGTACGGCACCCCCAGCAGATCCAGCCGGTCGAGCGTTTCGACGATGCCCGGAATCAGCGGCACGCCGAGACGCAGCCGGTCGAAAATCATCGGATAGATGATGTCGTGCCAGTTGTCCGGCATGTCCGCGCCCATGGTTTTGGCGATGCGCCCGACATCGGCCATGCCGCCACCGCCCAGCGAGTCCCGCAGTGCGATCGGCGTCATGTCGAGGCCCCGGGGGCGCAGATCCTCGGCGATGACCTCGAAATGTGCCATCACGCTGTCGACGATCACCCCGTCGCAATCGAAAATCACCAGATCGACATCACGGCTCATGGGCTTGGCTCCTCGCTGACGGTTCCCGCAGCAGGTTGGCCCTGTTTGGCCAGGCGGTGCAAGACCGTATCCACCGCAGGTGCAGCAGAACCCGGGCCGCGCGGACGGGCCCGTCCCTCAACACGGCGCTGAAACCGGCGCGAAGCCCCCCCAACAAACAGGTTTCATTTTCGCAAGTCTGTCCATATACAGGGAGTGAAGCTTTCAGGGACACACCATATGGGCCATGTCATCACCTTCGCGCAGCAAAAGGGCGGGGCCGGCAAGACCACCCTGCTCGCCCATCTCGCCGTTGCCTGGGTGAAGGCGGGCAAAACCGTCGCCCTGATCGACCTCGATGCGCAGCAGTCGCTGACCCGCTGGGCGAAACTGCGCGCCGATCCGGGCCTCGCGCTGATCGAAAGCCGCGACTACCGCGCCACGCTCGACATCAAATCCGCCCGGCGCGATCACGACATCGTTCTGGTCGACTGCCCTGGCGCCGCGTCCAGCCTGCTCGACAACGTGGTGCGCGAAACCGACCTGCTCGTCGCCCCGTGCCAGCCCTCGGCCATGGACATCTGGGCCTCCGCCACCATCATCGACGCGGCACGCCGGTTCAAAACCCCGTGCCACATCCTGCTCAACCGCGTGCCGCCACGCCTCGGCGAGATCGACGACATCATCGACGCCCTCGGCCCCGACACCGCCGTGCTCGCCACCCGCATCGGCAACCGCATCGCCTACAGCCGCGCCATCATGTCTGGCAAAACCGCCCAGGAACTCGGCCCCCGCTCCGCCGCCGCCCGCGAAACCGCCGACCTATGCCGCGAACTCGGCGCCCTGCTCAGCTGACGCGCCTCAGACGCTCCTGCGCCGCCAACCCACGCCCATGAGCAGCACCGCCGCACCGGAAAGCAGGCCAAGCGCCGCCGGCAGGGGCACAGGCGCGGGCGGGATATCGTAGTAGCTGACCGGAGGGTTTAGCTCTGCTTCCAAAGTTTGAAGACGCAGTGCCTCGGCATGTTCCGCAGGATCATCAAACCACCGACCACCAGGACCGGAAGAAAATCCTGCTGCCCAGAGAAGTGAAGCGCTCGGTTCTCCCGCGCCACAACTCTCCCCGGCCCAGCTTCCACAGAGAAGTTCATTGTAGCGTTTCGAGCCTTCGACGTAACCAAGTCCGTTCAGAAACCTCGTAGCAACGTTGTGTGCGGCATCCCGTAGTGTGTCGTCAAATCTGGGACCGAAAGAATCCCATCCATCTTGGGAACTCAAGTAAGAACTGGGCGGGCCGATGATGTTATACCATCCGAACCGCCAGTTCTTAAGATTGCCTTCTGCATCGAACTTCATGCGGTATGACGTAGCCTGAAAGCCACGCGTCGGTCCGTGATCAAAGGTGTATTCGATGGCATCTTCATTGAGTCGATGGTTCCAGCACGCACCGTCCGTTCTGCACGAAATCTCGAGATTGGCCAAAGTACCACCCGGCATGAGATCCACGTCAATTGACAGCGTTGCCGTCTGAAAGGTTGGCCGGCCGGTTTCGGGATAGTTGCTTAATTCGGCAATCGCTCCCAGGTAGCTGAAGTTCTTCGTTACGGCCTCGCAGGGAACGCCGGCGAAAGCCAACGGCATAAGCAGCCCAATCAGGTTTCTGAACATCATGACCCCATCGCTGATCACCTGATGCGTCCGGGACACTGGATTCCTCGAGCATCGCTCGCTCTGCGCTGCCACACACATGCGCAATCCAAACAGTACTGTTTTTGAGCCGGAACATGACAGGCACAAATGAAAAAATACATCCTAGTATAAATCAGTTATTCAGTCAATACTCAAAAGCTTTTCCTACAGATACTACTTGGAAGAGCGCGTATGCATACATTAAGAAATAACAGTGTTTTACGCATCGATCCCGGAATGTGCGAATTAAGGCTGCCTTTGACACAGCGTTCCGCCGCGCACCAAGGCCTGCCAGTACAACCACGCCCCAGGTGAGCAGCCCGAATCCCGCCGGCAGTGGCACCGGCGCGGGCGGGATATCGTAGTAGCTTGCCGGCGGGGTCAAACGGGCCAGTTCCTGCTGCTCAAGCAGTGCAGCTTCAAATTCCACCTTGTCACCATACCACTTTCCGCCCGTTGTCGCCTCAAACCCCGTGCTCCAGGCGGCCGAGGCCTGGTTGTTGGTTTGCCTGCAGGTCTGGCCTGCCCAGCTTCCACAAAAGTAACTCATGTACTGGTCAGATCCTTCGACATATCCCAACATGGTCAAATGCTGTTTTGCAATTCTGGGGCTGACTTCACTAACGGGATCCAGCCAAGTTGGCCCAAAACTGTCACCCCCGTCGCGGATGAAAAATGATCCCGTGGTCCGTCAACGTACCTGCCACCACCATACGACCATTCCTCTGGAATGCCATTTCCATCAAACTTCAGGCGAAACTGGGTGTAGTCGAAGTCCGCCCGTCTGAGCCCATGGAGGAATCCAAACTGAACGGCGTACTTCGCTTCACTATACGATCTCCACGAGCATCTACCGCCTGAGCCGCTACAGTAAACCTCCGTATCAATCAGCGTCTGATCCGGCATCAGATCGACATCAATCGCAAGGCTCCCGGTTTGGAATGCCACCCTGTCACGCGTATTGCTGACATCCGCGACAGCTCCGAGATAATAGAAGTTCCTGGTTGCGGCTTCCGCTGCACCATAACAGGCAAGCAGCGTTGCGAACGCATAGAATGCCAGTTTGCACATTGGGGCACCCTCGATTGGTTCCGCCCTAGGCAGGTAATTTTATTACCACAAACCGCTATAATTTTCAAGAAAGTTGTTTACCACAGGTGAAACGGGCGTCTTTCCAGCACTTGTTGTCGGCGCCCGTTCTTGCCCGATCAGCCCGCCGCAGAAGGCGCGCGCCGCCAGGGCAGGAGCGCGATGCAGGTCAACAACCTCTACCCTTACCCGTAGCGACGCCCAAGAACCGCGGTTTTGACAACAGACCTTGACTTCAAGCCACCCATCCCGGATTCATTGAGGCTGTTTGCACTGCACAATTCACCCGGAGGAAGCCATCCATGCAAAAGGTCTACAACTCCGCAGCCGAGGCTCTCGACGGCCTGCTGTTCGACGGCATGTTCATCGCCGCCGGCGGCTTTGGCCTCTGCGGCATCCCCGAATTGCTGATAGACGGCATCGTCGAGGCAGGAACCAAAGACCTGACCGTCGCCTCCAACAATTGCGGCGTCGACGATTTCGGCCTCGGCAAACTGCTGCAGACCAGACAGATCAAAAAGATGCTGTCGTCCTATGTCGGCGAAAACGCCGAATTCATGCGCCAGTACCTCTCGGGCGAACTGGAACTGGAATTCAACCCTCAGGGCACGCTGGCCGAACGGATGCGCGCCGGTGGTGCAGGCATTCCCGGTTTCTACACCAAGACCGGCGTCGGCACGGTGATCGCCGAGGGCAAGGAAGTGAAAACCTTCGACGGCGAGGAGTACATCCTCGAGCGAGGCATCGTCGCCGACCTGTCGATCGTCAAGGCGTGGAAGGCGGACGACACCGGCAACCTCGTGTTCCGCAAGACCGCCCGTAACTTCAATCCGCCCGCCGCCACCTGCGGCAGGGTCTGCATCGCCGAGGTCGAGGAAATCGTTCCCCGCGGCAGCATCGACCCGGATCACATCCACCTGCCCGGCATTTTCGTGCACCGCCTGATCCAGGGCGAGCATGAAAAACGCATCGAACAGCGGACCACCCGGGCCGCCTGAGCGGCGAAAGGAACCACCATGTCCGGCACGCCCGCCTCCCCCTATTCCGGCCTGCCGCCCCGCGCCTTCTGGCGCAGTGGCGTCAGCGAGCGCGCGCCCCTGACCCCCGGCGATCTCTACCAGCCGAAGTTCCGCGTCACCGGAGACATGCGCATCGCCACCGCGGGCTCCTGCTTTGCCCAGCACGTGGGCCGGGCGCTGCGCGGTGCCGGTCTCGACGTCATTGACGCCGAGCCGCTGCCGGCCACCGTCAGCGACCCGACGGCGCAAAAATTCGGCTACCGGCTCTATTCGGCCCGGTATGGCAACATCTACACCGCCCGTCAGCTGCGCCAGCTGTTCGAGGAAGCCACCGGCCGGTTCGAACCCGCCGAGCCGGTCTGGAGCCGCGACGGCCGGTTTTTCGACGCCCAGCGCCCCGGCGTCGAGCCGGACGGGCTCGACAGCGCCGATCTGGTTCTGAAACACCGGGAAGGCCATCTCGCCGCCGTCAGCAAGGCGTTCAGTTCCGCCGATCTCTTCGTTTTCACCTTCGGTCTGACTGAAGCCTGGATTCACGCCAGGACCGGCACCGTCTATCCGACCGCCCCGGGAACGATCGCCGGACAGTTCGATCCGAAGGCGTATTCCTTCAAGAACTACGACGCTCTGGAGGTGCTGGAGGATTTCGAGAAGTTCCGCGCCGCCCTGCGCAAGATCAATCCGAACGTCCGCTTCATGATCACCGTCTCGCCGGTTCCACTGACCGCCACGGCCTCGGGACAGCACGTGGAAGTCGCCACCTGCTACTCGAAATCGGTGCTGCGCGCGGTCTGCGGCATGCTGACCTCGCGCCACGACGACATCGACTATTTCCCGTCGTATGAACTCATCACCTCGCTCAACTCGCGCGGCGTCTACTTCGAGCCGAACCAGCGGTCGGTCAGCCAGACCGGCGTCAACACCGCCATGGCGACCTTCCTCGGTGCCCACGGTCTCGACGCCGCTCCGGCGGCGGCACGGTCGCGAAAATCCGGGCCCGGGCGCAAGGGAACGAAGCCGGCGCGCACGAAACGGGACGAGGAGGTCTGCGAAGAAGCGCTGCTGGATGCCTTCGCCAAATGACCCGTGTTCTCATTCTCGGCAATTCCCATGCCGGCGCGCTGAAACTGGGCTGGAACGAATGCCGGAGCGAGTTTTCGGCGATGGACGTCGAATTCTTCGCCGCGCCGATCGGCGCTTTCCGGCTCTGCACCCTGAAAAGCTCCGGCCGGTTCGGGCTGATCGACAGGCCGGATGCCGATCCGCGGGCGCGCGACCAGATCCGCAAGCTGAACGGCGGCCTCACCGTCAATCTTCGGGAATTCGACACCGTGGTGCGCGTCGGCTACCAGTGGAAACTGGGACAGGTCATCGACCTGCTCGGGCGCTACAACATTGACGGCATCCACGAGATCGGCGCGCCGCTGCGGATGTCCCTGGCAGGATTCCGGTCGATCTGCGAAGATATGGCGGCGGAGGCCGCGCCCAACGGCCACTGGCTTGCCCTCAACGGACCGAAGCTCTGGATCGTCGGCCTGCCCATTCCGTCAGAGACCTGCCTCGCGGCCGATGCCGACCCTCGACTGAAGGCCTGGAAGGCGGCGGTCCCCAACGGCACATCCGTCGGGCCGGCGCTCGGAATCTACATCGATGCGTTCGGACGCGCCCTTGCCGACCGGGGAATCGGGATGCTGCCTCCAACCGAAGCGACCCTCGGCCCCCTCGGCCTGACCCGAAAGAAATTCACCCTCGGCTCAAGGCGCCTCGCCAGCGGCCAGGCCCATCCCGAAAGCGACCGGTCGCACATGAATGCGGACTATGGCGTGCTGGTGATGCGGGATCTGCTGTCCCGGATCGGCGCCCCTGCGCCGGTCCAATAGGCAGGGCCGGCGATGACCCGCGTGCTGATCCTCGGCAACAGCCATGTGGGCGCGCTCCGCGACGCCTGGACGGAGCGTGGTGGCAAGGAACCCGGCCTCGAGGTCCGCTTTTTCGCGGCACCGACGCACATCTTCGATCAGATGCGGCTTGAACCGAACCTGGTCTTCTCGCTGCCGGACGGGCACCCGCGTCACGCGGAATTCGCTGAGATGCTCGCCCGGATCAACGCCGTGCCTGCGGTTGACCTGTCGACGGCCGACCACGTGCTGCATGTGGGCAGCAACTGTGCCTTCGGCCGGATCGGCGGACTGCTGAGCGAATTCGAGGTCGACGGATACCGGGCCGACGGAATGACCGCGCGGCTCTCGTCCGCCGCATTCGACGCCATGGCGGCGGAGATCGCCCGCTTCAGCCTGCCACCCGCCGTGTGGCGCGGCTGGACGCAGCCGGCGCTGACGCTCATGCCGCGCCCGGTCGTCTCCGAAGACTGTCTCGCCAAACCGGCCAAAGCCGGTGTCGCTCCCTGGATACGCGCTGCGAAAACCCAATACGAACTGAAACCGCTGCTCGGGCGGTACTTCGGCCTGCTCGACACTGAACTGGACCGGCACCGCATCACCCTGCTGCGCCAGCCTGCCGAGACCCTTGCGGCAACCGGACTTACAGCCGCAGGCTACGCCACCGGATCGCGCAGCATGCCCAATGGCAACGGCCGGTTCTCCGACCATACCCACATGAACGCCGCATTCGGCGCCCTCTGCCTCGACCGGCTGTTCGCCCGGATTCGCGGCACGGAGCCGCCGGTGGCCGCAACACCTGAACCGCAACCCGCAACCGCAACGCACTGAAGGGAAAAACCAATGGCTTGGGACCGCAACCAAATGGCCGAACGGGCCGCCCAGGAACTGGAAGACGGCATGTACGTCAATCTCGGCATCGGCATCCCGACCCTTGTCGCCAACTATGTCGGCGACAAGGACATCACCCTGCAGTCGGAAAACGGCATGCTCGGCATGGGTCCGTTTCCCATCGAGGGCGAGGAGGATCCGGACCTGATCAATGCCGGCAAACAGACCATTACCGAACTCGCCCGCACCTCCTATTTCGACAGTGCCACCTCGTTTGGCATGATCCGCGGCGGCAAGATCGCCATGGCGATCCTCGGCGCGATGGAAGTGGCGGAAAACGGCGACCTCGCCAACTGGATGATCCCCGGCAAACTGGTCAAGGGCATGGGCGGGGCCATGGACCTCGTCGCCGGGGTCGGCCGGGTCGTCGTGGTGATGGATCACGCCAACAAGAAGGGTGAATCGAAACTGCTCCACGAATGCACCCTGCCGCTGACCGGCAAGGGCGTGGTCGACCGCATCATCACCAATCTCGGCGTTTTCGACGTGGTCGAAGGCGGACTGACCATCGTCGAGTTGGCAGACGGCGTCAGCGAAGAGGAAGTCCGCAGCCTGACCGAAGCCACCCTGGTCTGACAACGGTCCCACCGGCGCATCCCGGCGGCCGGGATGACGCCGCGCCGGCGCGCTGCCGCCCTCACGTTTTCGTGATACCCTGCCATTTCGGCAATTCCGCTCCGTTACTGAAACAAACCCCGCGGCGTCACCCGGACGCGCGGGGCGAAGGGTATGCGTCCGCAACGGAGAAGGAGACATGGCAGCACAGGCACATCCCCGTCTCTCCGACAGCGACACCCTTCCGACGTTCGACCAGGCGGAATGGCAGCGCCGGGTCGCGGACGCAAAGATCCGCCGGAAGAAGGCCCTCGCCGAACGGGCCGAACGCGCGGCGGCGGCATCCGGGGCCGCCACCCCGGCCTTGCCGCGCCGCGCCCGGACACCCGGCGCCACCCTCCCGGCCCTCGCCCGCCCTGATCCCGCTACCGGGCCCGCCCCAGCGCCCGTTGCCGCGCAGACCGCATCCGTGCCCCTGCGCCCACAGCCGGGACGGACCGCAGGCCTGATCCTGCCCGGCTGCTTTTTCCTCGCCGGTGTGGCGGTCGGCCTCGCTTTTGCCCTGTCCCCTGCCGGCCCCCCGCCGGAACCGCCACGGATCCCCGCCGCCGCCCTGGCCTCCTCGACCGGCCCGGAACCCTTCGCCGTTACCCCGGCGCCGCTCCCCACCGCCGCGGCGCTCCATACCGGACCGGCCGCCGGCGACACGCCGCGGATGACCCCGCCCGCCACCGACCGGCCCCCTGCCATGCCCGACACCGTCCTGCGCCGCCCCGCGCCCCTCTTGCTTCCCGCCCGGACAGCCCCCCTGCCGACGGCCCGCATCGGCATGCCGGCCTTCGCCGCCGCCGCCGCCGGCATTCCGCAAATCCCGCAGGTCGCCTCCGCTCCAAGGGCCGATACCCCGCCGAAAACCCGTTTTCCGACAGATTTCCCGAAGCCGCCACCCGCGCGCCAGGCTCCCGCCGCGGCGCAAAGAGCGGCAGCGGCCCCCGGCGCGGCGCGGATCGTCGCCCATATTCCCGTTGCCGCCGGCGATGCCGCCGCCGCCAGGCTGCGGGCCGCGCTGACGGAAGCCGGTCACTCGGCCCGCCGCATCGTCACGGTCGGTTTTTCTGTCAGTCACAACGCTGTGCGCTATTTCCATGCCGCCGACCGCGCCCGGGCCGTCGCCCTGGCGGCGGATCTGAACCGCACCGCCGCAAGGCCCTACCAGGTTACGGACTTCACCTTTTTCTCCCCGCGTCCCTCGTCGGGCAGCCTCGAGGTCTGGCGCGCCGGCCTCTGACCGGGCGTACAATCGGCGGAATTTCGCCTGGTGGTTGAAACCGCCTGTTTGCGCCGCGCGTATGGGCATTGTTAATCGATTCGTTCAATAACCTGTGATACGGGCAGGAAACGGATACAGGCTGAGGCAATGGGCGACCGGGAACCCACCCAACCAGCGGGGCAGCCCCCCATCGGGATGAGTCCCGATTCAAAGGAATGGGCCGAGCGGGTCGCCGATGCCCGCGCCCGCCGCGCCCGCGCCCTTGCCGCCCGCGCCGCAACCGGCCTCCGCGCGACCGCCGCCGATCCGGCCGGGCGTCCTTCCGCGTCTTCCCCCGTCGCCGGTATCCAGTCGACTCCGCCGACAGAAGCCGACATTTTTCCGCCCCCCGAACTCCTGCCGCAGCCCGCGCCGGTCCGGCATCAGGCCGTCACCCTTACGGAGCCTGAACCCTCCGCCGGCGTGCGCCCGGTCGCGGCGGCCGTCATCGCCTTCGCCCTCGGCGTGGCCGTCACGCTGCTGTGGATGGGCTGGAAAAACACGCCCGCCAGTCCCGACCTCTCTACCCGTGTCAGTTCGGCCACCGACGCCGGTGCCGGGCACGGCACGCTCGCCGGTCCTGCCGGTCGGAACATCGCAGCCATCCGCACGGCGCGGCGCCCGACCGCGCCGCAAGGCACGCTGCCGAAGGATCTGCCGCTGTCGAACACGGCCCGCATCGCGACCGCGCCCGCCACGCCGCCGGTGCTGGAACGGGATGGCGCCATCGACCCTGATTTCCTGAAAAACCTCGTCCGCTCCGCCCAGTAACGTTCCGGCGGCACCGACTCTGCCGCCGGGCCGCCACCGGGCCGCCACGGGCCCCGCTGCAACCCGCTCCGGCCCCGTCACGCCCGCTTGACGGCCCCCGAAAACACCCCCATACGGCTCTGCATGACCGACATAAACCGCATCCGCAACTTCTCCATCGTGGCCCATATCGACCACGGCAAATCCACGCTCGCCGACCGGCTGATCCAGTCGACCGGCACCGTCGCCGACCGCGACATGAAGGCGCAGATGCTCGACAGCATGGACATCGAGCGCGAACGCGGCATCACCATCAAGGCCCAGACCGTCCGCATTTCCTACAGGGCGCATGACGGCGAAACCTACATCCTCAACCTGATCGACACCCCCGGTCACGTCGACTTCGCCTATGAGGTCTCCCGCTCGATGCGCGCGGTCGAAGGCTCGCTGCTGGTTGTCGACGCCTCCCAGGGGGTCGAGGCGCAGACACTGGCCAACGTCTACCAGGCGATCGACGCCAACCACGAAATCGTCCCGGTCCTCAACAAGATCGACCTGCCCGCCGCCGAACCGGACCGGGTCAAGGAACAGATCGAGGACGTGATCGGCATCGACGCATCGCAGGCGGTGGAGATCTCCGCCAAGACCGGGCTCGGCATCCCCGACGTGCTCGAAGCCATCGTCACCCGCCTGCCGGCGCCGCAGGGCGATCCCGATGCACCGCTCAGGGCGATGCTGGTCGATTCATGGTACGACGCCTATCTCGGCGTGGTGGTACTGGTGCGGATCTTCGACGGCAAACTGAAAAAGGGCGACCGCATCCGGATGATGCAGACCAATGCGGTCTATCCGGTGGACCGGGTCGGCGTGTTCACCCCCGGCATGCTGCCGGTGGACGAAATCGGCCCGGGCGAGCTCGGCTTCCTGACCGCCTCGATCAAGCAGGTCCGCGACACCAGGGTTGGCGACACCATCACCACCGAGCGCAAAGGCTGCGAAAAGGCCCTGCCCGGCTTCAAACCGGCACAGCCGGTGGTGTTCTGCGGCCTCTTCCCGGTCGATGCCGCCGATTTCGAGGATCTGCGCGACGCGATCGAAAAACTGCAGCTCAATGACGCCAGCTTTTCGTCGGAAATGGAAACCTCCGCCGCCCTCGGTTTCGGCTTCCGCTGCGGCTTCCTCGGCCTCCTGCACCTCGAAGTGATCCGCGACCGGCTGGAGCGCGAGTATGACATCGACCTGATTACCACCGCGCCCTCGGTGATTTACCACGTCTACATGACCGACGGATCGAAGATCGAACTGCACAACCCCGCCGACATGCCCGACGCCGTCAGGGTCGACCATGTCGAGGAACCGCGGATCAAGGCGACGATCCTCGTGCCCGACGACTACCTCGGCGACGTGCTGAAACTCTGCCAGGAACGCCGCGGCGTGCAGCTTGACCTCACCTACGCCGGCACCCGCGCGATGGTGGTCTACGACCTGCCACTGAACGAGGTGGTGTTCGACTTCTACGACCGGCTGAAATCCGTCACCAAGGGCTATGCCAGCTTCGACTACCAGGTCACCGGCTATCAGCAGGACGACCTGGTGAAGATGCAGATCCTCGTCAATGACGAACCGGTCGACGCCCTGTCGATGATGGTCCACCGCGCCCGCGCCGACGCCCGCGGCCGCTCGATGTGCGAGAAACTCAAGGAACTGATCCCGCAGCACCTGTTCAAGATCCCGATCCAGGCCGCGATCGGCGGACGTATCATCGCCCGCGAAACCATCTCCGCCCTGCGCAAGGACGTCACCGCCAAATGCTACGGCGGCGACGCCACCCGCAAACGCAAACTGCTGGAAAAACAGAAAGCCGGCAAGAAACGCATGCGCCAGTTCGGCCGGGTGGAGATCCCGCAGGAAGCGTTCATTTCGGCGCTGAAGATGGATGAGTAGTCTCCAGCACCGAACCTGTGGTTTGAACGTCGGCGTTTGCAATCATCAATTGACTACAATCCCCCAACCGCAGTTCTTCATGAAGACACCAACTATCGATAATCCTTCTATTGTCGTTCCTCTTGAACCAAAACTTATGTTCGTCCCTCCG
Source organism: Alphaproteobacteria bacterium (assembly GCA_030432315.1). Classification (GTDB taxonomy): domain Bacteria; phylum Pseudomonadota; class Alphaproteobacteria; order Rhodobacterales; family Rhodobacteraceae; genus Amaricoccus. The sequence goes on along the minus strand of JAUIHM010000048.1, from coordinate 3,809 downwards.
ACGCTGTAACTAATGGCTGCTAACGTAATGGGGAAAGGAATATCCCACCGGCCAACCGATGCTTCAGGAAACGATTTTAGGATATCAGATTCAGAGTTTGCCTCTGTAAACTCTAAGGAAAAGTGATCTCCATTTGAGTATCGTACTTTTATTCGCTTGGCAGATGGAGGACACTCAATATCATCCTCTAAATTTGTTCCATACCATTGATTGTTTATCATCCTAGCACGAGGCAGACCGCTCGTTGTCAGCATATTAATGTTTACCGTCAGGTATCCATCAGTGGATCGCTCGAGCCAGATGATTTCCCGCCCTTGGAACTTGAATACTCCCAGCGTCTCGTAATAAAAATTCCCACCAACGGCTAATAATAATCGATTTCGCATCCAATTGAATTTCCCTTCAATGGTTTTGGAGCTACTACGACCGCATTTCTTAAAATGTCTCAACTGCTCCGTTGTGAAGGCGCCATGATCTGCTTGGATGTGGTGCTCCCTGCAAAGAGCAATCATTCCTTTGGGTTCGTGATGGTTGCGCACATGCCAAGCGGGATCGAAGTGATGCCACTCCAAATACGGGCACCCGCAATCGGTCACCGGACAGCCAAATCCAACTTCCTTGCGCAAAATTTTTTTGACACTACTCGGTGGATCACGGTGCATGAAAAATCCTTCCAGACTGCCACCATTATTATAAGTATAGTCCATTTCATAGATCCGGTCGCCATCAACACCCCCCCGGGCCAACGGCCCGGATCGCACCCGACCCGCCCCCCAGGGCGGGTGCGATGCACCCACCCCCGGGCCGGGCGCGATCCTCTGTCTGGAGAAGTGACGTATGGTCAGACCTCTTGCCACTTTTTGAACCTCGCCCGATACTCCCCGGAAACTCCCATTCCCAGGAGACATCCCATGCGCCCCGTCACACCGCTCGCCCTGACCCTCGCCCTCTGCCTGCCCGCTGTCGCCGCCCAGGCCCAGACCAATGTCGATCCGTTCCGAAACGGCGGGCCGACCTGCGCGGCGTATGACAAAATGGACTACAATACCCGCGTTGAAACCCTCAGGGGCATCCCGCCGGTCGGCGGCGACCTCGGCGCATCGGACAGCAACATCGTCGCCCAGTGGACCGAGGATGTCGCCAAAGCCTGCAAGGGCCATCCGAACGATCAGCTGTCCCGCGCCGCCGACCGGGCGCTGATCACGCCCTGAGCCGGCGCGGTCTCAGCGCCCCCGCGCGGCGAACTGCGCGAACCCGGCGAGATACTTTTCCACCTGCGCCCGCGCCTCCTCGCCCACCAGCCGCCCCTCGCCGTCGAACACCGTGCCGGCCCGGCTGACCAGCAGCTTCATGCCGAACCACGGCTCGGTGCCGAGCGTCCTGAGCACCGGCAGCCAGGCCGCCTGGGCCAGCGTCGTGCCGAACCCGCCCGGCGAGGCGCCGATCAGCCCGACCGGCCGGCCGCGAAACACCCGGCCCATGTCCGCCGGCGGGCGCGACATCCAGTCGATGGCGTTCTTGAACACCCCCGGCAGCGAATTGTTGTATTCCGGCGTCGACAGCAGCAGCGCATCCGATGCCGCCACCGCATCCTTCAGCGCCGCCACCCGCGCCGGAATCCCCTGCTCCCGCTCGACATCAGCGTCATAGAGCGGCACGCCGTGCAGCGTCTCAACCGTGATCTCCACACCCTCCGGTGCCAGTTCCACCGCCGCACGCAGCAGCGCCGTATTGAACGAGCCCTGCCGCAGGCTTCCCGAAATTCCGATGATCCGCATTCCCGACCTTTCCGCTTCGCGCGATACCGGCACCAGCATGCCGCGAAGCGGCGGGCAAACACAACGGCGCTCTGCCCTTCTCCGGTGCCGGGCCGGCGCTCCGCCTGACGCTTGTGCCGTTCCGCCGCCCGGAATAGTCTGATGAGCCGGGACGAGGGAGATTCGGAATGGCGGGACTCGTGTTCGCGATGAACGTGTCGCTCGACGGCTACGTCGATCACGACAGATTTGCCCCGGCTCCGGACCTGTTTCAACACTGGATCGACCAGGTGCGCCGCGCGGCGGGCTGTCTCTACGGCCGCCGCCTTTATGAGATCATGCGATACTGGGATGAGGACCGCCCGGATTGGACCACGGCGGAACGGGAATTTGCCAGTGTCTGGCGCAGCCGGCCGAAGTGGGTCGCATCGCACACGCCGCTGAGCCTCGGCGCCAATGCCACACGGATCGGCGGCGACCTCGGGGCCGAAGTCCGGCAGCTGAAGGCAAGCCAAACCGGCGAGATCGACGTCGGCGGACCGGTGCTCGCCCGGAGCCTTGCCGATCTCGGCCTGATCGACGAATACCGGCTCTACCTGCACCCGGTGGTGCTCGGCAGCGGCGCGCCGTTCTTCTCCGGCCCCAGACCGCCGCTCCGGTTTGTGGCCAGCGATCAGATCACCGCCGACGTCATCCGCCTGACCTATGCTCCTGCCTGACGGCAGCCAATCCGCCACATTCCGCCCGCCGCGCCGCGGTGGCTCCCGGCGACGCTTCCGCAAATCTGTGGCGAACCGCCTCCGGACCTGCTATTTCCCGCAGAGGGGCACCGACGGCCGCAGGGCCGGGAGAATCAGCACGGGCATCGCACGATGGGTGAAGTCAGTCAGTTGGGCGCAGTCCAGGAACCGCATTTCACGATCATGTCACCGGAGGCCGACATCCCCGCCACGCTCGACTTCGACACCCGCCGCGCCCTGCTCGAAGCCAACCTTGCGCGGCAGATCGAGGCGACCCGCGCCTCCGACGCCAAACTGGTGCTGCTGGTGCCGACCACCACCGCCATGGCCGGCGTGCTGGCCGCCCTGCTGCGCGGCAACGCGGTCGAGGGTCTGCCGGCGCTCTATGTCGGCCTCTCCACCCTGCCGATCCTCTGCGCCTATTTTTTCATGGGCCTGACGCTGATCCCCCGCCTGCGCCGGAACAGCCGCTCGCTGCTGTTTTTTGGCGGCGTCGCCGGCCGGGACGTCGCCGGTTACCGTGCCGATCTGGCCGCCCTGTCACCGCAGGCCTATCTGGACGAACTCGCCGAACAGTGCCACATCACCGCCAGCATCGCCCTGCGCAAATACCGCCATGTCCGCAACGCCTATCTCGCATTCTTCGCCTCGCTGCCGCTCTGGGCGCTGGCGATATTCCTGCTCAACGGAAGCCACTGACCGCCGCGCTCACCGCTTCTTCGGCGCCATCCCCCAGGCTTTCAGCAACTGCTCCGTCGCCGCTTTGGTCATCTGCTTCTGCAACACCGCCTGCTGCCGCTTTGCCTCATTCATCCAGTGCCCCTGCGCGGTTGCGACATTCTTCGCCGCCGCGCTCATCCACATGCTCATCCACGGATTTTTCATCACACTGCTCCCCCAAAGGTTCCAACGGAACGCACGTGCAGCATAATCCGGAAACCGCTCGACTCCAAGTCCTGCCTCATCGCCTCTTCCCCGGCACTGGCTGCGAGAACGCCAGATGTCACGCCTGAAGAGACCGTCTTCATCGGAGTCCCCCGCGGAAATGTCACACATCGATGCCACCAGCGTGGCGTCAAACCGCCCGGCGCCGTTAACCAATCCCAGGATTTGATGAATCGATCAGACGTTAACGCCCTATTATCCATCAACGTCCGACGCCCCGGAGCCCCGCCATGACCCGCCTGCTCCCATACGCACTGCTCGCACTCACCCTTCCCGGCACCGTCCGGGCCCAGGAAGCCGTCACGATTCACCGCGGCACCGGGGATGCGGCAATGGTGACCGAGGTCCGGATCGACGAAATGGGCTT